>JBGQKY010000019.1:0-22746 GCA_041499745.1 Gaiellaceae bacterium
CAGGCCGTAGAGGAAGCCGCCGTCGACGACGAGACCTCGCACCGTGCTGTTCAGGCCGGCGAGGTCGAGGCCGGGAGCTTCCGCGACGGCGCCGGTCGCACGCAACTCGATCAGCAGCTTGGCGTCATCGCCGATCGTCAGGGTGTTCGGGCTCGCCCCGGGCTGCGTGTACCCGTCGATCGTCACCGGGTCGGTGATCGCCGGAAGTGACGATGACGGCCTGATCGTGTGGACGCCGGCGCCCGGGATGTCGAACGCGATCGTGTTCGGCCCCTCCTGCGTATTGGCGGCCCTGATCGCCTCGCGCAAGGTGCAGTCGTCTGCGGTGCAGGCGAAGTCGTCGTGATCGTCGGCTGTGTTGACCGTGAAGGTCGGCCCGGCCTGCGGCGGATTCGGCCCGACGAGCTGCACGAGCGACACGTCGTCGAAGTACGCGCTGTTCGGCGCCGTGCACGTACCGCAGGCGTCGCCGAGCAGCAGCGAGGTCCGTGGATCCTTGAAGCCGCGAGTGAACGCATACGCGGTTCCGGGGGTGGTGATCGCGCCGGCCTGCTCGCCGTCGACGGAGAGCGTGCTCGTGTGCGTCGCCGCATCGGCGTGGAGCTTCACCTCGTGCCAGCCGTTGAGGCTGATCCCGGGCTCGAAGCTCGTGCTCTGGCCCCACGCGTTGAAGCTGATCGTGCTCTCGTTGACTGTGAAGCCGGCGCTGCCGAGGCTGTTCCCGATTCCGCGATCCCACTGGAAGAGGAGCAGGCCCTGCGTGTATCCCTGGGCGAGGTTCACCCACGTCGTGAGCTCGAAGCCCTGGTTTGGGTCGAACGTGCTCGGCGCATCTTGCAGGAAGAACGCGCCGTTGCCGCCGTTCGGCCAGGTCGAGCTGACGACGTGCCCGGAGTTGATGCCGCTGTGCTGGGGCCCGTCGATCGCCGACGGAGGCGTCGGGTTGTTGCAGTTGTAGAACGGAAGCCAGTTGCCGAACGAGATACGGGCCGTCACGGCCGGATTGCAGTCGTTGTTCTGCGGCGCGAGCAGCGCGTTCTCGAACCCGCAGTTCCCGAGCACGCCGCAGAACGGCGACCCGCTCACGCTCACGCTCGGAATGGTTCCGGCGTTGCCGACGTTGTCGACGGCCCAGACCTTCACCGTCGTACGCAGCGAGTTCACTTCGAACGAGCCGCCGGGCGAGATCGTCGCGCCGTGGTCGGGTCCCGGGTCGCTGCCGTCGGTGGTGTAACGAAGCTGCTTGACGCCCGAGCCGTCGTTGTCGGTCGCAGAGACCGTCACGGTGACGGGAGCGTTCGCGTTCGAGCAGCTTGCAGGTGCACAGGTGACGGCGCCGGTCGGCGGCGAGCCGTCGGTGTTGAAGGTGAACTGCGTCGCCGGGCCCTCGAGGCCGGCGCCGTTCACGAGCGTGGCGTTGAAGCGGCCGGACGGCGCCGGCTCGACGTCCGAGCTCGGGAAGTGGTAGATCGTCGAGGTCGCCGAAACGAAGCCCGTATCCCACCCCGAGGGCGGGAGCGCCGGCGTGGTGTCGAGGCCCGGCAGGTTCGCGTGGTCGATGCGCGATTCGGGATCGTCGCCGGAGGCGACGAGCGTGAAGTTCCCGCTGGCGTTCGCCTGATACCAGAGGACGTTGCCCGCCGGGTCGTAGTAGGCGTTCGACGCATCCGTCAGGCTGAGCTGCGGCGCGGGCGGCAGCGTCGTGTCGGGCGCAGCGGCGATCCTGAAGGAGCCCCAGTGCGGAGCATCGAAGAGCCCCGCCGGGTAGCCGGTCACGCCGGCGCCCGCCCCGTAGAAGATGTCGAAGCCGATCGCCGAGTCGGGCGCGCCGAACGCAGGCGGCACGAAACAGATGTCGTGGGCCGTGTCGCTGCTGCAGAGCGGGTGGCTGTATTCGACGAAGTAGACGCCGTCCGTGACGCTGCTCTTCGCCGTGAGATCCGTGGTGCCGCCCCCTTGCTCGTCCTGCCCAGAGGTGACCGAGGCGGAGTCGACGGTGATGAAATAGGAATCGAGGCCGCTGGCGGCGCCGTGATCCAGGCCGAGCAAGTCGTCGCCGGGCTGCAGTTGGCCGTCGTTGCCGTTGTCGAAGTAGAGAGACGAGTCGGCGGCGGCGGCGGCGCCTGTCGGGTCGGTGACGCTCAGGGCGAAGTAGAGGTCGGTGGCCGTCCGACCGACATACGCCGTGCCGGTGAGGCTGCCGAAGTTCACGATGAACGACGACGCCGCGTCCCATTCGGGCGTTCCGTGCACCCCGTCGATCGTCGGTGCGCCGGGAAGCAGCGGCACCATAACCGAGGGCTCTGGCCCGGCGAACGCGGGCGCCGCGAACGCGCACGCCGAAACCAGCATCGCTGCGAAGCCGCAGAACCACAGCACTACCCTCAACGACACCCCTCCCCAACGCCCGGCCGCCCTGAAAACGATGGTGTCCGCCAGCTTAAGGGGTCTGTTACAAATTACAAGGGCCAGTTTCTCGACGCAGGGGGGCGCGCATCTTGACGGTCACGGCTCGAGCAGCGGCTCACTACGCGCCGTACGTCCCCCGCCTCGTCGTCGAGTGGCTGCGCGACCGGCCCGAGGCGAGGTTCCACACCATCGAGGGGACGCTCGCGTTCGTCGACATCTCGGGCTTCACCGCGATGTCGGAACGGCTATCCAGCCGCGGCAAGGCCGGCGCCGAGGAGGTCACCGACGTGATGAACGCGACCTTTGCGCGCCTCCTCGATGTCGCGTACGGCGAGGGCGGGACGCTGGTGAAATTCGGCGGCGACGCGCTGCTGCTCTTCTTCGCGAACGACGGTCACGCCGCGCGTGGGACGAAGGCGGCCGTCGGCATGCGTGACGCACTCGCGGAGCTCGGCGCGCCGCGGACGTCCGCGGGCCCCGTCGAGCTGCGGCTACACGCGGCCATCCACAGCGGGCTCTTCGATTTCTTCCTCGCAGGAGAGATCCACCGCGAGCTCGTCGTCGCCGGCCCGACGGTGACACGCACGGTCGAGCTGGAGGACGCCGGCGAGGCGGGCGAGATCATCGTGTCGGCCGAAACGGCCGCCGCGCTCGAGCCGGGGGTGCTCGGAGGCGAGAAGGCTGGGGGCTACCTCGTCAAGTCGGCGCCCAAGGCCCGCGGGACGTTCGAACCGCTCCCCGACGTCACCGGACTGCCGCTGGAGCTGTTCATCCCGCCTCCGGTCCGCCGGCACGCACTCGCGAATACGCACGAGAGCGAGCACCGGCAGGCCGCGGTTGCGTTCGTCCGCTTCGGCGGCACGGATGCGCTCGAGCCCGCGCGCCGTGCCGACGCAATCGATGCGCTTGTGCGCATCGTGCAGGAGGCGTGCGCCGCGCATGCGGTCACATTTCTCGAAAGCGACATCGACAAGACCGGCGGCCGCATCGTGCTCGTCGCCGGCGCTCCAGAGACAGAAGGCGGCGACGAGGAGCGCCTGCTGCGGACGCTACGTGCGATCGTCGACACCGGGCAGCCACTGCCCCTGAAGATCGGCGCCAACCGCGGCCGGGTCTTTGCGGGACTGATCGGCACGTCGTTCCGGCGTACGTACACGATCCTCGGCGACACCGCGGCTCTCGCGGCGCGGCTGATGGCGAAGGCCGAGGACGGCCAGATCCTCGCCAGCGCGGCGATCGTCGAACGTTCGGCCACGAGGTTCGACACACGCGCGCTCGAACCGTTCCTCGTCAAAGGCAAGAGCGAGGCGGTGCACGCTTTCGAGCTCGGTTCGATCGCCGGCCGGGCGGCGTCGGTGCCGGCTCGGAGGCTCCCTATGGTCGACCGACAGCGGGAACGAGCGCTGCTCGCCGCGTCGCTCGGCACCGTGCGGGCCGGCTTCGGCAGCTTCGTGGAGCTGATCGGCGAACCAGGCATCGGGAAGTCCCGGCTGACCGAGGACCTGATCGAGCAATGCGCGGACATGCGACGGCTCGTGACCGCGTGCGAACAGTACGAATCGTCGACGCCGTACTTCCCGTTCCGCGACCTGCTGCGCAGGATCCTCGACGTCGAGCTGAACGGCAGTGCCGCCACGAACAGCAGCCGGATCGCTGCGCGCCTCGACAAGGTCGCGCCCGACCTGAACCCGTGGATCCCGCTGCTGGCGATTCCGCTCGACGTCGACGTCGAGCCGACACAGGCGGTCGATGAGCTCGACCCCTCGTTCCGGCGTGCGCGCCTGCATGGGGTCGTTTCCGCGCTGCTCGAGCAGCTGCTGCCGGAGCAGACGCTGATGTTGTTCGAGGACGTTCATTGGATGGACGAGGCGTCCTCGGACCTCCTCCGCCACCTCGGCACGCAGGTTTCGACGAAGCCGTGGCTCGCGTGTGCGACACGGAGGCCGGGTGGGGGTGGGTTCTCGGCCGTCGAAGGAATCCCGCCCGTGCCGGCGATCACGCTACGCCTCGACCCGCTGCCGGAGGCCGACGCGCTCGAGCTCGCCGTCGCAGCCGGTGCAGACCGAGGGCTGCTCGACCACGAGCTGGCAGCGATCACCCAGCGCGCCGGGGGCAACCCGCTGTTCCTGCAGCAGCTGATCGCAGCCGACGACGCCGCCGGCCAGGACGAACTCCCCGAGACGGTCGAAGCCGCGCTCGCCGCAAGGATCGACCGCCTCGATCCAGGAGACCGCGCGCTCTTGCGCTGGGCCTCTGTCCTCGGCGTTTCGTTCTCCGGCAACATCGTCGCTGCCGTCCTCGAGAGTGACCAGACGGCGGCAGAGGACTCTGAGGCGTGGGACCGGCTCGCCGAGTTCGTGGAGCGCGATCCCGCCGTCGCCGGGGGCTTCCGCTTCCGTCATGCGCTCGTACGCGATGCTGCGTACGACGGGCTGCCGTACCGGAGGCGCCAGGAGCTGCACGAGCGCGTCGCACGCGTCTACGAGCAGCGGCATACCGCCGACCCGGATGAGGCTGCCGAGCTGCTCTCGTTGCACTTCCTCCGCGCGGGCGTGCACGCAGAGGCGTGGCGTTACTCGCTCGTCGCAGGCCTTCGCGCGCATGACAAATGGGCGAACGTCGAGGCGGCCGATTTCTACCGGCGCGCTCTGGACGCCGCGCCTCACGTCGCCGCGCTCGGGCCCGGCGCCGTCGCTGACGTTTGGGAGTCGCTTGCCGACGTGCTCGAGCTCGCGGGCGAGTTCGAGAACGCGGGAGCCGCCCTCGCCGAGGCGCGCGCACTCGCTCCCGCGGATGCGCAGGCAGGCCTGTTGTTGAAGGAGGGCAAGCTGCGCGCCGAGCGGATGGGTCGCTATGCCGAGGCGATCGAGTGGTACGAGCGTGGCTACGAGGTCGCCGGCAAGTCGACTCGACTTCCCCTGGCGATGGCGCACGCGGCCGCCCGTTTCCGGCAGGGCGAGTTCGAAGACTGCATTAGCCGCTGCAAGGAAATCGTGCGGCAGGCGCACGAGAGCAGCGACCTCGCAACGGTCGCGCACGCGTACTACCTGCTGCACGTCGTGTACACGATGACCGGCTCGGCGGAAAGGGCCGCATTTCGTGGGCTCGCGCTCCCGATCTACGAAGAGCTCGGCGATCTCTCGGGGCAGGCGAGCGTCCTCAACAACCTCGGCATTGAGGCTTACTACGAAGGTCGGTGGGACGAAGCGCTCGAACTGTACGAAGGGAGCCGCGAGCTTCGGCGCCGTACCGGGGATGTGACGCAGGTCGCGGTCCAGACGAACAACATCGGCGAGATCCTCTCCGACCAGGGAAGGCTCGAAGAGGCTGAGGAGCTCTTCCGCCAGTCGATGCACGTCGCCGACGTTGCCGGCCACGAGTTGACGTCGTACGTCGCCCGTAGCAACCTGGGGCGCGCCGCAACACGTGCGGGTCGCTTCAACGAAGCGGAGAGCCTGCTCGAGCAGGCTCTCCGCAGCTTCCGCGACATGGGCGCAATGTTCGTGATCGAGACCGAGGCGAGGCTTGCCGAGCTGGACGCACTGCGTGGACGTCCTGACGCCGCCCTCGCTCGCGCGACGCCGACGCTCGTCGCGGCACGCGAAGCGGGCGGCCTTGCCCCGGTGGAGGCACTGCTGCACCGCATCATTGGTATGGCACACACGGAGCTCGGCGACGCCGACCAGGCGAGGCGGGCACTAAACGAAGGCATCGCCGTCGCCCGCAAGGCGGACGCGCCGTACGAGGTCGCGCTGACGTTGCATGAACGTGCCCGCGTTTTCGACGACCCCGAAGCCGCGCGCGAGGCGGCGGCGATCTTTGCGCGGCTCGGCGTCTTGGCGATTCCCGAGCCGCCGCTCCCGTAGCTCTTTAGCGGCGCGCGCCGAGATACGTCGCGTTCGTCAGGCGCGGCGGGATGTCACCCCGTGCGAGCTGCCCCTCGACCTGGGCGAGCACCTGCCCCTTGTACTCCGAGGTCGTCGTCCACGCGTAGCTCTCCCGTTGCGGCAGGATGACGATCGCCTCGACCGTCCACTCGTCCGAGCGCAGGGAGCGCGCCGCTGCAACGGCGAGGTCGCCGAAGCGTGCGATCGCCCGCGGGATCAGCAGCAGCAGCCAGAGGATCCCGTCGTAGACCATGAGCGCCGCCTGCACCTGGATCGGGCCGTCGACGTCGACTCCCGTGTCCCACTCGTCGCGGTCGCGGAGCTGGACCCTGTACGCGTAGATCTCCCAGGCCCGTCCGTCGGGACTCTCGACCCGGGCCGAGGGACGGAAGACGCTCACGAAGTAGATTGTCGCCTCGTGAAGGGCCTCCGTGGCAAGCGCGTCGTCGTCACCGGCGGCACGAGCGGGATCGGCGAGGCGACGAGCCGTCGCTTCATCGAGGAGGGGGCGCGCGTTGTCGCCCTTGCGTTCGGGGAAGAAGAGGTGGCGACCGCGCCGGAGCGGATCCCCGGAGTCGACGCTCTTCGCTGCGACGTCGCCGACGACGCGGAGGTTGCCGGCGCATTCGGACGCATCGACGAGTTGCTCGGGGGTGTCGACGTCCTCGTCGCGAACGCCGGCATCTCGATCCGAAAGCCGTTCCTCGAGATCGAGGAGGCCGACTGGCGCCGCGTGCTCGACGTGAATCTGACCGGCGTCTTCCACTGCGCGCAACAGGCCGCACGGAGGATGGACGCGGCGGGCGGGGGCGTGATCCTGATGACCGCCTCGACGAACGGGCTGACCGGGCACGAGAACTACGCCGACTACAACGCGTCGAAGGCGGGCGTGATCCTGCTCGCGCGGACAATGGCGCTCGAGCTCGCGCCCAGGATCCGGGTCAACGCCGTCTGCCCGGGCTACGTCCTGACGCCGATGCAGAAAGCGGAGTACTCACCGGAGATGCTCGCGGAGGTCGACGCCGGGATTCCGCTCGGCCGCCACGCTCGCCCCGAGGAGCTGGCCGCGCTCTTCGCGTTCCTCGCGAGCGACGAGGGCGCGTACTTCACGGGCGCCGTCATCTCGATGGACGGCGGCGAGACGGCGTAGGCCAGGCTACCTGGCCACGAGGTGGACCGGCATCTTCGCGCGCCGCTTGACGCGGTAGCCCTCCTGCGACCACATGAGGTCGGCGAGGAGCCGGTTCCGAGGCGGGTCGGCCGCCATCACGATCGCAGAGCACCCGAGCCGCTCGGCCTCGCGAACGATCCGCTTCGTCGCCTTGCGGGTCGCGAGCACCTGGCCCGTGGCCTCGACGCCACGCCGCTTCAGCGCCTTCACCGCGTCGCCGACCACGGTGCGTTGCACGTCCCACTCCTGCTTGTTCGGGAGCAGACCCGGATTGGGTAGGCCGAAGCCCGAGCCCCACACTCGGGCGATCGAGAAGACATGCACGGAGCCGCCGCGCTCGTGCGCGAGCTGAGCCGCGCGATCGACGGCGGCGTCCGGGATCGCGCGCCCCTCTGAGGCGAGGAGCACGCGATCCACGGATCCATTCGTTCCTACGATGTCGGTACCGCGGCCGGCGCTTCGGGCACCTGCCGCTTGTCTTCGACCCTCACGCGGTACCAGTAGAGCGGCAGGTATGCGATGAGCACGCCCCAGCCCGCCAGGTAGTAGACGAGGGTGTGCCCGATCCTCGAATACATGATCCCGCCATAGAGCCAGATGACGAAGTACAGCACCGCCATCCCGAGCGCGATGTACTTGAAGAACTCGGGCAGCCGCACCGGCCGCCGGGCATTCGGCTTGTACTTGCGGAGCAGGTAGTACCCGACGAGCACCGGCAGGAACGAGAACGTGTAGCCGACATTCGAGAACGAGTAGATCTCGACGGCGCCGCCGCCCAGGATCACGACGAGCGAGCAGACGACGTTGAACGCCATCGCGCGATCCGGCACGCCGTGCTGGTTGATCTTCTGGAAGAAGCGCGGGAACTGCCCGTCCACCGACATCTGGTGGAGCGACCTCGCGCACCCCATGATCGCGTTCAGCGCCGAGAGAGCCAGCGCGACGATGAGCATCAGCGCAATCAGCCAGTTGAGCGCGGAACCTCCGGTGCCGCCGAAGATCTTGCCCGCGAACGTGACGAAGATCGTCTTCGGATCGACGAACGCCGAGTTCGACAGAGCCTTCGCGCCGAGGACGATGATGAACGCGATCGGGATCAGCGTGTAGATGAAGAGCCCGTAGGCGCCCTCGAGGTTCATCGCGATCTTGGCGTCGCGCTCGGGGTTCTTGCACTCGCCGATGTAGCACGCCGCCGCTTCCATCGCGATCACGTTCCACGTCAGCAGGAACGAGTAGGCGATGTACACCGTCAGCCAGCCGTGGCCGCCGAGCCCGCTGAAGAAGCCCGAGCCGTCGAGCTGGTGGAAGCCGGAGAGCTGTCCCCAGTGCACGACCGACGGCTTGAAGATCCACGCGATGGCGATGAACGTCAGCGGGATCATCGAGAGTGCCGCCAGGATCGTCGCGAAGCCCGTCCCGAACCGGATCCCGAGGTACGCCGGGATGAAGAAGAGCAGGATGCCGACGATCGAGATCCAGAGCGTCGAGTACGAGATGAACGTGTGGATCGGCGTGAAGCCGCTCGTCGTGTTGAGATGGAACCGGTCCGCGAGGTAGAACGACGCGAGGATCATGTTCAGCGGCGCGACCGGGAACCAGCCGAGCCAGTAGGCCCACGCGGTGAGGCCGTTGATGTGCTTCGCGGCCCTCGGCCAGCGCTCCCTGTAGGCCGGATAGGCGTACGACGGCGAGCCGCCCGTCCGTTCCGGCATCATGGCCGAGAGCTCGGCCAGGAGCAGGCAGAGGAGGTAGCCCGTGATCGTGATGACGATGATCACCGGGATCGCCGAAGCGCCGAGGGTCGTCACCATGACGGGAGCAATGCCCGTGACGAGAATCGTTCCGGCAAGACCGATGACGAACGCGCCCCACCAGTTCGTTTCCTGCTTGAGCCCGCCGCCCGCGTAGTCGAGCTCTTGCTCGTTCGACGACATCCACGCCTCCTTGAGAGAGCTGCTGCCGCTTGTGCTGGCGAAGCTGGCAGAACGAGGCTTTTATTACAAGGAGTCGTATTCACAGGAATACACGGCCCACAGTGGAGACCCTGAACACAGCCGACCGAGCCCGGTTCCTCGGGCGCTTCGCCCCCTTCGACGCGCTCGAGCCCGCGGAGCTCGAGCCGATCGCGGCGAGCGCCGAGGAGCGCCGCTACGCCGCGGGGGAGCTCGCGCTCGTCGAGGACGGTGAGCCGGCCGAGCACCTGTTCGTGATCCTCGAGGGCGCGATGGAGCTCGACCACGACGGCGAGGTCGTCGACGTGCTCGGTCCGGGCGAGACGTTCGCCGAGCCGTCGCTCCTGAGCGGCCTCTCGCCCGCGTTCACCGTCCAGGCCCGCCAGGAGACCCACTGCCTGCTCATTCCGCGGGAGCAGGCGCTCGAGCTCTTCGCACGGCCCGCCGGGGTCGCCCGGCTCGCGACGACGCTGAGGCGGCGCCTCGTGCAGACCGGCCACGTCGTGCACGCGATGCCGGAGCTCGGAACGATCCGGGTCGCCGAGCTGATCGCCCGGCCGCCCGTGTTCTGCGAGGGCAGCGTCACGATCCGCCGGGCCGCGCAGACGATGAGCGACGACAAGAGCTCCGCGATTCTCGTCCGGGACGGCGAGAAGCTCTCGATCCTCACCGACGCCGTCCTCCGGGAACGGGTTGTCGCGGGCGAGATGTCGGCGGAGAACCCCGTATCGAGGATCGTTCAGCCGGCGGTGCAGGTCGGCCCCGAGCGCATCGCCGTCGACGCGGTCGTCGAGATGCTCGACGCAGGCACCGACCACATCGTCGTGGTCGACTCGGAACGGCGCGTGCTCGGCGTTCTCTCCGCCGCCGACCTTGTCGGGCTCGAGGCGCGCAGTCCCTTCGCGCTGCGCCACGCGATCCTGAGCGCCCACGACGAAGACCACCTCGTGGCGGCGTCGCGGCGGCTACAGCAGCTCTTCCTCGCGCTGCTCGGCGCGGGGATATCGCCGCTCGACATCGGCAGGGTGCTCTCGCTCCAGGTCGACTCGATCACGGAGCGCCTCATCGAGCTGTCGATCGCGCGCCGCGGGCCGGCACCCACGGCATGGGCGTGGCTCGTGCTCGGAAGCGCCGCCCGCCGCGAGTTCACGCTCGGCTCCGACGTCGAGAACGCGCTCGCCTACGACGACTCGAGCGGGGAGGTCGACGGCTACTTCGCCCG
Organism: Gaiellaceae bacterium; assembly: GCA_041499745.1. GTDB lineage: Bacteria > Actinomycetota > Thermoleophilia > Gaiellales > Gaiellaceae > Palsa-739. The sequence goes on from JBGQKY010000019.1 coordinate 10,642, forward strand.
GCTCGGCGAAGACGTCGCGCAGGGGCTCGTCCGCTGCGGGTTCGAGCTCGACCCGAACGACGTCGTCGCGAGCAACGCGCTGTGGCGCATGCCGGCGAGCCGCTGGGTCGCGACGTTCCGTGAATGTCTCGAGTCGCCCGATCGCTCGCACCTCATCCGCGCGAACGTGGCCTTCGACTTCCGCCAGATCGCCGGCGCACTCGACGTGACACCGCCGCTCGTGGCAATGCTCCGGGAAGCGAAGGAGCATCCCGACCTGATCCGCCGCCTCGCACGGATGGCGACGGACTGCAGGCCTCCGCTCGGCCGCCGCGGGTCGCTCCAGCCTTCCGTCGACGTGAAGCAGGGCGGCGTGATCCCGATCGCGAACCTCGCCCGCTTCTTCGCCCTCTCGAGCGGGATCACGATCTCGAGCACGGTCAGCCGCCTCGAAGCCGTGCACCACGCGGGCGCGCTCGACGCGGAGACCGCGGTGTCCCTGCGCGAGGCGTTCGAGATCGTCGCGGACGTCCGGCTCGACCACCACGCCCGCCGGCTCGAGGCCGGAGAGCAGCCGGACAACGTCGTCGATCCGTCGACGCTGCCCCCGCTCGCACGGGCGCAGCTACGGGAAGCCTTCCGCGCGATCGCGCACGCCCAGAAGAAGCTCTCGGTCTACGTGCCGCTCGGGATCTGAAACCTCCACGGCAGCAGGCCCCTGGCACCATGTTCCGGCCCGACAAGCCTCGGGTTACGAGACCGTCAATTCCCCTGCAAACGACCCAACGGCAGGGGCCAGGCCCCATTACGGAACCGTCACGACTTGTGCACCGCACGCAAACGGACTCGTCGGTGCGGCTCAGTGCGATACGGCCGCGGCGGCGAGCTCCGACACGAGCGTGTCGGTGTGGAACCGCTCGAGGGCGAACGGCGCGATCAGGTCGGGGGTCTTCCCCGTGGCGACGAGCTCTGCCAGCGTCGTCCCGACGATCGGCGCCGCCTTGAAGCCGTACGTGCCCCAGCCCGCTGACACGTGGAAGCCCTCCACCTCCGTCTGCCCGAGGATCGGGCTGTAGTCGGGCGAGAGGTCGCAGAGCCCCGTCCACGTCCGCAGCACGCGCAGCCGCTCGAGCTGCGGGAAGAGCTCGAGCGTGTGACGCGCCGAGTACTCGAGGAATGGGAAGGTTCCGATCGACTTGTAGGTCGTGTACGGCTCGATCTCCGCGCCGATCAGGAACTCGCCGCGATCGGTCTGCGACACGTACACGTGCATCTGCGCCGAGACGATGACCACGTCGAGGAACGGCTTCACCGGCTCCGTAACGAACGCCTGGAGGATGTGGGTCGTGATCGGCAACCGGACGCCGGCGAGCCCGCAGACGAGCGTCGACCAGCCCGCGGTCGCGCTGACGACGACGCCCGCTTCGATCCGCCCACGGTTCGTCTCGACGGCGGTGACGCGACCGTTCGACTGGTCGATCCCGGTGACGGTTGTGTAGGGATGGATCTCGACGCCGGCGCGGTCGGCGCCGCGCGCGAGGCCCCAGACGACGGCGTCGTGCCGGATGATCCCGCCGGGGGGATGGTAGAGCGCTCCCATGATCGGCCACGTCGGCTTGTCGGAGACGTCGAGCTGCGGGCAGAGGCGGGCGATCTCGTCCGGCAGCACGACGCGCGAGTCGATGCCGAGCAGCTGGTTGACCTCGGCGCGCTCCTGCATGACGTTCATCGCGCGGTCGGAGTGCCCGAGTGTCAGGTGCCCGTGCTGCGAGAACATCAGATTGAAGTCGAGATCTGCGGACAGCTGCTCGTAGAGCTGGACGCTCTTCGAGTAGAAGGCCGCGCCCTCGGGCGTGCGGTAGTTCGAGCGGATGATCGTCGTGTTGCGCCCGGACGCACCCGAGCCGATGTACGACTGCTCGAGGACGGCGATGTCCCGCACGCCGTGGTTTCTCGCGAGGTAGTACGCGGTCGCGAGCCCGTGCGACCCGCCGCCGATGATCACGACGTCGTAGCGGCCCTTCAGCTCGCCGCGCGGACGCCACATCCGGCGCACGCGGAAGACATCCTTCATCGTCCTAGCCCTCGCGCCATGTCGGTCACGACCTCGGCGACGAACTGGCCGAGCTCCTGGGGAACGAAGAGCCGGAAGCGCTCGCCGTCACGCCGCTCGATCAACGCCGTCGTACCGCGTGCGATCGACCCGATCGCCGGCAGCGCTTCCAGGTCGAGTGCGGTGAGCCGCCGCATCAGGTCTTCGCCTTCGATCTCGAGCGCAGCGAGCGCCGCTGTCATGTCGTAGACGCGGTAGCCCTCACCGACCAGCCGGTCGCGCTGGCTGCGAACGTCGCCTTCCAGCACGACCAGCGCGCGGCCGGGGCCGAGCGGAATCGCCTCGAGTGAGCCGACGTCGCCGCGAACCTCGAGCTTGCCGAGCTGCGAGACGTCTGTGAATGCCACGCCCGCGACGTGGCGGAGCGGCGAGACGCCGGCGACATCGGCCTCGTGCGGCGAGAGGAAGTCGAGCCGGCTCATGACCGGAGCAGCGCTCCCTTGGAGTCGTAGAACGGCGCCAGGGTGACCGCCGCGTCGTGCAGCACGCCGTCGATCCGGATCGCGATCGTCTCTCCTTCCTCGGCGCGCTCCGGCTCGACCCAGGCGAGACCGATCACCTTCCCGAGACGCTCGCTCACACGGGCGCTCGTCACGCGGCCTCTCGAGACCCCTTCCCGCACGATCTGCGCGCCCTCCGGGGGCAGAACACCGGCCGGCAAGGTGAAGCCGACGAGACGCTCGCGCACGGTGACGTGCGGAAGCGCCCACTTGCCGACGAAGTCCTGCTTGTCCTGCTTGACGATCCACGGCATGCCGGCGGAGATCAGATTCGACTCGGAATCCGTGTCCTGGCCGACGATGACGTGTGCCTTCTCGAGGCGAAGCACACGCTGCGGCTCGAGCCCGAACGGCACGGCGCCTCCTGCGACGAGGGCGTCCCACAGATGCTCGCCGACACTTGCGGCGCAGTGCAGCTCGTATCCGAGCTCGCCGACGAAGCCGATGCGAAGCGCGAGGCAGGGCACACCGGCGACGCGAATCTCCTTCGCGTCGAGGTACTTGAACGCCTCGTTGGAGACGTCTGCGTCCGTCAGCAGCCCCAGTGCGTCACGTGCCTGCGGCCCGGCGAGATTCACCGCGGCGAGCGCGCCGGTGACGTTGACGATCTCCGCGTCGTAACCCCAGATGGCGTTCCACCACTCGAACCACTCGCGGACGCTGTCCGAGCCTGTCGACGTCGTCGTGACGTAGAAGAGCTCGTCGCCGAGCCGCGCGACCGTACCGTCGTCCATGATGCGGCCGCCGTCGGTCGTCAGCACGCCGTAACGGATGCGCCCCGTCTTCAGGTCGCCGAAGCGGTTCGGGTAGAGCCGCTCGAGCAGCTCGGCAGCCTCGGGGCCCTCGACGAGGATCTTTCCGAGCGTCGAGACGTCGATGACTCCGAGCGCTTCGTGCACCGCGCGTACCTCCGCGGCGGGGTCACCGTACGAGTGCGGGCGCTTCCACGCGCCGGTCCACATCACCTTGGCGCCGAGCTCCTCGCTCCGGTGATGGATCGGAGAGCGCTTCAGCGGCTCGTAATGGCGGCCGGCCAGGAGCCCCAGCTCGATCGGCCGCCACGGCGGGCGCGCAGTCGTCGTGCCGATCGCCGACTCGTCCGTGCCGGTCTCGCGCGCCATCATGCGGATCGACGGCAGGTGGCAGAGCTTGCCCTGGCACGGCCCCATCGTCACGGTCGTGTAGCGCTTCGCGAGCTCGATCGAGTCGAAGCCTTCGGCGACCGCACGCTTCACGTCCTTCGTCGTGACGTCCTCGCAGATGCAGACGAAGCACTTGTCGCCGCCGCCGTCGAGCTGCGCCGGCGCCGGGGTCTGCGGGAACTCGCCGGCCGCGGAGCCGACGACCTCGACACCCGGCGGAAGCTCCGTCGGGACGAAGATTCCGCGCCCGGGCTCGTACTCGACACGCGCTCCGGCCTGGGCGAGCAGCGAGTACGCGGGCTGGCGGCCTCCGGAGACCACGAGCACGTCGCAGTCGATCCTCTTGCCGTCGAGCAGGACCGAGGTGAGCCTGCCGCGACGCCCCTTTGCCGCGAGCTGCGACGGCGACCGCACGACCGCCGCGATCTCGACGCCGGCTCGGATCAGCTGGTTCCTGACGCTCGGCAGCTCCCCGTCGACGATGACGGCTCGTGTTCCGGGCTTGAGCGCCCACTCGTCGACCATGCGGCGGACGGCCGACGGCAGCATCACGCCCACCAGGTCGTTCCCCGGGAAGACGAGCGTCTGCTCGAGCGCTCCCGTCGCAACGACGATGCGGTCGGCCCTGATGCGGTAGAGCACGTTTCCGGCATCGACCGGGACGAGGCCGCCCTCATAGATCGCGAGCGCGGTCGCGGGTGCGAGCACCTCGTACGGAGCGTCGTGCGGCCCTCGCTCGTCGACGAGCAGCACGTCGCCTTCCGCAGCCGCCGCAGCGGCGCGGCCGGAGCGGCCGCCGCCGATCACGAGGACGTCGACGTGCCGGTGCTCGGTGTCGTACCGGCGGTGAGTCCACGTCTCCGGGACTCGTCCGAGCCCTGCGAGGTTCCGGAGCACCTTCTCGTAGAGCGGCCAGGCCCGGCGAGGCCGGATCATCGTGCGGTAGTAGAAACCGACCGGCGTGAAGGGGCCGCCGATCTTGTCGGTGACCGAGAGCAGATCGCGGTCGACCGAGCCGAGAACGTTCTGCGCCTTCACCTGCGCGCCCGGACGCACCGGCTCGACGCACACACGGACGTTCGGGATGCCGTCGACCGTCATCATGCAGTTCGCGCAGTGACCCGAGCAGCAGAGCAGCCCTCGCGGCCGGTGATACTTGAAGCTGCGCGAGAAGACGCGCCGTCCCGAGGCGAAGAGCGCAGAGCCGATCGTGTCGCCCGCGAACGCCTCGACCGGCGAGCCGTCGTAGAAGAAGCTGACCTGCCTCGAGCGATCGATCCTCTCGCCCGGCTGCGAGCTGAGCCGCATCACACCCGTCCTGAGCCGACCGGCGGCGGGATCTCGGTGTGCAGCACCTCGTTCGTGCGGGTGTCGCGCTCGGCCAGGAACCAGACTCCGCAGCCTGTGCGGTGGTACCACCACTCGCGCTGGACGCCCGCGACGTTGTCGCGGAAATAGACGTAGTCGGTCAGCTCGCGGAGCGTCGGCTCGGGCCGGGGGCGGCGCGTCACCTCCCCCTGGAAGCGGAACTCGTTGACGTCGCGCGGCCCGCAGTTCGGGCAAGCGAGGAGGAAGCTCATTTCTGCCCGGGGATCCAATCCGTGCCTGCAAGCGGAACCCGAGCCATCGCGGCCGCCTCGACCGTGAGCGCGACGAGATCCTCGGGCTCGAGGTTGTGCACGTGCGACTTGCCGCACGCGCGCGCGAGCGTCTGCGTCTCGAGCGTCAGCACGCGAAGGTAGTTCGCCACCTTCCGGCCGGCGACGACCGGATCGAGCCGCGCGGCGAGCTCCTCCTCCTGGGTCGAGATGCCCACAGGATCTCGCCCCGCCTGGTAGTCGTCGTAGTAGCCGGCGGCGCTCCCCAGCTCGCGGTACTGCTCGTCGTACTCCGGGCTATTGTCCCCCATCGCGATCAGCACGGCCGTGCCGATCGAGACCGCGTCGGCACCGAGCGCGAGCGCCTTCGCGACGTCCGCACCGGTGCGGATGCCTCCGGACATGACGAGCTGCACCCGTCGGTGCATCCCCATCTCTTGCAGCGCATCGACCGCGAGCCTCGTCGCCGCGAGGGTCGGGATGCCGACGTGCTCGATGAAGACATCCTGTGTCGCAGCGGTGCCGCCTTGCATGCCATCGACGACTATCACATCGGCACCGGCCTTCACAGCGAGCTGGACGTCGTAGTACGTGCGCGTCGCACCGACCTTGACGAACACGGGCTTCTCCCAGTCGGTGATCTCGCGCAGCTCCTCGATCTTGATCTCGAGGTCGTCCGGGCCGGTCCAGTCCGGATGCCGCGAGGCGCTGCGCTGGTCGATCCCCTGCGGCAGGTCGCGCATCGCGGCGACACGGTCGGAGATCTTGTGGCCGAGGAGCATCCCGCCGCCGCCGGGCTTGGCGCCCTGGCCGACGACGATCTCGATCGCGTCGGCGCGCCGGAGATCGTCCGGATTCATCCCGTAGCGCGACGGGAGGACCTGGTAGACGAGCGTCTTCGAGCTCTGCCGCTCCTCGGGGGTCATGCCGCCGTCGCCGGTCGTGGTCGACGTGCCGACCTCGGTCGCGGCGCGTCCGAGCGCCTCCTTCGCCGGCGCCGAGAGGGCGCCGAAGCTCATGCCGGCGACCGTGATCGGAATCTTCAGCTCGAGCGGCTTCTTCGCGAAGCGCGTGCCGAGCACGACGTCGGTCCAGCATTTCTCGCGATAACCCTCGAGCGGGTAGCGCGAGACGCTCGCCCCGAGCAGCAGGAGGTCGTCGAAGTGCGGGACGCGCCGCTTTGCGCCGAAACCGCGGATGTCGTAGATCCCCTCGCGCGCGGCACGCTGGATCTCGGCGATGACAATGCGGTCGTAGAGAAACGACTCACGCAGGTTGTGTGCCTGAGAGGAGGGGTCCATCAGTACGCCCCCGCGTTGTCGATCTTGAAGTTGTAGAGCTGCCGCGCCGAGCCGTACCGCCGGAACCCGGACGGGTCGAGGCCGGTGATCCCGGAGCGCTCGAGCAGCGAGCCGAGCTCGGCGACGTGGTTGTCGCGCAGCTCCTTCTCGATGCAGTCGGCGCCGAGCCCGGCGACCTCGCCGCGAACGTAGATGTGGGTCTCGTAGATCGAGTCGCCAAGAGCCTCGCCGGCGTCGCCGCACACGACGAGGCAGCCGCGCTGCGCCATGAACGCGCTCATGTGCCCGATCGACCCGCGGACGACGATGTCGACCCCTTTCATCGAGATGCCGCACCGCGCCGCCGCGTCGCCGTGGACGACGAGCAGCCCGCCTCGGCCCGTCGCGCCCGCCGACTGGCTCGCGTTGCCCTCCACGACCACCGAGCCGGACATCATGTTCTCGGCGACGCCCGTGCCGACGTTGCCGTGGACGCGCACGGTGGCGCGCTTGTTCATGCCGGCGCAGTAGTAGCCGACGTGGCCCATGATCTCGACCTCGACCGGCGCGTCGAGGCCGCACGCGACCGCGTGCGCGCCGTTCGGGTTGACGACCCGCCAGAGGCGCGGGTCGGGGTCGGCGCCAGCGACGTCGTGGAGACGCTGGTTGAGCTCGCGAAGCGATGTCGCAGCGAGATCGATCACCTCCGCCTCCGTGGCGACCGCCATCAGACGAGCGCCTTCTCCCAGGCGTACACGACGGACGGCTCCGGCTCCCACATGCGCGCGTCGGCGGCGCCCGGCAGCACCGCGATCGCACGGTACTCGGACGCCATCGCAACCCAGTCGTCGGTCTCGGCGAGCACGGCGGGCTTGCAGGCGATCGGGTCGCGCAGGACCGCGAAGCCGTCGGCCGTGCCCACAAGGAAGGTGTAGAAGCCGTCGAGATCGTCGAGGCAGCCCTCGAGCGCGGACTCGAGCGTCGCTCCCTCGCGCAGCCGCCAGGTCAGGTACGCCGCGGCGACCTCGGTGTCGTTCTCGGTCTGGAACTCCATCCCCTCGCGCCGCAGCTCCATCCGGAGCCGGTTGTGGTTCGAGAGCGAGCCGTTGTGAACGAGGCAGAGGTCGTGGCCGGTCGAGAACGGATGCGAGCCCTCCGTCGTGACGCGGCTCTCGGTCGCCATGCGCGTGTGGCCGAGGCCGTGCGACCCCTGGAACTCTCCGAGCCGGAACTGCTCGGCGAACGCGCGCGGCAACCCGACCTCCTTGTAGATCTCGATCACGCGGCCCGCGCTCATCACCCGCAGCTCGGGATGGCTTACCCGGACGAGCGCCTCGGCCTCGTCGGCGTCGCCCTCCATCAGGACGACCGCATGCCGCGCACGCAGCTCGACGACGTCGGCGCCGAGCGACCCCCAGTCGAAGTCCTCGTCGGCGGAGTAGAGCGTCAGCTTGCTCCACCCTTCCGGCGCCGGGTCGCGGTAGACGGCGACGCCGGCGCTGTCCGGACCGCGATCGTTCATCTGGACGAGCATCGCCGAGAGGTACTCGCCCAGGCGGGGCTCGAGCTCCGGCGACTTGCAGAACAGCCCGACGATCCCGCACATGCGCAACGACTCCTATGGAGGGTTCCTACATACCGTACGTGGGCGGCGCCGGGCGGGCTCCCATTTTTTGGCGCCCGCCCATGGAGGTTTCGCACATATCTAGAAGCGCGTCAGGTACTCGCCGATCTCCCAGGCGGTGACCTGCTCGTGGTAGCGGTTCCATTCCTCGCGCTTCACGCGGATGAAGTAGTCGACATAGTCCTCGCCCCGCGCCTTGCCGAGCGCGGTGCGCATGACCTCGTCCTGCTCGAGCTCGACCGTCGCCTCGAGGAGGTTCGTCGGCAGCGTCTTCAGGCCGCGGCTGCTGAGCTCGTCGTAGGAGATCGAGTAGAGGTTCTCGCCGTTCGGCTCACCGGCCTCGAGGCCCTTCTCGATCCCGTCGAGGCCGGCGGCGAGCACGACCGCCGCTGCGAGATACGGATTCGTCGACCCGTCGATCGTGCGATCCTCGATCCGCCCCGGGCCCGGGATGCGGAGCATCTGGGTGCGGTTGTTGTAGCCGTACGAGATCCAGACGGGCGACCACGTCGCGCCGCTCGTCGTCGATCCGAGCTTCAACCGCTTGTAGGAGTTCACGGTCGGCGCCGTCACCGCGCTGTACGCGCGCGCGTGCTTCTTCAGTCCGCCGACGAAGTTGTACGCCGTCTCGGAGAGGCCGAGACCGCGCGGGTCGTCCTCGTCGAGGAAGCGGTTCGTCTCGCCGTCCCACAGCGACATGTGGAAGTGGCAGCCGTTCCCCGTGAGCTGGGTGAACGGCTTCGGCATGAAGGTGGCGATCATGCCGTGCTGCTCGGCAAGCGTGTGGACCATGTAGCGGAAGAAGATCGCGCGGTCGCAGCTGACGAGCGCGTCGTCGAAGGCGAAGTTCTGCTCGAACTGGCCGTTCGCGTCCTCGTGGTCGTTCGCGTAGTTGCCCCAGCCCATCTCGTTGCAGTACTTCGAAACCGTGGTGAGGAAGTCGTAGCGCCGCGTCAGACCCGCCATGTCATAGCACGGCTTGTCGAGGGTGTCGGCCGAGTCGGCGATCCGGATCGATCCGTCGTCGTTCCGCTGCACGAGGAAGTACTCGAGCTCGATCCCGATCTTGAAGTCGTAGCCGAGCGCCTTTGCGCGGGCGAGTTGGTTGCGCAGGATCGTCCGCGGGCAGTACGGCCACGGCTCCCCCTCGACGGTGATGTCGCATGCGAAGCGCGCGAGATTCTGCTGCCACGGGACGAGCGTGAGACTGCCGAGGTCCGGCATCGCGGCGATGTCGGGATCGCTCGGCATCTGGCCGATCTCGCCCGCCGCGAAGCCCGCGAACCCGGCGCCGTCGTTGGCCAGGTCGTCGAGGTTCGCCGCCGGCACGAGCTTGGCGCTCGGGCGGCCGTACATGTCGACGAACTGCGCGAAGAAGAACTCCACCCCGCGCCCCTTGGCGATTTTCTTGACCTCTTCGAGGCTCGGCCCCGTGGCGACGGCCATGCGGTCCTCCTTGTCGGTGGGCCGCCCGGTTGTATCACCCGCTACAGAGTCGCCGTGAGGGTGGATTTCTCCACATCTCGCGGCCGTCTATGTGTGCGGCGTGGCCGTCCCGAGGGCGGCCCGCAGACGCACCATCTTCACCGCGATCTCGACCATGAGCCAGTCGTCGCGGCGGAGGTCGATCCCGGTCAGGTCGGCGATCCGGCGGAGCCGCTGGCGCAGCGTGTTGGGGTGGACGAAGAGCGCGTCGGAGGTGGCGCTGATGTTCCCCCGCCGGCCGAGGAACTCCTCGAGGGTTGCGAGGAGCGAGGCGCTTCGCTCGCGGTCGTAGTCTGCGAGCTTCGCGACGGCGTCGATCGTCGCGTCGCGCGCGCTCGGGTCGAGCGCGATCCGCAGGAGGTACTTGTACGGCCCGAGCTCGTCGTAGCCGAGCACGCCGCGATCTCGCCGGGTGACGGCGGCGCCGAGCAGCGCGTGCCTCGCTTCTTCGAAGCCGTGACCGAGTGCCTCCGCGCCGACGCACACGCTCGACACACCAATCGCCGCGTCGCTGCCGAAGTCGGCGTGGATGCGACGCAGCTCCCCGACGAAGCGACCGGCGCCATCGGGCTCGACCGGCGCGAGCGCGCGCAGGGATTGGTCGCTCCGGTCGATCAACGCCCCGCGCGCGAGCGAAGCGACCGCGCGCTCAAGCGCGTCGTCCACGCGCACCGCTGCGACGACGACGTGCGGGCGCTCGAGGTCGCAGCCGAGGCGCGCGGCGCGCCCCTCGATCGCATCGCTCGGCCGCTGCGCCGCGAGATCCTCGAAGAAATCCTTGATCAGGTTCTTCTCCGTGAGGCGCTCGAGAACCTGGATCTTCTTGATCGCGACGGCAGTCTGGTTCGCGGCCGCGCGAGCGAGGTCGAGCTCCCGAGTCCCTTCGGCGACGAGCGCGCCGAGCAGCTCCTCGCCGGCCACGAGCGACACCGCGACACGCAGCGCGCGGCCGGCGCGGCCGAGCTCGGGCCCTATCTCGGTGAGGCCGATCTCCGGCGGAGCCTCGGCGCCCTCGGGCGCCGACCAGCGACGCATAAGCCGCTTCCCGTCCTGCTCGAGCAGATAGAGGTGCACCGCTTCCGCGCGGAGCAGGTCGCGGCTTCGGTGAACGACCTCCGGACCGAGGGCGTCGAGCGTGCCGGCGCAGGCGACGGCTTCCGCGAGCTCGGTCAGATGCTCGAGCTCACCGACGCGCTGCCGGGTCTCGTCGTAGAGCCGCGCGTTCTCGATCGCGCCGGCGACGAGCGACGCGCTCGAGATCAGGAACTCCACCTCGGCGTCGGTGAACTCGCGCGGCGCTTCGGTGTCGAGCGTGATCGCGCCGACCGGGTCTCCGCGCTTGCCGAAGAGCGGCACCGCGACGAGCGACTGGAACCGCTCCTCCTCGAGCTCCGGAACGTACTTGACGCGCGGATCGTCGAGCGCGCGGTCGCGGATGAACGCCGCCTTCCGCCGGTTGAGCGTCCACCAGGCGAGACCTTCCCCGCGCTTCAGCGCGATCTGACCGGCGAGATGCGCGTAGGGCGCGGACGCCGCCCGCAGGACGAGCCGCTTCCCGTCGCGCTCGAGGAGATAGACGAAGCAGGCATGCGCAGCGCTACCGTCGGAGAGCAGCCGCACGACGCCGTCGAGAACCTCCTCGAGATCGAGCGTCGAGCCGACCGCCGAGATGATCTCGTGCAGGAACCGCTCTTCGACTTCGCGGGCTCTGGGACGTGTAGCGATGCCCCCATAGTGGAGGGCGGGCGGGCGTTTTGGAAGCGGCTACGTCTACTAGGCCGTCTTGATGCCGACCGGGCAGGCGACGCCCGTGCCGCCGAGGCCGCAGTAGCCGTTCGGGTTCTTCGCGAGGTACTGCTGGTGGTACGACTCGGCGTAGAAGAATGGGCCGGCCTCGGCGATCTCCGTCGAGATCTCGCCGTAGCCCGCGGCCGCGAGCTCCTGCTGGAACGCGGCCCGGGTCGCCTCCGCGGCAGCACGCTGCTCCTCGCCGTGGGTGTAGACCGCCGAGCGGTACTGGGTGCCGGCGTCGTTGCCCTGGCGCATCCCCTGGGTCGGGTCGTGGTTCTCCCAGAAGAGCCGCAGGATCTCCTCGTAGGAGGTCTGCTTCGGGTCGAAGACGACGAGCACGGCCTCGGTGTGCCCCGTGCGGCCGGAGCACACTTCCTCGTAGGTCGGGTTCGGCGTGTAGCCGCCCGCGTAGCCGACCGCGGTGGTGTAGACGGCGGGCGCGTTCCAGAAGACGCGCTCCGCGCCCCAGAAGCAGCCGAGGCCGAAGATGGCGGTCCGCGTCCCGGCGGGGAAGGGCGGGACGATGCGGGCGCCGTTGACGAAATGGGTCTGCGGGACCTCGACGGGCTGAGCCCGGCCCGACAGGGCTTCGG
>JBGQKY010000020.1:0-22449 GCA_041499745.1 Gaiellaceae bacterium
CGGCCTCACGCCGCGATCTTCTCCAGCAACGCGTCGATGCGCGCGAAGCCCCCCTTCGCGCCCTCCTCGACGCCGTACTGCATGGTGGTGTCTCGCTGCTCGGTCGTCTCGAAGCGCATCGTCTGGGTCAGCTTCGTCTGCTCACCGAGATCCTCGAACTCGAGTGTCTGCAGGTGATTCTGGAACGTCTGCACGAGGCGCGCGGGTGGCTCGACCTCGCGGAACTCGCCCTCGACGACGCCGAAGGCGGTTCGGAACCGGTAGGGGCCGCCGGGACGGACGTCCATCTCCTCGACGACGGTGCCGTCGCCCCACCATTCGGGGATCAGCTCCGGATCCGTCCAGACAGAGTAGACGTGCGTGCGCGGTGCGTCGAAGATCCGCTCGACGCGGATCTCGAGCTCGTTCGGGGTGGTGACGGTGGTGCTCATCGTGCTCCTTTCGTGCGTTGGACAACCTGCGCGAAGCGGTCGAGCCGCTGCAGCCACGTACTGATGCCCTCGAAGGCATAGGGCACGAGTGCGCATCTGCGGGCACGGCCGACCTTCTCCGTGGCGACGAGGTTCGCCTCCTCGAGCAGCCGGATGTGCTTCTTCATCCCGGTCAGCGACATGCCGAAGGGCTCGGCGAGCTCGCTGATCGTCGCGCTGCCGCCGCCGAGCCGTTCGAGCACGGCGCGCCGAGTCGGGTCGGCGAGGGCCGCGAACGCGCGGTCGACAGTCGTCTGATACTGAACCATTAAGTTCAGTATGGCGGACCTGTCTGGAAAGGGCAATAGGAACTACCTGGTCGCGCGGACTGGTCTATCGCGCATCCACCGGGAGATTGATGTGCAACCTGCTCTCAGCCCGTCTGCGCGAATACGCGATCAGGAGAACAGCCTTCTAACGGCAACCCGAAGCCCCCACGTCCCGGGCCTGCGGCGGTCTCGGGGGTGAGGGCTTCGGAACACCACCGTAGGTCGGCGGTGCGTTTGCGGGTTTCGCCGTTCGCCTCGCGAAACCCTTCTCACAGCGGTTGCGGATTGTCAGCCGCTTCGTGACCCATGATGGCGCCATGAGCGTGCAGCGGCTCACGACCCCGCCCGCGGACGCGGCCGATTGGCATCGGCTGACGCAGTCCGGCCCCGTCCTCATCGAGGCGCGGACGCGGGACGTCCTCGCCGCGATGCCGACCGGTTTCGTGGACTGTGCGATGACAAGCCCTCCGTACTGGGCCGTCCGCCGGTACGAGAGCGGCTCGTCGCTCGGCGAGGAGCGCACGCCGGAGCAGTACGTAGAGCATCTCGTTGCCGAGCTCGCCGATCTTCAGCGGGTGCTCAAGCCGACCGGCTCGTTCTGGTTGAACATCGGCGACACGTACAGGGACAAGAATCTCGTCGGCATCCCGTGGCGCGTGGCTCTTCGACTGCAGGCAGAAGGATGGATCCTCCGCAACGCCGTCGTCTGGGACAAGGTGAAAGGGAACCCCGACAATGCCAAGGACAAGCTCCGGAACCTGTACGAGTTCGTGTTCCACTTCGTGCGCGGCAAGAGCTACTTCTACGACGTCGATGCAATCCGCACTCCGCCGGCTCCACCGGTCATCAAGAACGGGAGGGTGATCACCCCCACCGGGGTCAGCGGCGTCAAGTATCGGAGGCAGATCGAGCGGTCGCGCGACCTCACGCCGGAGGAGAAGGTCGAGGCGCTTCGCGCGCTCAAGGATGCGCTGCGGAGAGTTGCGACGGCTGAGCTACCCGACTTCCGAATGATCATCCGCGGGCAGCAGCGCACGACACACTCCGATGCGGAGGAAGTGTCGGGCCGCGCGCCCGAGATCAACAAGCGAGGCTTCTGCATCCTCCCGTACCACGCGAAGGGAAGTAAGCCCGGCGACGTTTGGCAGATCATCCCCGAAGATCAGTGGAGGCTGGATACGCACGCCGCCGTCTTTCCAGAAGAGCTGTGCCGCACGCCGATCCGCGCTACGTGCCCGGAAGACGGTGTGGTACTCGACCCGTTCGCCGGCACCGGGACTGCTCTGAAGGTGGCCACCGATCACGGCCGCCGCGCGGTCGGGATCGACACGGGTGCGCAGTACCTCGACGTGGCCGAGCAGCGGCTGGCTCAACCGCTCTAGGCTCACCAGCGTGTAATCGATGTGCGCATCTCGTTCTCGCGAACCTGCGCCTTGTCGCGTCGCTCGCGAAACGATACGTCGGCCACGGGCTCGACATGCTCGATCTCGTGCAGGAGGGGACGATCGGGTTGATCCGCGAGCGAGTCCGACAGTTGGAGGTCGATGCGATCGAGCGCCTCCAGGCGAACCCCGATGCGGCTCGAGTTCGCGACGCCTCGTAGACGGGACGGCTAGTCGGAGCCGCCCGCCAGCGCTGCGACGGCGTCCAGGATCTCGTCGAAGTTGTCCTTCGAGAGGAACGCCGAGATGCCCATCAAGCCGGCGCGGTGCGCGAGGACCTCCTGATCGGCTCCCGAGACCATGAGGACGCAAGTGCGCGCTTTGCTCTGACGCAGGAGCCGCGCCGCCTCCCAGCCGTCGATGCGCGGCATCACTGCGTCCATGACGATCACGTCCGGCTCTTGCCAGCAGCCGAGCTGGAACGCTTCGCCGCCGTCGCCGGCCATGCCGATCACCTCGAAGCGGCCGTCCGTCTCGAGCGCCACGGCGAGCGCTTCCAGGAACGCCGGGTCGTCGTCGGCGAGTACAACGCGGATGGGTTTACCCATGGCCTAGAGCCTGTCGCACGCCCTCGGCGACGGCAACTCCTCTACCGGATGGGTGCGAAAGAAAAGGTGCCCGGAAGCGCCGCACTTCCGGGCCGCCAAGGCGGCTGCTTTCGTCGAACCCCAGGCTCGAAGCACACAGCCCCCTCCTCGTTTCACACCATGGATCGCGCGCCGTCCCCCGTCTCCTCTACGGATGGCTAGTCGCGCGCGACCCCGCCGTCGAGTGCCTCCGCTATCCTGGTGGGTGCGCAGCCGTGTTTCCGCTCCCCGCACGAGCCCGCTGCTTGTCGCATCGGGGGAGTTCCCAGCAGGAAGGAACACGATGCGAACCCTTCTCGAGACGGTCGCTGTGTAATGGCGACGAAGAAACGGCAACAGACGATGGCCAAGCGGGAACGTGAGCAGAACGTCCGGGACCGCAGAACCGAGAAACTGCTGAAGAAGCGGACGCTGGCCGCCGAGCGGAACGCCGGGCCGGAGGAGTTTCCGGCGGTGGCCGCCGAGCTCGGCGACGCGACCGAGGAGTCGCCGCCCGGTTCGGAGCCGGCGCCGGACCCGTCGTGAACGGCAAGCCGAAGCACGGCACGCTGATCTGGTTCAACGTCGAGAAGGGATACGGCTTCATCCGAACCGAGCAGGACGAGCGGCTGCGGGTGTCCAGCAGCGGTTTCCTGCCCGGGTGCGAGCCGGAGGCACGCTGTGCCGGGCACGAGGTGCTTTTCGACGTCCGCGAGGGCGATGGAGAGCCCGAGGCCGTCGACGTCCACTTCCCGACGGCGGCCGCCCCACGGCGGGCGCGCTTGCGCCACTCGCGCTGACGCGCCCTGGCGGATGTTGAGTGGCGATCCGCCCGGCGAAGGCGGCCGACGTACGCCCGACGCTTGACATCGACCAGGCGGCCGTGCGATAAGCAAGACCTGAATCATCTCTCATGTTAGAGGTCTGGAGGCTACTCGCGATGCGCATGTCCCTGGTCGTGTCCCTGCTCGCCCTGCTCGTCCTCGGCACTGCCGCAGCCGGCGCCGCCGCCGTCCCCGCCGTCGGGACCTCGTTCCCGCCCGGGTTTGCGGTCCCAACGGATTCCTCCCTCGGCGTGCCGGTGATCGGCTTCGGCTCCGCCGGCCGGCTCACGCGGACGCCCGTGATCTTCCTGCACGGCAACAACGACACTCCGTTCGCGACGGCGTGCAATCCCTACGGGAACCTGCACGACATGGCCCAGTATTTCCTCGATCACGGGTACCGCGCGAGCGAGTTGTGGGGGCTCGGCTACCAGGGCGACCAGTGCGACCTCGCCGCCTCGCCGACGAATCGCTCCGCCGAGGCGCACTCGACGGCCGCGAACGTGCCCGACCTGCGTGCGTTCGTCCACGCGGTCCTCCGCTACACAGGAGCCAAGCGGGTCGACATCGTCGGCCACAGCCTCGGCACGACGCTTGCCCGCGAGTGGATGCGCGAGGACAGGGCGTACCACCTCGTCCGGCATCTCGTCGCGATCGACGGGCCGAACCACGGAATCGTGGACTGCTCGCCGTCGCCGGCGAACTACTTCGCCCTGCCGGCGCTCGGCGGCTTCACCCCCGACAGCGCGATCTGCCGGGAGTACGGCTCCGACCACACGCCGCTACTCGCCACCCTCAACCGCGGGGACGAGACCAAGGGCCCGACGAAGTACCTCGTGATCCGCAATGCCGACACGAGCTTCGTCTACTTCTCGGCGCAGGACGGCTTCTTCGCGCCGCTGCCGGCGATCGACGGTGACGGGAACCCGCACGACTTCTCGCAGAGCGCGAGGCTCCGCGGTGCCCGCGAGGTGAACCTCACCGGGCAGGGCAAGTACGACCCCTTCCTCGGCACGGCCCATCTCGGAATCGCCAACTCGCCGGAGACCTGGGCTGCAGCGCTCGAGTTCCTGCGCCACGGAGACGACGAGGACGACGATTAGACAAAGAGAAGGGCCGACGGGTGCCGGCTGCGGCTCCCGCACCCGTCGGCCCTTCCGGCATCGGCCTCCCGGCGGCGGGGCTGAACCCCGACCGAGTGAACCGATCGGGTGAACCACCGATTCAGCGATGGGTGAATCGGCCTGGCCGAGACGATGATGGAACTACCGAGGGCCCCGATGTGGCGGGGGCCCACGGAAAAGACACGGTGCTCCGCTCCGATGCGGCGAGAGCGTGAAGCACCAAAGGATCGGGGCGAGCTCTGCGGTGAGCTCGCCCCGTCTTCTCGAGCGGACGCCATCTAGGGCGCGGGCTTCCAGCCCCGCAGGTTGAAGAGCGCCTGGTAGATGTCGCGTGCGGCAGGTGCGGCCGCCTGTGCTCCGAAGCCGCCGTGCGCGACGAGCACGACGACGACGTACTTCGGATCGTTCGCCGGTGCCCAGGAGGCGTACCACGAGTGGTCGCTGCGTCCCGCGCCCGCTTCGGCCGTGCCCGTCTTGCCGGCCACGGCAACGGGGAAGTTGGCGAAGAGCGACGCCGAGGTGCCGCCGGGTGAATGCGTCGCCATGTAGAGGCCCTGCCGGATCGCCCAGGCGTCCTTCAGCTTGACCGTGCGGACGGGCCCGAACCGGAGCGGCTTCACGGACTCGCCGCGAAGGATTGCGCCCGCGACGTGCGGGCGGACGACGGTTCCACCGTTTGCGAGCGTCGAGTACGCGACCGCGAGCTGGAGCGGCGTCACCGCGAGATAGCCCTGCCCGATCGAGAGGTTGATCGTCTGGCCCTCGTACCAAGACTGGTTGTACGTGCGTTGCAGCCACGCCGGGGTCGGCACGATCCCGTGGCTCTCGCCGGGAACGTCGAAGCCCGTCGGATGGCCGAGGCCGAGCCACTTCGCCCAGCGCTGGATGCCCTGGCTGCCGTTCGCGTAGAAGCGGTCGCCGAGCCGGTAGAACCACGTGTCGCACGACTCCGCGAGCGCGGTCGGAAGCGACATGCTCGAGTAGACGCCAGCCTCGACGTTCCGGAACGTGGTGCTTCCGAGGGTGAACGAGCCGCTGCAGAGAAGCGGCGTCGACGGCGTGATCAGCCCCTCCGACAGCGCTGCGGCGGCGACGATCGGCTTGAAGGTCGAGCCGGTCGGATACATGCCCTGCGTCGCCTGGTTCAGCAGGCGCGGATTGTTGCCCCGGTCCTTGTAGAGGCTCGCGAAATACTGCGGGTCGTGAGCCGCGGCGACCTGGTTGTAGGTCGGCGTGCTCGCGAGCGCGATCACCGCACCTGTCCACGGATTCATGACGACGGCGGCGGCGGCGCCGGCGTCGCGGTGGCCGTTCGCACGGGCGAGGGCGATGCCATGCTGGATCGCCTTGTCGGCAGCGCGCTGGACGCGTGCGTCGATCGTCAACTGCAGCGTCGGCAGCGACTTCCCGGTCGTCGTGCGCTGGAGCGGGCCGACGACGCGACCCAGCGAGTCGACGCGGAGTTGCTGGCGGTCGAAGCCGCCGTTCAGGTACCTGTCGTATTGCGCCTCGACACCGGAGACCCCGACCGTCTGTCCAGCTTTGGCGTGCGCGTAGCGCGGCGAGGCGAGCATTCGGTCGCTGACCTCGCCGAGGAGGCCGAGAAACGTGCTGCCAAACGCCCCCTGCGGGTAGCTACGCGCCGGCAGCCCAGTCACCTTGAAGCCGGGATAGTCAGCTGCGCGCTCGTCGAGATAGTCCGCGAGCGCTCTCTCGGGGCGCGGCAGGACGACGGCGGGCGCGAACGGCGAGCGCACGACCGAACGACGGATGCGGGTGACCATCGTCCGCACGGGGACGTGCGCGAGCCTGGACAGCCGGCGGAGCGACTCGACGCCGGCGTCCGTCGCGTGCCAGCCCGTCTTGTCGATCTCGCCGAGTGCCGCGACGTCGGCGGCGACGACGATGCGGCCGATCACGCCTGCAAGCGGGCGCCCCTTTGCGTCGACGATCGGGCCGCGCGGGCCGATCAGGTCGACGGTGCGGTACGCCTGGCTCTCAGCGAGCGACGTGTAGGCCGGCCCGTGCAGGATCTGCATCGACCAGGCGCGCAGCATGAGGACGAAGAGCGCGATCCCGACGAGCGCGGCGAGGCCGCCGATCCGGACGAAGAAGCCGGGGCTGCGGAAGTACGGCGCGTCCGCGCGCGAGTACGGCTGGGGGCGGCGGCCGCCGGGAAGGTTGCGCGGGAGCTTGACCCTGCGCCGGGGATCGGGGGTTGAGATGGCTACGGCGTCTGCGGCTCGTCGTACGACGTCGGTCTGCCCAGTGTAGGCGCGGTCGCGGCGGGTCGCTATTCGTCGGCGAGCTCGTCCGCGAGCAGGGCGAGGCCGAGGCTCCGCCAGGCCAGATCCGGGTCTGCCAGCAGCGTGCTCAGGCCTTCGGCGACCGTCGGAAGACCGTCGGCGTCGAGGGCTCCGAGGGCGCTCGCGAGCGCCGCGCGGCGCTCCGGCGTGTCGAGCTCGCCGGCGAGCCGCTCGGCGGCGACGGAGTTGAAGTCGAGCTCGCGATGCGGGTCGCCCCCGGCGGCGAGGACGAACATCGCGCGCCGGCGTGTGGCGTTCAGCTCGTCTGCTGCGATCGGAAGGTCGGCGAGGACGAGCCAGACGAGGGCGACGAGCAGCTCGCCTGAGCGAGGGTCGAAGCCGGCGCTCTCGAGCGCCTCTAGCCGGGATCGCGGCAATCGCCCGCCTCGCCTTCACAGCAGCCGAGCTTGAAACGGCACTTGGGACACTGCCAGGTCCCGGTGCGCCACTCCATCTCGGCGCCGCAGCGCAGGCAGATCTCCGTCACCGGGGCGACCATGACGAGAGATTACGACGGACGGCGGTCGGGCTCAGTCTTCGTAGTACTCGTCGGCGATCGTGAGCGCCTCGTCGAGAACCGCGACCCCCTCGTCGAGCTCGTCGGGGGTGATCGTGAGCGGCGGGCAGATCATGATCATGTTCCAGTGGGTCATCAGGTAGAGGCCGCGCTCGAGCGCTGCCTTTGAAAGACGTGCCACCGGCGCCGTGTCCTCGCCGCCGCCGTTGAACGGGACGAGCGGCTCGCGCGTCGCGCGCGACTTGACGAGCTCGAGGCCCCAGAAGCAGCCGAGGCCGCGCACGTCGCCGATCGACGGATGCTTGCCGGCGAGCCCGTGGAGCGCGCTCGCGAAATGACCGCCCATCTCGGCCGCGTGCTCGACGATCCCCTCCTCGCGGAATGCCTCGATCGACGCGACGCCGACTGCGCACGCGAGCGGGTGGCCGCTGTAGGTGAGGCCGCCGGCGAAGTACCTACTGCGCACCCACGCGGCGATCTGCTCCCGGATCACCATCGCGCCGAGCGGCACGTAGCCGGAGTTGATGCCCTTCGCGAGCGTGATGATGTCCGGCACGACGTCCCAGTTGTCGACGCCGAACCACTTCCCGGTGCGGCCGAACCCGACCATCACCTCGTCGGCGATGAGCAGGATCCCGTACTTGTCGCAGGTCTCGCGGATCGACTTCAGGTAGCCGTCCGGCGGCACGATGATCCCGTTCGTTCCGGTGACGGTCTCGAGGATCACCGCGGCGACGGTGTTCGGTCCCTCGTACTGGAGGATCTCCTCGAGATGCGGTCCGCCGGTGCAGACCGGACACGGATCCGGATGGCCGGCAGGGCAGCGGTACGTGTACGGGTCGAGCATTCGCACGACGCCCGGAAGGCCCGGCTCGGCGGCCCAGCGGCGCGGGTCGCCGGTGAGTGTGATCGCGCCGGCCGTCGCACCGTGGTAGCTGCGGTAGCGCGCGATCACCTTGTGCCGCCCTGTGTACCAGCGGGCGAGCTTGATCGCGTTCTCGTTCGCCTCGGCTCCGCCGTTCGTGAAGAACGCCATCGAGAGGTCGCCCGGCGTGACTTCGACGAGCATTCGCGCGAGCGTGGAGCGCGGCTCGGTCGCCATCGGCGGGCCGATCGTGCAGAGCTTGTCCGCCTGCTCCTTGATCGCGGCGACGAGCCGCGGGTGCTGGTGGCCGATCGAGACGTTGACGAGTTGCGACGCGAAGTCGAGATAGCGCTTGCCGTCGTAGTCCCAGAAGTAGCGTCCTTCTGCGCCCGCTACCGGAATCGGGTTGAGCGCGTCCTGCACCGACCAGGAGTGGAGGACGTATCGCTTCGCGTCCTCGACGATCTGCTGTCCGAGTTGGGGGTTCGCCTCGATCGTCGCCATACGGCAAAGCCTACCGACGGAAGCCGGGAGAGGCGGGCCGCGCTACGCTCCTTGGGAAGCCAACGAGGAGCGAGAGATGACCGAACTGGCAACGCCGCCCGTCGAGGAGCGCACGGGCATCAAGAGGATCGGCCACTGGATCGGCGGGCGGACGGTCGCAGGGACGTCGGGCCGCAGCGGCCCAGTCTTCAACCCAGCGACCGGCCGGCAGTCCGGCGCCGTCGACTTCGCCACACCCGAGGAGGTCGACGCAGCCGTCCAGGCCGCGAAGAAGGCATTCGAGACATGGCGGCAGATGTCGCTCGCGAAGCGCGCAGAGCTGTTCTTCGCCATTCGTGAACTCGTACACGAGCGTCGTGAGGAGGTTGCGACGCTCCTGACCCAGGAGCACGGCAAGGTGCTCTCCGACGCGATGGGAGAGGTGACGCGCGGTCTCGAGGTGATCGAGTTC
The DNA here is from genome assembly GCA_041499745.1 of Gaiellaceae bacterium. GTDB lineage: Bacteria > Actinomycetota > Thermoleophilia > Gaiellales > Gaiellaceae > Palsa-739. The sequence continues at coordinate 9,339 of JBGQKY010000020.1, forward strand.
TGCTGCGGCCTCCCGACGCTTCTAAAGAGCGAGTACTCCGAGCAGGCGTCGACGGGCATCGACGTGTACTCGATCCGGCAGCCGCTCGGCGTCGTCGCAGGAATCACGCCGTTCAACTTCCCGGCGATGGTCCCGATGTGGATGTGGGCGCCGGCGCTTGCGACGGGCAACACGTTCGTGCTGAAGCCTTCGGAGAAGGATCCGTCGGCCTCGCTGTGGACGGCGGAGCTGCTGAAGGAAGCGGGCGTGCCCGACGGCGTCTTCAACGTCGTGATGGGCGACAAGGTCGCCGTCGACGCGGTGCTGAGTCATCCCGACATCCAGGCGGTCTCCTTCGTCGGCTCGACGCCGATCGCGAGGTACGTCTACGAGACGGCGACATCGAAGGGCAAGCGCTGTCAGGCGCTCGGCGGCGCGAAGAACCACATGATCGTGCTGCCGGACGCGGACGTCGAGATGGCGGCCGACGCTGCGGTCTCCGCTGCGTACGGGTCCGCCGGCGAGCGCTGCATGGCGATCTCGCAGGTCGTCGCGGTCGGCAACGTCGCGCAGCCGCTCATCGACGCGATCAAGGAGCGGATTCCGAAGGTGAAGGTCGGCGACGGCATGGATCCGTCGTCCGAGATGGGGCCGCTCGTGACGCGTGAGCACCGCGACCGCGTCGCGTCGTACGTCGAGAACGCACCGGGCGAGGGCGCCACCGTGCTGGTCGACGGCCGCGACGACGCGCCGGTGGACGGCTTCTTTCTCAAGCCGTCGCTGATCGACAACGTGACGCCGGGGATGAAGGCGTACGAGGATGAGATCTTCGGACCGGTGCTCGGCGTCACGCGGGTCGACTCCTACGAGGAGGCCGTTCGACTCGTCAACGACAGCCCGTACGGCAACGGCACGGCGATCTTCACGCGCGACGGAGGGGTCGCCCGCCAGTTCCAGTTCGACGTGCAGGCCGGGATGGTCGGGATCAACGTCCCGGTCCCGGTTCCGGTCGCGTACTACTCCTTCGGCGGCTGGAAGGCGTCGCTCTTCGGCGACCGCCACATCTACGGTCCCGAAGGAATCGACTTCTACACGCGCGGCAAGGTCGTCACCTCGCGCTGGCCGGATCCGGCCACCTCGAAGGTCGACCTCGGCTTCCCGCAGACGCGCTAGGCGTCGGGGGTCAGGCGCCGAGTCGCGGCGCCTGACCCCGTGTTTCCTCCGGCCCCCTTCGCCGTGGCTTTTTGACAACGGGACTACGATGAGTCGCGTTCCATGAGGTGCGCCCTGATCACTGCGGCGGGCGGACGAGCCCTCGACACGCCGGCGGCGCGTTGCCTGCTGCTGCAGACGCACGTCGGGCTCCTCGTCGCGGGCGCGGCTGCCGTCGCGGACAGGTGCTTGCTCGGTCGGCCGTCGTGATCTTCCGGCGCCTGGCCCGCCCGCTCGCGCGGCTCGGTGACGCCGTCGCCGCTGCGAGCAGGCAGGCACGGCCGGAGCCCGTGCCGGTGGAGGGACCCGCGGAGGTTGCCGCGTTGGCGGCAGGCGTCAACAGCCTGATCTCATCGGTGCAAACCGAGCTCGACGAGCGGCGGCAGGTCGAGGAGCAGCTCCGGCGCTCCGAAGCGAGCTACCGGATTCTCTTCCAGCGGCACCCCGGTCCGATGTGGGTCTACGACCCGGCAACCTTGCGCTTTCTCGCCGTGAACGATGCCGCTGTCGCCTCCTACGGCTACACGCGCGACGAGTTCCTCTCGATGACCATCGAGGACATCCGCCCGCCGGAATATGTGTCCGAATTGCGGGGGGTGGTCGCTGACCGCGAAGGTCGCGGATCGGAGAGAAGCATCGCGCGGCACGTGGCCAAGGACGGCTCGTTGCTCGACGTCGCGGTCTCGTCCGCGTCGATCGAGTTCGACGGCCGGGAGGCGCGCCTCGTGCTCGCGCAGGCCCTCACCGAGCAGAGCCGGCTCGAGGCGCAGCTGCTCCAGGCGCAGAAGATGGAGGCGGTCGGCAACCTCGCCGCCGGAATCGCTCACGACTTCAACAACGTGCTGACCGTTATCCGGACGTGCTCGACGCTGCTGCTCGAGCGGCTGGACGATCCCTTCGCGCGCGCGGACGTCGAGCGAATCGACTCCGCCGCGGAGCGGGCGGGAGCACTGACACGGCAGCTGCTCGCGTTCAGTCGCCGGCAGGTCCTTCGGCCGGAGGTCACAGACTTGAACGGCGTCGTCGAAGAGGCGGGCACGATGCTCGACCGGCTGATCCGCGAGAACGTCTCGATCTCGTACGAGCTGGATCCGGAGTTGCGCTCGATCATCGTCGACCGTGGACAGCTGGTTCAGGTGATCGTCAACCTCGCCGTGAACGCGCGCGACGCGATGCCGCAGGGCGGCTCCCTCACGATTCACACGTCGGGTGTCGTCCTCGACGAGATGTATGCGGCCGGCCACGTCGGGGTGCATCCGGGCGCGTTCGTGCTTCTCCGCGTGACGGACACCGGCGACGGGATGGACGAGGAAACGCGGCTTCGTGCCTTCGATCCCTTCTTCACAACCAAGGCCGATGGAACGGGCCTGGGCCTCGCAACCGTCTACGGCGTCGTCAAACAGAGCGACGGGCACATCTGGCTGTACAGCGAGCCGGGCCTCGGGACCACGTTCAAGCTCTACTTCCCGCAGTCAGCTGGGCGTGCGGCCGCGCCGGCACCGGCGGCCGCCGAGGTGAAGGCCGTTCGCGGAGACGAGACCATTCTCGTCGTCGAGGACGATCCCGCAGTTCGGCCCCTCGTGGCGCTCACGCTCGAGCGCTATGGGTACCGCGTGCTCGTCACGGCGAGCGCCGAGGAGGCGATCGAGCTCGTCGAAGGCACGGAGGTACCGATCGATCTCGTCCTGACCGACGTCGTGATGCCCGGATTGAACGGGCGGGAGCTTGCGGAGCGGCTCGAGACCCTTCGGCCGGGGCTGAAGGTGCTCTTCACGTCGGGCTATCCCGCCGACACGCTCGTCCGCCACGGGATCGCAGGCGCGAGCGCTGCCTACCTCGAGAAGCCGTACCTGTCCGAGGAGCTCGGGCGGAAGGTGCGCGAGCTCCTCGACGCCGAGGGTTGAGGAACGGCCGCGACCTCGTCTTGACAGGAACTGCGCACTGGGGGAGCGTCAAGCCGTGCGCTTCTACGCTCGAGCGGACTGACCGGCAAATGGTCGGCTTGATCGTCATCGCGGTCCTCTACGTCATCAACCTCGCCTTCTTCCGCTGGCTCGGCGGGATCTCGTCGGCAGGGGACACGATCGCGGAGTGGCGCCGGTCGACGGCTGAGAAGCGTCGTCGGGCGCTGTCGTCGAGCTAAGACACTTCCGCGACGAAGTCGTGACCCCGCCGTAACGGGGCCTGGCCCCTGCCTGTGGAAAACCCGTGCGCGGCGGCTCGCTGAGCCAAAGGCAGGGGCCAGGCCCTGCTACCGAGGTCGCGCGGGAGGGTCACGAGAGTGTCATCACGAAGAGCGCGGCGCGAACGTCACCGGCTCGCCGAGCAGGGTCGTGCGCGCGGGCGTCGTCTCGGCGACGATGCGGCCCCGCCTGATCACCCAGCGCCGCGGCGGATGCAGCCGCATGACCTCGAGCGGGCTTGGGGCGTCGTAGACGACGAGGTCGGCGGGCTTGCCTTCCTCGATCCCGTAGTCGTCCTCGACGCCCAGCGTCCGCGCGCCGCGCTCGGTCGCGCAGCGGAGCATCTCGGGGATCTCCTCGAGACCGCTCATGTACGTGAAGTGGAGCGCGAGGGACGCCGCCTCGACCATGTCGGCGCGTCCCATCAGGTACCAGGGATCCATGATCACGTCGTTGCCGAGTGAGACATTGACGCCCGCCGCGAGCAGCTCCTTCAGCTGCGCGAACCCGCGCCGCTTCGGGTAGACGTCGAGCCGGCCCTGGATGAGCGAGTTCGCGAACGGGTTGACGACGATGTTGATTCCCGCCCGGCGCAGGAAGCCGTGCAGCTTCGACGAGTAATACGGCTCGTACGACCCCATCGCGGTGCAGTGCGAGGCTGTGACGCGGCCCCCGAGCCCAAACTTGACCGTGTCGTCGGCCATCACCTCGAGGAAGCGCGAGCTCGGATCGTCCGTCTCGTCGCAATGGACATCGATGCGACGCGAGTACTGCTTCGCGAGCTCGAAGACGCGGTGCACCTCCCGGAGGCCGAGGTCCGACGTCGGCTCGTAGTGAGGGATCCCACCGACGCAGTCGACGCCGAGACGGAGCGCGTTCTCGAGCCGCTCTTCGTCCCCGTCGCGCGCGAAGATGCCGTCCTGCGGGAACGCCGTCACCTGCACTGTGCAGAGATCGGCGACCTCGTCGCGCAACCGCAGCAGCCCGCGCACCATCGCCTCGTTCTCGCCCGAGACGTCGGCGTGCGCGCGAATGAAGAGCGTGCCCTGCGCGACCGACCAGCGGACGATCTCGTACGCGCGCTCGAAGACGTCCTGCTCGGTAAGGCTCGGCTTCAGCTCGCCCCAGACGTGGATCCCCTCGATCAGCGTGCCGGACTCGTTCCACCGTGGCTTCCCGGCGGTAAGCGACGCGTCGAGGTGGAGGTGGCAATCGACGAGGGGAGGCGTTGCGAGGCGTCCTGCCGCGTCGATTTCGTCTGCTCCGTCGACCGCGAGCGACTCGCCGATCTGCGTCCAGCGTCCGCCGTCGGCTGCGAGGTCGACGAGCCGCCCGTCGAGAAGGCGCGCGTTCCGCACGATCAGGTCCACTGAGCGCGAGTCTACGGTGCCCGGAACGGGGCGACGAGCGCTGCTTTGCGGCCCCACGGATCGCGTGCCGCGACGCGCAGCACCGCCCTCGCGCCGTGCGGGAGCTGCCGGCCGGAGATGCGCACCTGGACCGGGACCACGCTCGGCTTGCTCAAGAGCGACTGTCGCGTCGGCCCCCGCACGCTGATCCAGAGGTGTGCCTGCGACGGCACGCGCACACGACCGGTCACGAGCACTGAGCCGCCCCGCAGCCGGCGGACGCGGAGGGGCGCGAGCAGCCGCGGCGTGGGCGGGCCGGCTGCGACGAGGCTCGGGTCGCCCCACACGCCGTGCTCGAAGAGGCCGACCAGCGCCGGCGTTCGCAACAGCACATGCGTGAGACCGGTCGCGTCGGCGTAGGTGCCGGCAAGTTGTGCGACCGGCAGCACCGCGGTCGCCAGCGGCAGCGCTACGTGCCAGATCGCGCCGTCGGTCGAATAGCCCACGACATTCGTCGTCGCGGCCGCGTACACGAGGTCGACCGGCCACGGCAGCTGGGCGACGGTGGGGGAGACCCCGAACTGAAGGCCTTTCGCGGACGGCGAGAGGGATACCGTCGAGCCCACCGGCACGGCGCCGGGCTGCCACATGACGGTGGCCGAGCCGTCCGGCGCCGACACCGCGCCTGCCGCGCCTGCCTCGGCGATCGCGGACCCGACGACCGCGGCGGGCACCGGTGCGGCTGCTATCGGGGCCGTCGTCGCGGCGGGAGCCGACGTCGAGCCGCCCTTCCCGGTCGCCGTCACGACGAGCGAGATCGTCGCGCCGGCGTCGTCGGGCGTCAGGATGTAGGAGGTGGCGGCAGCGCCCACGATCGCGACGCATTGCGTACCTGTACTGCTACACCGCTGCCACTGGTAGGCAAAGCCGGTCGGCGCTCCGGTCCACGCTCCGACCGAGGCCGTGAGTGTCTGGCCCACCTGCGGCGTTCCGGTCACGGCCGGCGCACTCGTCGCCGCAGGGCGCGCCGCGGTCGAGCCTGCGCCGGCGACTGCAACCGTCGGCGGCGACGACGCCGACGCGGATCCTGTCGCGCTCTGCGCCGTCACCGTCACCAGGAGGGCGTGCCCGACGTCGTCTCCCACCGGCAGATACGTCTCCGCGGTTGCTCCGGCGATCGGCGTGCAGCCTGCCCCGGCCGCGTCGCAGCGCTGCCACTGGTAGGCGAAGGTCAACGGCTTCCCGCCGCTCCAGGTGCCCGGCACGCCGGCCAGCGTCTTGCCGGTCTGCGCGGCGCCGGCGATCGTGGGCGGCGAGCTCGGCGCGGGCGATCCGGCCGGGTATGCGGGGATCGCGACCGCCGACGGATCGAGGCCGCGGAAGCGGTCGGCGTCTACGGGATGCACGAAGCCGGGCACGCTCGCCTTGCTCGTGTACTGCCAGAACGTCCAGCTGAGGCCGCCCCAGTTGCCGCCCGGGACGATCGGTGCGGCCTTCGTCGTCCAGTGCGCGATCCAGAGCGGATTGCCGCCGTCGGCGACGCCGGTCGTGTCGCCGAGCGCGGTCTTCCAGAAGTTGGGCGAGGAGTAGACGAGCGCCTTCACTCCGGTGCGGGCGGCGACATGGTCGAGCCATGCGCTCGTCCACGTCTCGAGTGCGGCGGGCGCCAGGCCGCCCTTGGTCTCCAGGTCGAGGACGGGCGGGAGCTCGTCCGGCTGCGGTTGCGCCACGTCGAGGAAGAGATCGGCTTGCACGATCGCGTTCGCCACGAGGGCCGCATCGCCGGAGCCGCCGGGCCGCGCGAAATGGTATGCGCCGAAGCGCAGGCCCACCGTCTCGGCGCCCGAGCGGTTGATCGAGTACGTCGGATCGACGAGCGTCTTGCCCTCGGTCGCCTTCCCGAACGCGAAGCTGTACGACGCGCTTGCGACGTTCAGCCACTGGATCGGACCTTGCCAGTGCGAGACGTCGACGCCCTTCGCGTACGTCGCCGCCTGCGCGCCGCCCGCCGCCGCGGCCGCGAGCAGCAGGACGGCAAGCACCCTCCCTCCGAGCGACCCCACGCCGGCGAGCCTAGACGACCCGATGTTCGGGTCGGGTAAAGGCGTCCGAGGGTCGCTCAGTGCGCCGGTTCTACGGCCGCGACCGCCTCGATCTCGACCAGCTGATCCGGGTAGCCGAGGAGCGAGACGCCGACCAGCGTGCTCGGCGCGCGGCCGAGCTCTGCCGAGACGACGTTCCAGACGCGGACGAGGTCAGCCCGCTCCTCCGCGACGACGTAGATCGTCGTCCTGAGGATCGCGCCGACGCTCGAGCCGGCCTCGACGAGCGCCGTGAGGAGGTTCTCGACCGTTTGGGCAGCCTGCGCCTCGCGGTCTCCGGGCGCGACGACGTTCCCGGCCGAGTCGATCGGACACGCGCCCGCGGCGAAGACGAAGCCGTTCGCCACGCGGCTGTACTCGTACGGGACACCGCTCCAAAGACTCATGTCAACAAAGTAGGCTCGCGCCGTGAACGGACCGCCGTATCGCCCGCTCGACGCGCAGATGATCCCACGTTTTGCCGGAATCCGTACGTTCATGCGGGCGCCGCACGTCACCGATCTCGCCGGCGTCGACGCCGCGGTCTACGGCATCCCCTTCGACACCGCGACGAGCTATCGAGCCGGGCCGCGCTTCGGCCCCGAGGCGATCCGCTCGGCCTCGTCGCTCCTCCGTCCCTACAACCCGGCGCTCGACGTGAACGTCGTCGACGCGCTCTCGATCGTCGACTACGGCGACCTGCCCGTCTCCCCGGGAGACACCGAGCGGACGTACGCCCAGGTCGAGGAGGCTCTCGCGCCGATTGTCGACGCAGGGATCTTCGCAGTGGCTCTGGGGGGCGACCACTCGATCACGCTCGCGGAGCTCCGCGCGCTCGCCCGCAAGCACGGCCCGCTCGCGCTCGTGCAGCTCGACTCCCACGGCGACGTCTGGGAGCAGTACTTCGGGCAGCGGTACTTCCACGGGACGACGTTCAAGCGCGCGGTCGAGGAAGGCCTGCTGGACGCCGCATCGTCGGTGCAGGCCGGAATGCGCGGCTCGCTCTACGGCGCAGAGGACATCCAGGTCGCGCGTGACATGGGCTTCACCGTTCTCAGCACCGACGAGCTGCGCGACCTCGGGCCCGCCGCGTACGGCGACCTCGTGCGCGAACGCGTCGGCGACCGGCGCGCGTTCGTCTCGTTCGACATCGACTTTCTCGATCCGGCGTTCGCGCCCGGGACCGGCACGCCGGAAGTCGGCGGCTTCTCGACTGCGGAGGCGCTCGCCTTCGTTCGGGCGCTGCGTGGGATCACACTCGTCGGCTGCGACGTCGTCGAGGTGTCGCCGCCGTACGACGGGCCGGGCATGGTGACGGCGCTCGCCGGCGCGACGGTGCTCTACGAGCTGCTCTCGCTGAGGGCGCTCACGTGAGCATCAACGCGTGCCTCACCTTCGACCTCGACGCGGAGACGCCGATCCTCGTCGAGGGCGGGCGCTTCGCACGCAACGTCGGCGTCATGTCGCACCAGGCGTACGGACCGCTCGTCGGCATGCCGCGGATCCTCGAGCTCCTGCACGAGTACGCGCTTCCGGCGACGTTCTTCGTGCCCGGGTGGACGGCGGACCGGTACCCGCAGACAGTCGAGGCAATTCTCGCGGCGGGGCACGAGATCGGACACCACTCGTACGCGCACTACTCGCCCGTGGCGCAGACCGAAGAGGAGGAGCGCGCCGACTTCGAGCGCGCGCTCGAGACGCTGCGTCGCGCCGGCGCGGAGGTCGAAGGCTTCCGCTGCCCGAACTGGGAGCCCGGCTGGCGCACGCACGCGATCGTCGCCGAGCACGGGCTCGCCTACGACTCGTCGCTCATGGACTCCGACAAGGCCTACGTCCTCGACACCGGGGCGGGCGAGATCGTCGAGCTGCCGATCCACTGGTCGCTCGACGACTTCGAGCAGTACGCCTATATCCCCGACCCGCCGTTCCGATCGTCGATCGAGTCGCCGGCGAAGGTGCTCGACCTGTGGCTCAGCGAGCTCGACGCGATGCGGCGCTACGGCTGCCTCTTCGTCCTCACCTGCCACCCGTCCCTTTCGGGGCGGCCGCACCGTGTCGAGGTCTTGAGGACGCTGATCGAACACGCGCTCGCGGCGGGCGACGTCGAGTTCGCCGCGTGCCGTGAGGTGGCCCGGCGGGCTCGCGAGGACCCGGCCGTCGACCGCCGCGTGCTGGTCCGCGTCGAGGTCGAGCCCGGTCTCTTCCCGGAGTAGCCTTCGCTCCGTCCTCTCCGGCACGGAAGATGCCGGGGGGCTTATCGGTTACAGGGAGGGGAGCATGGAGCAAGGGCGAAACGAGCTGGCGGACGTCGTCCAGCTCGACGAGCACGGCATCGAGCCGATCGCGGCGCAGGATCGGACGTCGACGCCGTGGCAGCAGTTCTGGATCTGGGCCGGGGCGAACATTGCGCCGATCAACTGGATCCTCGGCGCGCTCGGCATCATCCTCGGCCTGAGCCTGGTCGAGACGCTCGTCGTGCTGGTCGTCGGCAACGTCATCGGCTGCGCGTTCTTCGGCCTGTTCTGCGTCATGGGCCACCGCACCGGCGTCAACCAGATGGTGCTCTCGCGCGCTGCATTCGGCCGGCGGGGTGCCTATCTACCCGCCGTCGCGCAGCTCCTGATGACGATGGGCTGGCTCGGCGTGAATACGTGGGTCGTGCTCGACCTCGTGCTCGGGATCTTCAAGCACATGGGTTACGACCATCCGGGCACCGGCACGAAGTACGCGGTCGGCATAGGGATCATGGCGGTGCAGGTCGTGATCGCGATCGTGGGCTTCTATCTCATCCAGTCGTTCGAGAAGTACACGGTTCCGGTCGCGGCGGTGATCGTCGTCGTGATGAGCATCCTCGCCTGGACGAAGGTGAACGTCGTGTGGACCCACTCGGCGGCGCACGGGGCCGACAAGCTCACTGCGTATTCGCAGCTCGTGACGGCGATCGGCGTCGGTTGGGGGATCACATGGCTCACGTGGTCGTCCGACTACACCCGCTTCGTCAAGCCGAGCGTGTCGGACAGGAAGGTGTTCTGGACGGCGTGGTCCGCGATCCTCATCCCGACCGTCTGGCTCGGCTTCCTCGGCGCCTCGATCGCGAGCGCCGGCGTGTCGAGCGATCCGGCCGATTTCGTCTCGGCGGCGTTCGGAGCCTTTTCGATCCCGGTGCTCTTCCTCGTCATGCACGGGCCGGTCGCGACAAACATCCTGAACCTCTACTCCGCGACGCTCGCCGCGCTCTCACTCGACGTGAAAGCGGCTCGCTGGAAGGTCAGCATCGTGGTGTCGATTCTCGGTACCGGCGCGCTCATCTGGTTCATCCAGTCGGCGAACTGGGCGGAGAAGTTCGACCAGTGGCTCGCGTCCGTGGTGCTGTGGATCTCGGCGTGGGCCGGCGTGATGTGCGTCGACTACCTCATCTTCAGGCGGGGGAAGATCGACGTGAACGCGCTCTACGCGTCGCCGAAGGAGTCGATCTACGGCGACGTCAACTGGGCGGCCGTCATCGGCATGCTCGCGGGCGTCGTCGCCGGCTGGGCATGGGGCTACGGCCTGACGAGCTTCCTCCAGGGGCCGATCGCCAAGCACACGCACAACGTCGACATCTCGTGGCTGACGGGCTTCGGCGTCGCCGCGATCCTCTACTACGTGCTCCGCCCCTTCTTCGCGAAGGAAGGGACGCCGAAGGTGGCTCCGACGACCTGACGGCTCGAGCGGCAGGGAAGGCGGCGGCTAGTAGCCGCCGCCGCCCTTGCCGCCGCACGCGGCGAGGGCAAGCACGGTCAGCACGACCGGGAGGAGAAGGAGAGCGATGCGCATGCCGGTCATACTCGCATGCGGCTCAGTCGGATTGCTCCCTCGGGTCCAGTTCCTACCTTCCGCCGGCCGTGACCTTGACGGTGATGGGCTTGTAGCCCTTCCCGTTCACGTCGACGCCCATGACCGTGTTGATCAGATACTGCAACGCGGCCTTTGACAGCTCGGCGTCGTACGCCTTCGCGTTCGCAGCCTTCTTGATCGCCTTGTACTTGAGCGCGATCGCGGCCGTCTGCTTGAACGCGACAGGATCCATCACGCCGATGCCCCGCGGGCTCGGCCAGATGAGCTTGTTGATCTCGTTCATCTGCCAGAGCTGGTGGCCTCTCGGCAGCGTCGGGCTGTTCTTCAGCACGATGTTCGCGCACTGCGGCACGTGATCGCGGCAGTAGATCCAGCCGCGGTCAGAGGCCGCGATGAAGCGCATTGCAATGTCGCGATTGGCGTTGACCCAGTCCTGCCGGGCGAACAGGCCGTCCTCAAGCATGCCGATCCCCTCGTCTTGGAGCTTGAAGACGTTCAGGTCGGTCAACTGGTAGAGGCCGCCGGTCTTCGGGTTCCTCGCTTCGAGTACCTCGGCGAGCTCGTTGTAGGTCAGCGCTGCCGCGGCGTCGATCTTCTTCTGGAGGAACGCCTTCATGTCGAACGGCTGGTTGAAGATCTTGACGCCCTCGTTCCGCGTCGGGTCCATGCCGTGCTTCGTGAGCGCGGCGTAGAGCTCGAACTGGTTGCCGCAGCACCAGACGCCGACCGTCTTGTTGCGCATATCGGCGATCGAGGTGAGGCCGCTTGTCTTCCAGGTGAGCTCGGTCATGCCCGACCGGGCGAACATCTGTGCGATGTTCACGAGGTTCGTGCCGGTGTCGCGCGTCGCGAGCAGGCTCGGCAGCCAGTCGACGCCGATGTCCGCCTGGCCGCTTGCGACAACCGGTTCCGGAGAGCTCCCGGGAGCGCCGGCCTTGACGTTCACGTCGAGGCCGAACGCCGTGTAGTAGCCGAGGGACTTCGCCGCGTAGTAACCGGCGAACTCCGACTGCGTCACCGACTTGAGCTGGAGCGTGACGCTGTCGAGCTTCCTGGCCGGCGTCGCCGTCGCGACGGCGAGCCCCACCCACAACGAAGCCGCAGCCGCGATGAGCGCGAGCGCCGACGCCACCCAGCTCTTACGACCCATCCACGCTTCGTTCTAACACAGTGGTTAGGCTCGCGCCATGGGACTGGATCCGAAACGAACCGTGGCGGAGCTCGAGGAGCTCCGCGAGCTGACCGGCGACGCGAACGGCGCCCAGCGGGTGGCCTGGACCGACACCTGGGCCCGCGCGCGTGAGTGGCTGCGTGCCAAGGTCGCCGGCACCGGCGCGACCGAGGAGGTCGACGAGGCCGGCAACCAGTGGTTCGCGCTTCCGGGCGACTCCGACCGCGCGCTGCTGATCGGCGGGCACATCGACTCCGTGCCGAACGGCGGGTGGCTCGACGGCTGCCTGAACCTGACGGCGGGGGTGGAGGTGCTGCGCCGAATCGCCGCCGGCGGCCGGCCGCCGCTCACCGTTCGCCTCGTGAATTGGGCCGACGAGGAGGGCGCGCGATTCGGCCGCTCGCTCTTCGGCTCGTCCGCCGCGGCAGGCTCGATGACGGATCAGGAGGAGCTGCGCATGCGGCACGATGCGGACGGCGTCGCACTCCCGGATGCGCTTGCCGAGCACGGCGTCGATCTCGACCGCGCGATCGAGGCGCGCTCGCAGCTCACGACCGCCGCTGCGTATCTCGAGCTCCACATCGAGCAAGGGCCGGTGCTCGAGTCCATGGACCTCCCGCTCGGCGTCGTGCTCGGCACCTTCGGCGTCGAGCGGCACCAGATCACCTGGACGGGACAGGCCGCGCACGCGGGCTCGACGCCGATGGACAAGCGGCGCGACGCGCTGGCCGGCGCGGCCAAGCTCGCCTTGGAGATTCGGACGATCGCGGCGCAGGTCGGTGAGGGAGCGGTCTGCACGTCGGGCGGCGTCGTGTGCAAGCCCGGCATCGTCACGTCCGTGGTCGAGACGGCGGAGCAGCTGCTCGACCAGCGGCACCTGAAGACGGAGTCGCTCGCGCGCCTGCTCTCGCTCGCGAAGGAGGCGAGTGAGCGCTTCGCCGCCGAGGAGGACGTCGAGGTGTCGTGGGCGCGGATCTGGAGCATCGAGCCGATCCTGTTCGACGAGCGGCTGGTCGAGCTTGCGGACGCGTCGATCCGCGAGGTGAGCGGATCCTCGCACCGGCTGCCGAGCGGTCCGCTGCACGACGCAGCCGAGGTTGCGCGCGCAGGCGTGCCGACAGTGATGCTGTTCGTGCAGTCGCTGCGCGGCCTCTCGCACACGAAGCTCGAGGACACGAGGAAGGAGCACCTCGAGCTGTCCGTGCAGGCGCTCGACACGCTCGCGTCCAAGACGCTGGCGAAGCTCTCGTGACCGCCTCCGAGGATCTCTTCGGCGAGGAGCACGTTCGCCGCTACGTC
>JBGQKY010000021.1:0-22425 GCA_041499745.1 Gaiellaceae bacterium
CGTCGACGAGGACGGCAACGCGCAGGAGGCACGCGGCGAAGAGCTCGCCTCCGTCGATCCGTCGCGCCCGCTCGGCCGGCTCGAGCGCACGAACGGCACGCCGCTCCCCGCGCCGGTCGACCGCCCGCGCGCCCGCACGGCGATGGCCGCCGAGGCGGTCGGGATCGCCCAGCGCGTCCTCGAGCTCGGAATCGAGCATGCGAAGACGCGCGAGCAGTTCGGCAAGCCGATCGGCGTCTACCAGGCAGTGTCCCACCAGCTCGTGGACACGTACGCCGACGTCGAGCTCGCGCGGTCGCTTGCGTACTGGGCGGCGTGGTGCGTCGCCGAGGACGACGAGCAGGCACCGGTCGCCGCCGCAGCCGCGAAGGCCTTTGCGGCCGAAGCGGCCGTCAAGGCCTGCGAGCGATCGATCCAGGTCCACGGCGGCACGGGCTTCACGTGGGAGCACCCGCTGCACCGCTTCTACAAGCGCGCACTGTGGCTCGAGGGCTTCGGCTCCCGGCCGTCCGAGCTTCGCCTCGAGATCGCGGACGCGGTGCTCGGTGTCCCGGTGGGCGTCTGACCGAGGAGGCTCCGTGGACGGTCTGATGATGGACTTCCAGTTGACGTTGCCGCATCTCCTGAAGCGCGCAGAGGCGTATTTCGGCGCCGGGGAGATCGTCTCGCGGCGGGCGGACAAGAGCTTCCACCGCACGACGTACGGCGAGACGATGCGACGTGCGAGACAGCTCGCTGCAGCCCTCGGCAAGCTCGGGCTCGAGCGCGGCGACCGGGTCGCGACCCTGTGCTGGAACCACAACCAGCATCACGAGGCGTACTTCGGGATTCCGTGCGGAGGCTTCGTCCTCCACACGCTGAACCTCCGCTTGCACCCGAACGACCTCGCGTACATCGCGACGCACGCGAACGACCGCGCGGTCATCGTCGACCGCTCGCTGCTGCCGCTGCTCGAGCAGTTCAAGGACCGCACGAACATCGAGCACGTGTTCGTGGTCGAGGACTCCTACGAGGAGCTCCTCGCGACCGCGTCACCCGACGACTGGCGCGAGCCCGACCTCGACGAGAACGAGGCGGCGGCGATGTGCTACACGAGCGGCACGACCGGCCTGCCGAAGGGTGTCGTGTACTCGCACCGGTCGACGGTGCTGCACACGTTCGGGGTCGGCGCGAACAACCCGTTCGGGCTTCCGGTCTCCGGCGAGGATGCGATCCTGCCGGTCGTCCCGATGTTCCACGCGAACGCGTGGGGGTATCCGTATCTCGCGACGCTCAACGGCTCGAAGCTCGTCTACCCCGGACCGCACCTCGACCCGGAGAGCCTGCTCGACGCGATGGTGTCGGAGAAGGTCAACTGGGCCGCCGGCGTACCGACGATCTGGATGGGGATCCTCCAGCAGCTCGCGGCGAACCCCGGGAAGTGGGACCTCTCGCACATGAAGGGGATGCTCGTCGGCGGCTCGGCCGTGCCGCGGGCGATGATCGCCGCCTTTGCCGAGTACGGCATCCCGATCGTCCAGGGCTGGGGCATGACCGAGACGTCTCCGGTGGCGTCGACCGGCTCGCTCCCCCACGATCTCGCGCACGTCGACCAGGAGACGCGGTTCGACCTGATGGCGATGGCCGGCATCCCGCTCGCCTTCGTCGAGGTCCGCGCACGCGTCGGCGACGAGGAGATCGCGTGGGACGGCGAGGCGATGGGCGAGCTCGAGGTGCGCGGGCCATGGGTCGCGTCGTCGTATTACGACACGCCGGAGCAGGCCGACCGTTGGACGCCCGACGGCTGGTTCAAGACGGGCGACATCGTCTCGATCCATCCGCGCGGCTACATCCAGATCAAGGACCGCTCGAAGGACGTGATCAAGTCCGGCGGCGAGTGGATCTCGTCGGTGGAGCTCGAGAACGCGCTGATGGCGCATCCCGCCCTCGCCGAGGCGGCCGTGATCGCGATCCCCGACGCGAAGTGGGACGAGCGGCCGCTCGCGGCCGTCGTGCTGAGGCCCGGCGCGTCGGCGACGGCGGACGAGCTGCGTGAGTTTCTCGCGCCGAACTTCGCGAAGTGGTGGCTGCCCGACCGGTTCGAGTTCGTCGACGAGATTCCGAAGACGAGCGTCGGCAAGTTCCGGAAGACGGCGCTGCGCGAGCAGTTCGCCGCCGAGCCTGCGCAGACGACTTGAGAGCGGCGCTGCTGCGAGAGGTCGGCGGGCTGTTCGAGCTCACCGAGGTTCCCGACCCGGCCGCCGACGGCAAGGTGATCGTGCGCGTGCGCGCGGCAGGGATCAACTTCGCCGACGTGCTCGTGCGCCGCGGGCGGTACCCGCAGATGCCGGAGCTGCCGGCGGTGCTCGGCTCGGAGATCGCCGGCGAGCTCGAGGACGGCACTCGCGTGATGGCGTTCACGTCCGGCGCCGGCGGCTACGCGGAGCTCGCCGCCGTCGACCGTGCCCAGGTCGTACCGCTGCCGGATCATGCGTCTTTCGCCGAAGGCGCGTCGTTCCTGTTGACGTTTCTGACGGCGCACATCCCGCTGACGCGGCAGGCGCGCGTGCGGCCGGGCACGACGGTGCTCGTCTACGCGGCCGCCGGCGGCGTCGGCTCGGCCACGATCCAGGTCGCGCGCGCTCTGGGCGCGCGCGTGTTCGCAGCGGTCGGCTCGAAGGAGAAGCTCGACGTGTGCCGCTCGCTCGGCGCGGAGGAGGCGTACGTCTACGACGAGATTCCCGAGGACCTCGCGGTCGACGTCGTCTACGACCCGGTCGGCGGCGAGCTCTTCGCCGGGTCGTTCGCCCGCCTGCGGCCGCTCGGGATCGTGATCGCAATCGGGTCGGCAGGTGGAGCGTGGCCGCTGATCGAGCCGGCGCGGCTCGTCGGGCGCAACGTCGCCCTCGCGGGCTTCTACCTCGGCCGCTTGCTGCGCCTCGACCCCGAGCTCGTCGGCGATGCGGTCGGCGAGCTGCTCGGGCTCTGGCACACCGGCGCCCTGAAGCCGCTCGTAGGCGCGGAGATCCCGCTCGACGAGATCGAGCGCGCGCACGAGCTCGTCGAGTCGCGCCGCAGCGTGGGAAAGGTCGTGCTGATTCCGTGAAGGTGTTGATCACCGGCGGGAGCGGCGGCCTGGGCCGTGCGTTCGCAGCGGCGCTGCCGGACGCGGAGATCGTGTCTCTCGATCTCGTGGACGGCTTCGACGTCGGCAATGCGTCCGCGTGGCGCGCGCTCGAGGGTGAGTTCGACGCTGCGTTCCTGAACGCGGGCATCGTCACCGGCGAGGAGAGCATCGCGTCGCTGACCGACGAGCAGTACCACCGCGCGATTCGGGCGAACGTCGACGGGGTCGTGTTCGGCACGCGCGAGCTGGCGGCGCGGTTGATGCCGAACGGAGGCTCGATCGTCGCAACGGCGTCGCTGGCCGGGCTGACCTCGACGCCGATGGACCCGATCTACTCGTTGACGAAGCATGCCGTCGTCGGCTTCGTGCGCAGCGTCGCGCCGCAGCTGGCCGCGCAAGGGATCCGGATCAATGCGCTCTGCCCCGGCTACGCCGACACGCCGATCGTCGAGCACGAGGCCCTGTCGTTCATCGACGTGCCGCTGATGGATCCGGCGTTCGTCGCCGAGGGCGCGCTCCAGGCGCTGAACGACGAGGAGACCGGACGGGCCTGGGTCGTGCAGCCGAACCGCATCGTCCCGTTCCGGTTCCCGAACATCCCGGGGCCGCGTTGAATCCTCGGATGCGCCGGGGCTGGGGGCAGCACCTCCCCTCCCCGCACATCTGGCTCACCCTCGGGTACCGCAGCATCGAGCAGGGCGACGGCCGGGCGGTGATCGAGTGGGACGCGACGCCGGACTACTGCTTCCACGCGCCTTCGGGCGCGATCGTCCACGGCGGCATGGTGTCGACGCTGCTCGACACCGCGATGGGCGGTGCCTGCTGGTCGGTGCTCGGGGACGACGAGAGCTTCTTGACGGCCGACCTGCGGGTGGAATACATGCGCTCGGCGCGGCCCGGCACGTTGCGTGCGGAGGGTCTCGTCGTGCAGCGGAATCGCCGCGTGGCGTTCTGCTCCGCGGAGCTCTACGACGGCGAAGGCACGCTGCTCGCGTCGTCGCGGTGCACGCAGATCATCCGGCGCGACCAGCCGGAGGATCCAGAACCGACCTAGTGACAACTTGTCACTACTAGGTCTTCAGGCGTCGCTCGCGGTTCGCCTCCACCGCCTGCACGCAGATCATCCGGCATGACTAGCGGCTCTCGGGTGCAAGCTGTCGCGAAGCCGTGACGATTCGGTATTGGGGCCTGGCCCCTGCCGTCGCCTCCTTTGCAGGGGAATTGACGGTTTCGTGCACCGAGGCCCGTCGAGGGGAGATGTCTCCGGTGCCGTCGTTCCGGCTGAGAGATCAGACCTCCAGGCGGCGCAGGAGATTCGCCTTCACCGCCGGCCAGTCGTCGTCGATCACGGCGTACCACGCCGAGTCGCGGCGCTCGCCGCCGCGCACGAGCATGTGCTTGCGGAACACGCCCTCGAACTCCGCCGGGAGCGCGGCGAGCGCGGCGCGGGCGCGCTCGTTTCGCGCGTCGGTCTTGAACTCGACGCGCAGGAAGCCCTCGTCCTCGAACGCGTGCTGCATCAGCAGCAGCTTGGCCTCCGTGTTGGCGCCCGTCCCCCACGCTTCCGGCGCGAGCCAGGTGTTGCCGATCTCGAGCACGCGGTCCGCCTCGCGCACGTTGAGGTAGCTCGTGTGGCCGAGCGCCCGGCCGTCGACCACCTGCGCGAAACCGAGGGCGCTCTCCTGCATCTCGCGAAACCACGACGCAAACGCCTCGCGGCTCGCACCCGAACGGGTGCGCATCAGTCGCCAGACGCGCTCGTCCTGCGCGACGTCCCACAACGCGCCTTCGTGCCTCGGCTCGCGCGGCTCCAGCCGCACGCGCCCGCCCTCGAGGACTACGTGAAGCGCCAGGTGCCGCCGTTCTCGAAGTCGCGCAGGATCCGCCGCGCGACGACCATCTTGTGCACCTCGTCCGCGCCGTCGTAGATGCGGGCGCCGCGCGCCATCCGGTACATGACGGCGAGCGGCGAGTCGTCGGTCATGCCGAGTCCGCCATGCACCTGGAGCGCACGGTCGATCACGTCGTGCAGCACGCCCGCCGCGAAGAACTTGATCAGCGAGACCTCGACGCGCGCCTCGTCGCCCTCGTCGAGCCGGTGGGCAGCCTGGAGCGTCATCAGCCGGCACGCCTGGATCTCGGCGGCCGACTCGGCGATCCAGTTCTGGATCGTCTGCTTCTCGGCGAGCGCGCCCCCGAACGCCTTCCGCTCGAGCGAGTAGGAGCACATCAGCTCGAACGCGCGCTGCATCTGGCCGAGCCAGCGCATCACATGGTGAATCCGCCCGGGCCCGAGCCGCTTCTGCGCGATTCGGAAGCCGTCGCCGGGCTCGCCGAGCGTGTTCGCGACCGGCACGCGAACGTCCGTGAACCGGGTCTCGCAGTGCGTGGCCCAGCCGTGACCCTCGTGCCCCATCACGGACACCTTGCGCACGAGCTCGTAGCCAGGCGCATCGGTCGGCACGAGGATCATCGACGCCCGCCGGTGGGGCTCGGCGTCCGGATCGGAGACGGCCATCACGACGCCGAAGCCGGCACCGTCCGCCCCCGACGAGAACCACTTGTGCGCGTTGATCACCCACTCGTCGCCGTCGCGCACCGCTCGGCCTTGAAGCAGGGTCGGGTCGGAGCCGGCGACCTCGGGCTCAGTCATGCCGAAGTACGAACGCATCTCGCCGGCGACGAGCGGTTCGAGGAACCGCTTCTTCTGCTCGGGCGTGCCGAACAGGTGGAGGATCTCGCCGTTGCCGGCGTCGGGAGCCTGGCACCCGAAGATCAGCTGCGCGATGAAGCTGCGGCCGATCTCCTCGTTCAGGTACGCGTACTCGATGAAGCCGCTGCCCGAGCCGCCCGCCTCCGGCGGCAGGTGCGGCGCCCACAGGCCCGCGGCCTTCGCCTCCTGCTGAAGCTCGGCGATCAGTGCGTCGGATGTCTCGTCCTCGCGGAAAAACGCCTGCTCGTTGGGATAGACGTGTTGCTCCATGAAGGAGCGCACCCGTTCGCGCCGGTCGGCGATCAGATCCGGAATGACGGCCGTCGCCATGGAAGAGCGATGATCGCAGAGATGAAGGAGGCGCTGCAGCCGCTGGTAGCCGCAATCCTCGGCCGTGGGGTGGAGATCTACGACCCGATTCTGGTCGCGGGCGGCGCCTCGAAGGAGGCGTGGGCGGTCGACGCGGACGGCGAGCGGCTGCTCGTGCGTCGTGCCGCGGGGGGAGTCATCCACCGGCACACGCTCTCTCTCGCCGACGAGTACGCCGTGCTCGAGGCGGCCCACGAGGCGGGCGTGAAGGCGCCGAGGCCGTACGACATCCCCGACCTCGAGGGCCGGGAGGCGTTCGTCATGGAGCGCCTCGAGGGCGACACGATCGGCCGTCGGATCGTGCAGAAGGAGGAACTGGCCGCCGCCCGGGACGCCCTGTATCGGCTGCCTCACCTAGATGCAGCGGCACCTGAGCGGCCAGGATCGAAGCGTCGAGCTCGCCACGCTGGGGAGGCTCGGCGCGGAGGTCGAGTACGAGATCGTGAACCTCCTGGAACGGTTCGCGCGGTGACCGAGCGGCCGACTTCACAGGAGCTCGCCGAGGCGATCGTCGAGTTCCTCGCCGCCGAGATCCTGCCGACGCTGACCGACCCCAGGCTTCGCTTCCGGATGCTCGTGGCGATGAACGCACTCTCGATCGTCTACCGCGGGGGCGACGTGCCGGCGGGAACGCTCGGGCGCGTCAAGGCCGACGTCGAGGCGCGATTGCGAATCGCCTCGCCGCGCTATCTCGAGGCTTACCAGTGAAGCGGCCGCCGAGCAAGCGAAGCGTCGAGCGGATGCGGGCCCGCGAGCAGAATGCCGGGCTCGAGCCGGGCGACGACGCCGCGCGCTGGCTCGAGGAGAACGAGCCCAGGGTCGAGAAGCCGCCGCCGAAGGCGGCGCGGAAGTCGAAGGCGTTGCATCGCTGGCGGCAGCAGCACTAGTACAACGGGCGCCGACCGGTCGGGAATCGTATGATTCGCCGGTTCCCCGTAAACGTGACATGAAGGGAGCGACGGCGGAGGCCGTCGTCGTCCTCATCGCCATCGGGCTCGCGTTCGCCGCCGGGTTCGGGGGCTGGGCCGTCGGGCACGCCACCCGCGCGGGGACGACGAGTGCTGCCGCCACCGCCGCGGCCGTCGACCCGAGCGTCGCCGCCGGCGCCCACGACTTCGTCGGCTTTGCCTGCGCGCAATGCCACGGAGAGCGTGGCCGGGGCGGCGTCTCTCCGGACGTGCCGGCGCTCACGAACGTCGCGAAGGAGCTCACAGCGTCGCGGCTGCGCTCGATCATCGACCACGGTCTCGGCGCATCCGAGAACCCGAAGAAGCCGTACATGCCCGTCTGGGGCGAGGTGATCTCGAGCCGGCAGGTCTCGGACATCATCGCGTACCTCCGCGCCGGCCTACCCGCGGTGCCGACGGCGTCGCCGCCGCCGATACCGCAGGGACAGGGTGCGGCCGTGGCGGGCAGCGTGCTCTACGTTCGCTACGGCTGCATCAACTGCCACGGCCCCAACGGCCTCGGCGGCGTGCCGAACCCGTCGTCGCCGGACAAGGCGATTCCGCCGCTCTCCGGCGCCGACTTCTTCAAGGAGTTCGACACCGACCAGAAGATCACCGACTTCATCCGCACGGGCAGCGTGCTCGGCCGCGCCCCGATCGTGAGCATGCCGCACTGGGGCGGGATCATCCCCGACACCCAGCTCGCAGAGCTCGTCGCCTACATCAAGACGCTGAAGACCGGTTAGACCGGCTAGACAAAGGCCGACTCGCCGGTCAGGGCACGGCCGATGAGCAGCTTCTGGATCTGGCTCGTGCCCTCGTAGAGGGTCGAGACGCGCGCGTCGCGCAGGTACTTCTGGACCGGGAACTCGTCGACGTAGCCGTAGCCGCCGTGCACCTGCACGGCGGCGTTCGCGGCGCGCACGGCAACCTCGCTCGCGTAGTACTTCGCCTGCGACGCCGCGAGCGTGTACGGCTGCCCGGTGTCGGAGAGGTACGCAGCCCGCCACGCCATCATCCGCGCAGCCTCCGTCTCGACGGCCATGTCGGCAAGCAGCTCCTGGACGAGCTGGAAGGCCGCGATCGGCTTGCCGAACTGCCGCCGTTCCCCCGCGTACGCGGTCGACGCGTCCACGCAGCCCTGCGCGATCCCGACCGAGCCGGCGGCGAGCGAGATGCGCCCGTTGTCCAACGCAGACATCGCGACCTTGAAGCCCGCACCCTCGTCGCCGAGCCGCGCGGAGTCCGCCACGCGCACGCCGTCGAGGAAGAGCTCCGCGGTGTCCTGCGCGCGGAGGCCCAGCTTGCCGTCGATCTTGAACGCGCCGTAGCCCTCCGTGGCGGTGGGGACGAGGAAGCACGTGATCCCCCGCGGGCCTTCGCCACCCGTGCGCGCGAACACGAGCGCCACCCCCGCCCACGAGCCGAGCGTGATGAAGATCTTTGCGCCGTTCAGCACCCAGTGGTCGCCCTCGCGCTCGGCCCGCGTGACGAGCGAGGCGGGATCGGAGCCGCTGCCGGGCTCGGTCAGCGCGTAGCACCCGAGCGCGTCGCCGCTGCACATGCGGGGCAGCCATTCGGCCTTCTGCTCCTCCGTGCCCCACTTCGCGATCGTCTTGCCGGCAAGCCCGTTGTTCACCGACACGATCCCTCGCACCGACGAGTCGGCGCGGCCGAGCTCCTCCATCACGAGGCAGTACGAGACGGTGTCGAGGCCCATGCCGCCGTACTCCTCCGGCAGCGCACAGCCGAGGAACCCAACTTCGGCGAGCTTCGCGACGATTCCGAGGTCCATCCGCTCGGTGCGATCCCACTCGCGCGCGTGCGGGACGATCTCGCGGTCGCAGAACGTCCGTGCCGTCTGCTGGATGAGCTGCTGCTCCTGGCTTAGCCCGAAGTCCAAGATGCGTATTCTGCGCAGGTGCCGGATCTCGAGGGGAAGGTTGCGATCGTCACCGGGGCCGGGCGCGGCATCGGCCGGGAGCACGCGCTCGCGCTCGCGGAGGCGGGCGCGAAGATCGTCGTGAACGACCTCGGCGCCGCGGTCTCCGGCGAGGGCCACGACGACACGCCCGCCCAGCAGGTCGTTCAGGAGATCGAGGCCAAGGGCGGAGCGGCGGTCGGAAACGGCGAGAACGTCGCCGACTTTGTGGGCGCCGAGCGGCTGGTCGCGCAGGCGATCGACCGGTTCGGCCGCCTCGACATCCTCGTCAACAACGCGGGGATCCTCCGCGACCGGATGATCGTGAACATGACCGAGGCGGAGTGGGACTCGGTGATCGCCGTTCATCTCAAGGGTCATTTCGCGCCAACGCGGCATGCGGCCGCGTATTGGCGCGAGCGCGCCAAGGCCGGCGAGGAGGTCCGCGGCCGCGTGATCAACACGTCGAGCCCATCCGGCGTCTTCGGCAACGTCGGCCAGTCGAACTACGGCGCCGCGAAGGCCGGGATCGCCGGCTTCACGCTCATCGTCGCGCAGGAGCTCCACCGCTACGGCGTCACCGTCAACTGCCTCGCGCCGAACGCGCGAACCCGCATGACGGAGGACACCTTCGACATGAGCTCCCCGCCGGAGGGTTTCGACGTGCTCGATCCGTCGAACATGTCGCCGCTCGTCGTCGCGCTCTCCGCCGACGAGGCGCAGGGCATCACGGGCCAGGTTTTCCACGTCTGGGGCGGGGCGATCAACGCCCTCGAGGGCTGGAGCGCCGGCGAGCTCTTCGCCTCGGACGAGAAGTGGAACGCCGACGCGCTGCTCGCCGAGCTCACCGAGCGCTTCCCGGACGGCGTCTCGCCGCCGGGGATGGTCGCAGGCATGCAGGCCGCGGGCGGCCGGTCGCTGCGCGCAGAGTGACGGCACACGCGCGCCGCCGCATCTACCTGATGCGCCACGCGCAGGTGCGCTACTTCCAGGGGCAGCATCCAGACGAGGTGCTGCTCACCGATCACGGCCGCCGGCAGGCCGAGACGGCGGCGGAGGCCCTTCGCGGCATCGTCTTCGACCGCGTGATCACGAGCGGGCTGGCGCGCACGCTCGAGACGGCACGGATCGTCGTTCCCGATCGCGAGCCGGAGCGAAACGGGGAGCTGCGCGAGATCGAGAGCGGCGACATCCGCGGCCTCGAGGCAGGGGTCGTCCAGGAGATGATGACCGCGGCGTTCCGCGGCACGGTCCCGCTCGACACCCAGTTCCTCGGCGGCGAGTCCGTCGGCGAGCTGCTCGACCGTGTGCTGCCGGAGCTAGACGGGCTGCTCGCGGACGATGGCTGGGACGTCGTCCTGCTCGTCCTCCACGGCGCCGTCAACCGCGCGATCCTGAGCCGTGCCGCCACCGGGCAGCGCGTCTTCCTCGGCGGCTTCGAGCAGGCGCCGGGGTGCATCAACGTCCTGGACGTCGACGCCCGGGGCGCATTCGTCGTCCGGGCCGTCAACCACACGCCCTATGACCCTGCGCACGTGAGCGCGCCGCGGCTGACGACCATGGAGCAGCTCTGGCAGGAGTACCTCGACTCGCGCGGCCGGAATCCGTAGCATCCCGGCCCAACCGGGCATGGGTCTCCTCTCGCTCCAGCACGCTTCGCTGCATTTCGGCGGCATCGTCGCGCTCGACGACGTCTCACTCGAGGTCGAGGAAGGCTCGATCTTCGGCGTGATCGGCCCGAACGGTGCCGGCAAGACGACGGCGTTCAA
This sequence comes from Gaiellaceae bacterium, assembly GCA_041499745.1. Taxonomy (GTDB): domain Bacteria; phylum Actinomycetota; class Thermoleophilia; order Gaiellales; family Gaiellaceae; genus Palsa-739. The sequence goes on from JBGQKY010000021.1 coordinate 10,826, forward strand.
CGTGATCACGCGTCTGTACCGGGTCGACTCGGGCGACGTCGTCTTCGACGGGCACTCGCTGCTCCACACACCGCCGAGCCGCGTCGTGAAGCTCGGGATCGCGAGGACCTTCCAGAACGTCGAGATCTTCCCGACGATGACCGTGCTCGAGAATGTCCTCGTCGGCGCTCACACCGTCTCTCGCTTCCAGTCCGAGCGAAGCGTCCGCCGCAGCAGTCACGAGACGCTCAAGTACGTCGGCATCGACGACGTCGCCGCCCGCCGCGCCGCCGGGCTCCCCTTCGGCACGCTCAAGCGGGTGGAGCTCGCGCGGGCGCTCGTGTCGAAGCCGCGACTGATCCTGCTCGACGAGCCCGCCGGCGGGCTGAACCACGAGGAGGTCGAGCACCTTTCGGAGTTCATCCGCCGCCTGCGGGACGAGCTGAAGGTCACCGTGCTGCTCGTCGAGCATCACATGAATCTCGTGATGCGCGTCTCCGACCACGTGCACGTCCTCAACTTCGGTCGCACGATCGCGAGCGGACCGCCACAGGAGGTCCAGCGCGACCCGGCCGTCATCGAGGCGTACCTCGGCGGCGAGCTGGAGGAGGCCTCGTAATGGCCCCCCTGCTCGAGCTCGAGAACGTGACCGCGCGGTACGGGCAGGTGCAGGCGCTGCACGGCGTCTCGCTCACGGTCGCGGAGGGCGAGATCGCGGCATTGCTCGGCGCCAACGGCGCCGGCAAGACGACGACGTTGCGCTCGGTATCGGGGACGGTGCGGCGCGACGGCGAGATCCGCTTCGCCGGCAACCACCTGGCGCGCATCGGCCCGGACGCCGCAGCGCGCCTCGGCATCGCGCACGTGCCCGAGGGCCGCGGCACCTTCGCCGAGCTGACCGTCTGGGAGAACCTCCGCCTCGGCGCTTACACCCGGCGCGGTGCACTCAAGGACGACTTCGCACGCGTGCAGACGTACTTCCACTGGATCGACGAGCGGCGCAACCAGCAGGCCGGAACGCTGAGCGGCGGCGAGCAGCAGATGCTCGCGCTCGCACGGGCTTTCATGCAGCGTCCCCGGCTGCTCCTGCTCGACGAGCCATCACTCGGCCTCGCGCCACTCCTCGTCACCGAGATCTTCCGCATCATCAAGGAGCTGAACGAGCACGAGGGCTTGACCGTCCTCGTCGTCGAGCAGAACGCACACATCGCTCTTCAGCTCGCACAGAACGCGTTCGTGCTCGAGGTCGGCCGGATCGCGCTCGCGGGGCCGAGCAGCGAGCTGGAGCAGAACGAGTCCATCCGCCGGAGCTACCTGGGGTACTGATGCGGATCCGGCCCTCACCCGTGGTGGCGCTGCTCGCCGCCGTCGGCGTGTTCCTCATCGTCGGCAGCGTCGTCAGCGACATCTTCGCGCAACAGACCGTCGCCGGCCTCGCGCAGGGAGCGATCTTCTCCAGCCTCGCGCTCGCCCTGGTGCTGATCTATCGCGCGACCGAAGTGATCAACTTCGCGCAGGGTGAGATGGCGATGGCCACGACGTACGTCGCGTACCAGCTGACGCTGTGGGGTCTCTCGTACTGGGCGGCGTTCGCCCTCACGCTCGTGATCGCATTCGTGTTAGGGGTCGTCGTGCAGCTCGTGTTCGTCAGGCCCGTCCAACAGAAATCCGTCCTTGCCGTCGTCATCATCACCATCGGGCTCTTCATCCTCATCGACGGCCTCGTCACGTGGAAGTGGGGCGGCGACCTGAAGTTCATGGTGGCTCCGTTCGGCAACAACGTCTACCATGCCGGGAGCGTCGCGTTCTCCCGACAGGACATCGGTGTCTTGCTCGTCTCGATCCTGTCCGTGATCCTTCTGTGGCTCCTCTTCCAGTTCACGAAGCTCGGGCTCGCAATGCGCGCGGCGGCCGTCCGCCCCGCCGCAGCAGCACTCGTCGGCGTCCGGGTGAACTTGATGCTCGCCTTCGGCTGGGGCCTCGCGGCCGTCCTCGGCGCAGTGGCCGGGCTGATGGCCGAGCCGACACAGTTCCTCCAGCCGACGATGATGCAGGCGATCCTGCTCTATGCGTTCGCGGCGGCGGTACTCGGTGGGCTCGAGAGCCCGGCCGGCGCAGTGATCGGCGGGCTGGCGCTCGGCGTGTTCCTGAACCTGCTGGGCCAGTACGTCGGCTTCGCGACGGCAGAGCTGCGTCTGCCGATCGCGTTCGCGGTCCTTCTGCTCGTCCTCCTGGTGAAGCCGACAGGCCTGTTCGGACGCAGGCAGGTGCGACGCGTATGAAAGTCGTCCCCGCGCTCGCCGCCGCCGCCGTCATCGCGTTTCTGCCGTTCGCGCTCGACGGCTACCACCAGGGTCTTGCGAGCTCGGTCGCGATCTACTTCATCGCGATCCTCGGCTTGAATGTCCTGACGGGGTACACCGGCCAGATCTCGATCGGGCACGGCGCGTTCATGGCCATCGGCGGCTATGTCACCGCGGTGATGTCGAGCGACCACCACACGAACCTGATCGCGACGCTACCACTGGCACTCGGAATCACGTTCGTCTGCGGGGTGCTCGTCGGCATACCCGCGTTGCGCTTCTCCGGCGTCTACCTCGCACTCGCGACGTTCGCGCTCGCAGTGTCCGTGCCGCAGCTGCCGCTCAAGTTCTCGAAGTTCCTCGGCGGCAGCAACGGCATCCACACCGACCACTCGGTCAGCCACCTCTGGCTGTACGGCGTCAGCTGGGCCTGCGCCGCGATCGTCTTCATGCTGGCCTGGCTGCTGCTCCGCGGCCGGATCGGTCGCGCCTTCCGCGCTGTGCGCGACAGCGAGGTAGCGGCCGTCTCGTCGGGTGTCTCGCTGCCGATCTACAAAACGTTCGCCTTCGGGGTTTCTGCCGCCTTCGCGGGCGTCGCCGGCGCGCTCTTCGTGCTCGCGACGAACGGCTTCGCCCAGCCGAACGAGTTCGGCGTCCTGCTCTCCCTGAAGATCCTGATCGGCGCAGCGGTGGCAGGGCTCGGGTCGCTCTGGGGGGTGCTTGCGGGCGCGCTCTTCGTCGGCCTGCTCCCGCAGATCTCGAGCAGCGTGCCGTTGATCGGCGCCGCCCACGGCCAGGACGTCGTGTTCGGCCTCGTCGTGATTCTGATCATGCTTCTACTTCCAAACGGGTTCGCGGGCCTCCTCGCGGGCCTTGAACGACGATTCAAAACGGCTATCAAATCGGATCCCAAGACGTCATAATCGGTGCGCCTGGCTCTACGGAGACCGGGTCTAAACCAGGCTGAGGGAGGGTCGGATGGGTAGGAAGGGCACGATTCTGGCGGTGCTCGCGTGCGCCGTCGCGGTCACCGGAATCGCGGTCACGGCCGCGTCCGGTGCGCATCGAGCGACACCTGGGATCACCGCCACCGAGATCAAGATCGGCGGCACGTTCCCGCTGACCGGCATCGCGGCGGCATACAAGTCGATTCCGGCCGCCGCGAAGGCGTACTTCGACTATGTCAACGATCACGGCGGCGTCAACGGGCGGAAGATCAACTTCGAGATCCTCGACGACTCGTATGACCCGTCGAAGACGGTCCCGCTCACGCAGCAACTCGTGGAGAAAGACGGTGTCTTCGCCGTCTACGGCAGCCTGGGCACGGCGCCGGTCCTGGCGACGTGGGATTACCTGAACAGCCACAAGGTGCCGCAGGCCCTCGTCACCACCGGCGACTCGTACTGGGGCTTCTGCGCGTATCGAAAGTGCGGAACGCCCGCGAAGAAATACCCGTGGACGATCGGCTGGCAGCCCGACTACCCGGGTGAGTCCAAGCTCTACGGCAGGTACATCGCGGCGAACCTGCCCAACGCGAAGATCGGCGTCCTCTACCAGAGCGACGCGTACGGCAAGAACTACCTCGCAGGTCTGCGCGTCGGCCTCGGCGTGGAGAAGCGGGCGAACATCGTCGATGCCCAGACGTATGACGTCCAGAACCCGAACGTAGCGCAGCAGATCCTCTCGCTGAAGAGCAAGGGCGCGGACACGTTGGTCGTCTTCGCGACCCCCACGGCGACCATCGGCGCCCTCGTCACGGCGACCAAGCTCGGCTGGAGTCCGGCTACGTTCATCAACAACGTCTCGGCGAACCGGCTCTACCTGCTCGCGGCAACGGGGCTCGGCGCCAGCGTCGACGGCGTCATTTCAACCACGTACGCCGCCAGCCCGACAACGCAGCCGAACCTGCCGGGCATGAAGCTCGGGAAGGCGATCGTCGATCAATACGCACCAGCGCTCTCGACGACCTACGCAAAGGGCGACGCGACCATCGTCTTCGGGCTCGCCTCTGCGTGGACATTCGTATACGCCCTCCAGAACTCGGGCAAGAACCCGACGCGAGAGAGCCTCAAGAACGCCTTGCACAACATGAACACGACGAAGAACCCGTTCGTCTACCCCGGGATCAGGATCCAGACATCGGCAAAGGACAACTTCCCGATCGAGCAGTTGAGAATGACCAAGTGGGTAGGCGGAGGGACCGGCGACTGGCAGGCGTTCGGGAAGCTCCTCGACAAGGTCCGCTGACACGGCGGACGTCGTAGTGATCGGTGGCGGCGCCCTCGGCGCCGCCACCGCCTTCCACCTGCGCCGGCTCGGGGTCGACGACGTCGTGCTGCTCGAGCGCGACACGCTCGCGTCGGGCTCGACGAGCAAGGCGGCCGGCGGCATCCGCATGCAGTTCGCGGACGAGCTCAACATCCGGATCGCGCTCCGCTCGCTCGTCGAGTTCGAGGCGATGGCCGACGAGATCGCCTTCCGCAAGTACGGCTACCTCTTCCTGCTCGATCGCGAGGAGGACGTCGCGACGTTCCGCTCGGCGCTCGCCCTCCAGCAGTCACTCGGCGTGCCGTCGCGCGAGCTGACTCCCGCTGAGGCGCAAGAGCTCGTGCCGCAGCTCGCCGTGGACGACGTGCTCGCCGCGACCTACTGCGCGAGCGACGGCTACGCGACGCCGGAGGCGGTCGTGCAGCACTACGCGTCGCGGGCGGGCGCGACCGTCAAGCAAGGCTGTGCAGCAACCGGGATCGGCGTACACGACGGCCGGATCAACGGCGTCGAGACGGCGCAGGGACGGATCGCAACCGACACGGTCGTCTGCTGTGCGGGCGTCTGGTCGCGCGAGGTCGGCGCGCTCGCCGGCGTCGAGCTGCCCGTCGAGGGCGAGGCCCGGTCGATGTGGTTCACGCCGCAGGACGGCGGGCTCCCGGAGCGGCTGCCGCTCACGATCGACTTCTCGAGCGGCTTCTACTTCCACCGCGAGGGACGGGGGCTCGCGTTCGGCGGCCGGGAGCGCGAGCTCGAGGCTCTCGCCGAAGCCGCAGCGCGGCGCCTGCCGGTGCTCGCGGACCTGCCGGTTCAGACGTCGTGGTGGGGCTGGTACGACGTCAGCCCGGACTGGAATGCGCTCGTCGGCGAGGCGCCGGATGTCTCACGCTTCCTCTACGCGACCGGTTTCTCGGGGCACGGCTTCCAGCAGGCGCCGGCGGTCGGCGAGTACCTGGCCGAGCTCGTCGTCGGGCAGGAGCCGACGCTCGACCTGTCGGCGTTCTCCGCGGAGCGGTTCGCGTCGGGCACGCAACGGCCCGAGACCTTCGTCGTCTAGGAAGGCCAGCGAGCGAGCGAGCGGCGCAGGTCGTACTTGCCGCCGTCGCGGCACTCGGACGACCAGTACGTCGGCGTCTTCGTCCTGCGCTGCGGGTACATCTGCGTCGCATACAACGTCGCGAGCGCCTGCGCCTCCGCGACCGACGCGCCGAGCTTGTTCGCGACGAACCAGATCGACTGCATGCCATAGCACTCGACCTGTGCCTCGTTCGTGTACCCGAGCACGTGGTAGGACTCGTGCGCGACGACGGCGAGCGCCATCGCGATGTCGCCGACGCGGCTGCAGTCCTGTCCCGCGCACACCTGCGGATCCCAGCGGGTCGGCGACTGGCGGAACCAGGCGAGGTACGTGCACTCGGCCGGCCGCATCACGAAGTAGTCGAGCGACCGCCCGTTCAGCAGCGGCGTGACGCCGAGCACACCGGCATTGGATTCGCCGATCTTGCCGCAGCGCACGGCCGCGGCCCGGTGGCCGGTCAACGTTCGGGCGACCTGCTGGGCGATCTGCTCCTCAGAGGTCGCGGTCCGCGCGAGCAGCGTCCGATCCTGGGCGCTGATCGGACGGACGTCGGCGGACGCCGAGGCGGCGAGAACGCCGGCCAGGGCGACCGCGGCGAGGAGTAGCGAAACCCGCATCGGTCATCTATCGGCAAGTTCGGCCGGATCCGTTACCGGTGCCCGGCAGGCGAATCGCTCGCAGACGTAGACGGCCGGACGGCCGTCGACCAGGGTCTTCCCGTCCAGAAGGGGTACGCGGTCGTCGGGGCCGAAGGCGACGACCGCATTCGGGTCGAAGCCGCGGAGGGCGGCGCGGGCCACCTCGCTCACCGGATCGCCGACGATCGCCACCTCACGCGGCGCCGACAGCAGCAGGTCGAGCGCACAGAGCGCCCAGCCGAACCCCTGCGGGGCGCGCGGGAGCACGTCGCGCACCAGCCGAAGGACGCCCGCGGCCCGGCGCTCGAGCTCGTCGTCGCCCCAGAGGCGCGCGAGGCGCAGCAGCACGAACGCGAGCATCGAGTTCCCCGACGGCGTCGGGTTGTCGTCGAGATCCTTCTGGCGCGCGACGAGCTCCTCGCCGCCGGCGGGCGTCAGGAAGAAGCCGCCGTTCTGGTCGTCGGCGAACAGGTCGACGGCCAGCAGAGCGAGCCGTCGCGACTCGTGCAGCCAGCGCGGGTCGCCGGTCGCGACGTGGAGCTCGTAGAGCCCGTGGGCGACGTTCGCGTAGTCCTCGAGGTAGCCGGTGCCCTTCGCCACGCCGTCGCGCCACGTGCGGTGCAGCCGGTCGCCGTCGGAGAGCGGACCGAGCAGGAACTCGGCCAGCTCGCGCGCCGCGTCCAGCCAGTCCGTGCGCTCGAGCCTCCTCCCCGCCTCCGCGAGCGCCGCGAGCATCAGGCCGTTCCAGGCGGCGATCGCCTTGTCGTCGCGCAGCGGCTGCGGCCGCGTCTCGCGCACGGCCAGGAGCTCCAAACGCTCCTCCTCGGTGAGATGACCGCGGACGATCGAGCGGCCGTGCTCGAACGGCTGGAGGAGCTCGGCGCGCGGCACCTCGTCGGGCGTCCACGTGAACGTCAGGCCCTCGACGCCCTCCGTGTCCGCGTCCTGGGCGGACGCGAAGCCGCCGCTCTCGAGTCGCAGCTCGCGCAGGGTGTACTCGACCGTCTGCTCGACGATCCGCCGGTAGCCGCGCTCCTCGGTGATCAACCAGGCGTGCAGGTACGCGGGAACGAGCAGTGCGTTGTCGTACAGCATCTTCTCGAAATGCGGCACGAGCCACTCCGCATCGACCGAGTACCGGTGGAAGCCGCCCCCGACGAGGTCGTACATCCCGCCCGCGCGCATCCCGTCGAGCGTGCCGAGCGCGAGGTCGAAGACGCCGCGCCGCAGCAGGAACTCGATCGTCGAGGCGGGCGGGAACTTCGGCGCGCGGCCGAAGCCGCCCCACTTCGAGTCGTACTGGGTGCGGAGGCTGCGCACCGCCTCATCGAGCAGTTCCTCCGTGAGCGGCTCGCTCGATGGCGCGAGCTGCGAGCTCCGGCGGAGCGCGTCGACGAGCGCACCGGCCTGCTTTGCGACGTCGTCACGCTGTGTCTTGTACGCCTCGGCGATCGCGACGAGGAGCTGCTGGAACGCAGGCATCCCGTGCCGCGGCTCGGGCGGATAGTACGTGCCGCCGAAGAACGGCTCGCCGGCCGGGGTCAGGAAGACCGTCATCGGCCAGCCGCCCTGGCCGCTCAGCGCGACCACGGCGTCCATGTAGACCGCGTCGACGTCCGGCCGCTCCTCGCGATCGACCTTCACGCTGACGAAGAGCTCGTTCATGAGCCGCGCCGTCGCCTCGTCCTCGAACGACTCTCGCTCCATGACGTGGCACCAGTGGCAGGCGGCGTAGCCGACGGAGAGCAGTACCGGCTTGTCCTCGGAGCGGGCGCGCTCGAAGGCCTCTTCGCCCCACGGGTACCAGTCCACCGGGTTGTGCGCGTGCTGGAGCAGATACGGGCTCGTCTCCTGCGCGAGCCGGTTCATCGCGCGTACGCGACGAGGACTGCGTGCGTCCGGAACCCGAGCGAGTGGTAGAGAGCACAGGCGCCGTCGGTGATGCAGTAGACGACCGCTTCGCGCCCGCCCTCCTCGTGCAAGCGACGGAGGGCGAACGTGCACACGGCCGCGCCGAGGCCGCGACGCCGGAATTCCTCTCGCACGCCGACCGGCTCGAGCTCGCCGACGCAATTCTCGTCGTCGGGCCAGACGAGGCAGTACGCGGCGAACCGGCCACCCGGCGCCTCGACGACGCAGTCGAGCGCGGCGCGGTAGGGCCACGTCCCCCTGACGTTCGCGTAGCTCTCCTCGGTTACGCGCGACGGTGCCCAGACGTCCCGGTGCACGGCGACGCGCTCGGCGAGGTCGGCAGGCTCGACCGTTCGGTAGCGGAAGCCCTCGGGGAGCGGCGGCGGCTCCGGCGGCTCTGCGAGGGCGCGCACGGTGAACTGCATCGCCTCACCCGGGCGGGTGAAGCCGTGCCGCGCGAGAGCCGAGAGTGCCGCCTCGTCATCCTCGAATGCGAACGCCCGCTTTGCCGCGGGCTCGTCGAGGACGTCGTCGAGCAGCTCCCGGCAGTCGGGATGCACGTCGTGGTCGAGCGTGCCCGTGTCCGTCCGCAGCCGCGACCATGCGACGACTCGGCCACCGTCCTCCCAGACCCGCACACGCCACTCGCTCTCGCGACCCGCGTGCTGCCGGAATCCCCAGGCGATGTCGCCTATGTGACAGGCACGCGCACCGAGCAACCGCCGCTGCTCCACCGCGAGCGCCTGCATCGCCCGCAGGTCGTCGTACCCACGCCACGATCTCGACGCGACCGCCATGGAATGATCATGCCTGTGGAGCGAGGTGCCGCGTGATCGAGACCGAACGGCTGCTGCTGCGGATGCCGCAGCTCGAGGACGTCGACGATCTTCTCGAGTTCGTCGGCGACGCCGAGGTGATGCGGTGGGTCGGCGGCGAGGCCGGCGACCGCGCGGCGACGATCGAGATGATCGAGCGCTGGCGCGCGCGCTGGGACGAAAACGGGGTCGGACAGTTCTCGGTGGTCCTCGACGGGCACGTCATCGGGCGCGTGGGACTGCTCGTCTGGGACTCGCGCACCTGGGCCACGTCGTCCTACTCCGAGGCGGGACCCAATGCGCAGACCGAGCTCGGGTGGGCGCTCGCGCGCGCACACTGGGGTCACGGCTACGCGACCGAAGCCGCGCGGGCGGCGCGCGAGTGGGTTTACGCCGAGCGCGGCGTCGTCCGGCTGATCTCGCTGATCGAGCCGCGAAACGTGCGTTCCGTGCGCGTGGCCGACAAGCTCGGCGCGACGCCTGAGCAGCTCGTGTCGACCCACCACTGTCCCGCCGTCGTCTGGGTGCATCCACGATGAGCTTCGAGCCCCTCGCAGGGATCCGCGTCGTCGACGTCACCTCCTCACTTGCCGGGCCGACGTGCACGCAGCTGCTCGCCTCGCTCGGCGCGGACGTCGTGAAGGTCGAGTCGCTCGGCGGCGACCACGCCCGCGCGTGGGGCCCGCCGTTCGTCGCGGGCGAAGGGGCGATGTTCCTCGCGTCGAACGCGGGCAAGCGCTCGCTCGCTCTCGACCTCTCCGATCCGCGCGGGCTCGACGTCCTGCTCCGGCTCGTCGACCGCTCGCGGGTGCTCGTGCAGAGCCTGAGACCCGGAGCGGCGGAAACGCACGGCTTCGGCGCCGAGGTCGTGCGCGCACGCAACCCGGCGCTCGTCTACTGCTCGATCGGCGCGTTCGGCGCCGCCGGGCCGCTGCGCGACCAGCCCGGGTACGACCCACTCCTTCAGGCGGCGTCCGGGATCATGAGCGTCACAGGCCTCCAGGGCGAGCCGCCGGTGCGCGTCGGAGTGTCGCTCATCGACCTCGGAACCGGCGTCTGGGCCGCACTCGGCATCGTCTCGGCGGTGTTGCGCGGCGAAGGCTGCACGATCGACGTCTCCCTTTACGAGACCGCGCTCTCGCTTCTCTCGTACCAACTCGTCGCGTACGTCGGCACCGGCGAGATCCCGGGTCGCGAAGGGAGCGCGTTCGCGCAGATCGCGCCCTACCAGGTGTTCGCGACGCGCGACGGCGAGCTGATGATCGTCGCCGGAAACGACAAGCTCTTCCGCGGGCTCTGCGAGGTGCTCGACCTCTCGGAGGTCGCGGCCGACGAGCGCTTCCTCACGAATCCCGACCGTGTCCGAAATCGCGGCGAGCTCGTCGCGCTGCTCGAGCGGGCGATCGGAGCCCGCGCGACCGAGGAGCTGCTCGCGGCACTGATCGAGGCCGGGATCCCCGCGTCGCCGGTGCGAAACGTCGGCGAAGCGGCGGAGCATGAGCAGACGAGGGCGCTCGGCATGCTCCAGCAACTCGGAGAGCTGACCACGGTCGGCCAGCCGTTGAGCGTCGACGGAGATCGCGTCCTCCACCGGACGCCGCCGCCCCGCCACGGCGCGCACACCGGGGAGATCCTCGCGGAGCTCGGCTACGGCGCCGGCGAGGTGGCTGCGCTTGCGGCCGCAGGCGTCCTTGGCCTCGGCTGACGGAACCAGAGGAGCCACAGGGCCGGTGTTGCGAGCAGCACGCCGAGCCACGTCCAGGTCAACCCGGGCTCGAGCGACGATGGGATCGTCCATGAGGTCCAGCCTCGCTCGGCGATCTGCTCGAGCCAGGTGTCGTTCGCGATGTTTCCGATCCCGTACGCGGCCATGAGCGCCAGGAAGAACGAGATCCGGTTCGGGATGCGCGAGAGCAGGAGCGCCGTGCCGACGAGGACGAGGCCCTGGAGCCCGTGATGGACGCCGTGATGCACCGCCGGGTGCAGCGCGTTGCCCCGGTACGAGACGATCTCCCCGGTCTGGAAGAGCGAGCCGAGGACCGGCACGTCGTCGAGGTAGAAGCCGAGCTCGGCGGCGATCCAGGGCGCGCAGAGGACGACGAGCGCGGCGGCCAGCGCGATCCGCACGGGGTCGCCGCGCCGGTCGCGCACCGGCGGTACGGCGCGTGCAAGCAGCGACAACGCGAGCGCCAACCCGACGCCCAGCGCCGGGAGGGCGTTGACCCACTTCGCGTCGAGGTCGTGCTGCGAGACGACGCCCGGGACGACGACGACGACGCAGAGCACGCCGGCAAACGCCGCAAGCATCCGCGCAGCACGCGGCAGGTACGGGGCGACGACGCCGAGTGCGGCGAGCGCAATCAGCGCGTCCGGAAAGTTCAGCTCGACGAGCACACGGCTGAGGCCGCCGCGCGCGCCGCTCTCGCCGACGTGGTACAGCTCGTCCGGCGGCACGCGCCAGTAGGTGGCTAGTGATGTGGCCGGTAACGTTGCCCGGTTCCTGGGTCGCGAGCACCAAGCGATGGAAGGACGCAGGGAGCGCCGATAGTTCAACTATCGGCGCGACTGAGGACGCCCCAGCGCGCCGCGTGATCGCGGGCCAGGAGCC
>JBGQKY010000022.1:0-21984 GCA_041499745.1 Gaiellaceae bacterium
CGCAATCCCGTGTTGATCGCGCCGTAGCCGCCGGCGCACAGCCCGGCGACTGCGCGTGCGCGGCGGTCGTGGATCGTCGGGAGCGTCCGGTCGGCCCATGTGACCACGTCCTGGACGAGGTACTGCTCCCAGATTCCGGCCCACTCGCCCTTGGCGGCGTTGACCGCCGGACCGCCGACGGGCACGACGGCAATGAACGGGCGTCTCGTTGACGCGACCGTCCGGTCGGCGACGTCGGCGAGGTCGAGTGCGTCGTAGTAGGAGGACGGCGAGCCGGGAAGCCCGTGGAGGAGGTAGATCGTCGGGTAACGGCGCCTGCGGTCGAAGCGGGGCGGCAGGTAGACGGCGCTCAGCCGCGTGTCGCGCGCGTGCGTGTTCGGGATCCGCCCGACCCAGACGCTGCCGCCGCCGCTCCCCGTTCGGACGTGTGTCCAGCCCGGCGCAGGCGCGGTGGCTGCGCGAGCGTGGGGTGCGGCCACTGCGAGCGCGAGTCCCGTGAGCGCCCAGAGCGCGAGCCGCCGGGGACGGCGCGCCGGCGAATGGGCGGGCCGCGCCGCCGCCCCATCGCTGCGCGTCAGGAGAACGGCGCCGCCGACGACGGTGAGGAATGCGACGACGCGGAGAACCCCTCGTAGACCGCCCGGCAGCGGCTCGCGGAACAACGCCATTCCGGCCGCAATCGGGACCGCATTCGTGAACAGCGTCGCGACTCCGGCCGTTGCGAGCGCCTTCCCGCGTTGGAATCCCAGCTGCAGCATCACGAAGCCGAGGCCATGCGCCGCGAACACGATCGGGACGAAGAGGAGCCGCCAGCCGCCGGCAACCGCTGCCTTGGTTGCCACGTCGCCCGCGGCGTAGAGGAAGCCGGCGCCGATCCCGAAGCCTGCGCCGTCGGCAACGAGCCTCTTCGCCGGGCCGGCGAAGACTCCAGCGAGCGCACCCGAGCCTGCGATCCAGGCGGCGATCTCGACCCAGGATCCGTGGCTTCCCCAGTGATGCGCGTTTCCTCCGCGGCCGAGGAGCGACAGACCGAGCAGGAAGAGGCCGCCGACCGACACGGCGACGCCGAGCCACTCCCGCTTCACGAGCCGGAGGCCGCCCCAACGGTGCACGAGAAGTGCCAGGACGCCGATCCCGCCGGCCGATGCGGCCTGCACGAGCGAAAGGGGTCCGAACGCAAGCGCGACCACGTAGAAGAGCCAGCCGAGGATCCCGACGAGGAAGCCGACCAGCCAGCGGATGTTCGTGAAGAGCAGGCGGAGGGAGCGGACAGGGTGGCCGAGCGAGAGCGGCGGCAGAGTCGACGCCTGCTCGTGCTGCCGGTAGAAGCCCCAGTTGAGCGCCGCGGCCGACGCGAGCGCGAGCACCAGCGCCAGTGCGAGCCGGCCTGTCATGTGTGCGTCCCCGAGAGCGGTAAGTAACCCTCCGCAGCGAGCCCGGCGAGGCCGACCCTTGGCAGGTCGACCTGACGCTCGTACACGACGTAGCGCCGCTCCCACCCGGGGCAGAACTTGCGGTTGAACGCGAGGAGGTTCTCCAGCTGGAACCCGTGTCCCTTCAGGGTCGTGAGTGCGCGACGCCGGAGGCGCGCCGCCCCGCGGACGTCGGCGTCGCCTTGGAAGACGGCGGCGAAGGGCGCGAAGTTGAGCGAGACCCGTTCGACGCCGTGCACCTTCGCCCACTCGATCGCGGTCACGACGAGCCACTCGTTGAAGCCGTTGGGCGTCTGGCGGCGGCGTGGCATCGATGACAGGGACAGTGCGTGGCCCGGGCGGGCGACGACGAAGTGCAGGAATCCCTGGGGGATGCCCTCACCATCGAGGCCGACGACGAACAGTGCATCGTCGCCCTCGAGCCGGAAGAGGGTGTCGAGCTCCATCGTGAAGCCTTTCACGCGACCGCCGCCCCGCCATTCCTCGAAGATCTCCTGGAGATCGGCGCGCAGTTCGTCGTGAACGTCCCGTGCCGCCAGCACGATGGCGCGGTACCCGGCGCGCTCGAGCCGCGCCACCGACTGGCGCACCTTCCGGACTGCTCGCCCGTCGAGCGAGAATTCCCTGGTGACGACCACTGCCTCGTCCCCATGGTAGAGCGCTCGCAGTCCGAGCTCGCGGTAGAGCCCGAGGTAGCGTTCTCCAGCGCCGAGGACCGCAATGCGCCAGTCGCGCTCGCGTGCAAACGCGAGGAAACGCGGCAGCAGGGAGCGGATCGACTCGTCAGGCCCGACGGCGTCCCCGGAAATGACGGCGACGCCTGCGACGACCTTGTACGCGAGAAACGCCTGCTCGTCCTCGCTGAAGAAGTACGACTTGTCGCCGCGAAGCGCGAACGGAGCGAGCGTGTCGACCCCGTAGCGTTCCACGAGGACGTGCGCGCGCTCGCGTTCGCGGCGACCGTGGGTCAGCTGGTAACGCCACGGCGCGAGCCACAACCAGACCAGGGCGAGGCCTGCCGTGACGCCGAGCAGAAGCACCGAGAGCGGGAACCAGCGGCCGAACTCCCCGGCCAGGTGCCGGGTGCCCACGAGCTCCATTCCGACGAGTGACTCAGCCGTTTCGCGTAGCGCGAATCCCGCCGTGAACGGCTGGTCGGCCGCGACGCGGTTGACCCAGAGGGCGGCGAAGCCGTACGCGAAGATGCCGCCGAACCACAAGGCTGCGCGGGCGGTGAGATGAACGCGTGAGGTCGGATCGCCGGGACCGGCGAAGTCGTGACGGCGGGCGAGGAGCGCGAGCGCAACGAGCACGCTCGCGGCCGCCTCCTCGTAGTCGAGGCCCTTGAGCAGATGGAGAAGCGCCGCTGCGAGAACAACCGCAACCGTGAGCTGCCACGCACGTCTGCGTCGGCGCCAGAGTCCGCGAGCGAGGACGACGAGCATCAATCCCGACGGGACGACGAGCGCGCTCGCGAGATGCGGGACGAAGTTCGGGGTCGCGTCCTCCACCAGCTTCAACCGCGAGTCGATCGCGGGGGTGATCGCGGACGCCACGTCCAGCACGCCGGATGCGGCGACGAAGACGGCGAGCACGATCGGCCAGCGTCGGCCGGCGCTGCGTCGCTCGCCGAGGAGCGCGCCGCCGAGACCGGCTACGGCAGCAGATAGGTAGACGACCTCGAGGTGCGCCGCCGCCTTGAACGCCGCGCCTGCGCGTATCTGACGAACGACGAAGATCGAGATGCCGGTCGCCGCGAAGACCGCCGCACCGACTGCGAGAGCGAACAACAGCGCCGCTGTCAGCCGCTCGATGCGCGCCGCGCGTGCCATGAGCCCGAAGGTGAGGGCGGCACCGGCCCAGACGCCGACAAAGAGGAGGACGTGCACGCCGGCGCCGCCCGGCAGCTCGTCGAGCGGCAGCGCGTCGCGTACTCGTGGGCCCGGTAGCGCCAGGCCGCGCAAGAGGTAGAACCACCCGGCCGCCGCGACCGGAATCGCGAGCGCGACGAGCGCGACAAGCAAGAACTCCCCGAACCGAAGGAAGCGCAGAAGATGCCTAGCCACGACTCAGCCTCGACGTGGCCGCGAGCAACGACCGAGAGGCATTCTCGCGCCAGATCCGCCACGTGTGACCACCGGCGTCGACGAAGTAGCGGTGGCCGATCCGGAAGCGGTCGAGCTGGGCTGCGAACGCCGCGTTCTGCCCCCGCAACGAATCGGCAGCGCCGGTGTAGAACCAGAGGAAGACATTGTTGCGCCGGAGCCTCGCCGCGACCTTCGGCAGATACTCGCCAGGACTGTTGTAGCCGAGCAGATCCGGCCGGCCGCCGAAGATCGCACGGACGTTGTCCGCGCGCATGTAGCCCGACCAGCTCTGGACGACTCGGAACTCGTCCGGGTGGTGCAGGGCGATGTTCAGCGCCCCGTAACCGCCCTCCGAGAGCCCGGCGATCGCCCGTCCCGCCGCAGAGCGGATCGTGCGGTACCGAGTGTCGACGGCGTTCACGACGTCGCGCGCAACAAAGGTCTCCCAGCCCTCGCCGGGGCGGACGCCGTTCGCCCACTCCTTGTCTTCGAACGTGCCGGTCGAGCCCGAGGGCATCGCAAGGATGACCCCGTCGAGCCGGTGTTGAGCCGCGAGCGTGTCGACCCACACGCCCATGCGCACGGTCAGGAGGAAGGCGAGCGGACGCCCGGGAAACCCGTGCAACAGGTACATCACGGGATAGCGCCGTCCGGGATTCGAGTCGTACCCCGGAGGCAGATAGACGACGACCTGCTGGGTACGACCGTTGAGGGCCGGGCTCGAGACGCCGAACGTGTCCTCGCGACCATGCATGGTCACGAACGCAGGGTCTCGCGGCGGTGCGAAGCCGCGGTAGAGCCAGAAGTTGTCGAGATAGCGATATGCGCCGAATCCCCCGACCGCGAGAAAGACGGCCACGAACGGCAGCGCGGTCAGCCAGTGGACGAGCCGTCTGTGGCTCGTCATGTCCACGGCGCCGGCCGCTGGAAGTTGGGGCGAGACCTCTCCGCGGCTGCGGACGCAGACGTGAGCCCGGCAGGCAACGCGGCCGCGAACCAGGCGCCACGCCGCCGTCCCGTCCTCATCACCTCCCGCGAGTTGTGGTGGGCCGGGGAGGTTTCGATCCCCATCCTCCCCGTCAAGAGCGGGGTGCTCTGCCACTTGAGCTACCGGCCCGTGTAAAGGCCTGTTCTCCGTCCGAGACCCGTCACGCGTCAGCAGAAGCACGCAAATGCATCGTGGGATTCCCCGGATTTCCACGGTGACCGCGGCTTTTCGTGTGGGGAAGGCCCGTCATGTGGCACGGTCTACGATTCGCCGGATGCCGAAGCCGCAGACGATGCACGAGGTCCTGGCCGATGCCGAGTACCTCGACCTGCGGACGCCAAAGGTCGGGGTCGGCGACGCGGCACCCGACTTCGAGCTGCCGCTCCTCGCCGGGGGCGGCACGGTGCGCCTCGCCGAGCTGAATGCCGAGCGTCCGGTCGCGCTCGTTTTCGGCTCGTACACCTGACCGCCCTTCCGCGCCCAGGTTGGGACGCTCGACGCGCTCGCCGCCACGCACGCCGACCGGGTCTCGTTCCTCGCGGTCTACATCAAGGAGGCCCATCCTGAGGACGGCTGGGTACTCGACGAGAATCGCGACGCCGAGATCGCGGTCGAGGATCCCGTGACCGCAGACGCGCGAGCCGAGGTTGCGGCAACCTGCGCCGTGCGACTGCGTCTCAAGATGCCGATGGTCGTCGACGACGTCGACGACGCCGTCGGGTCGGTGTACGGCGGCTGGCCTGACCGTCTCTTCCTGATCGCGGCGGACGGGCGCATCGCCTACCAGGGCGGCGAGGGCCCGTTCGGCTTCAAGCCGGAAGAGCTCGCCGAGGCGATCGGCCGCGAGCTCGCCGGCCGCTAGGGCGCCTCGAGGTCTTCGCGAAGCAGCGAGAAGAGCACCGCGTCCTGCCACTCCCCGTGCTTGAGGTACGCCTTCCGCTTCACACCCTCTCGCACGAAGCCTGACCGCTCCGCGTGCGCGATCGCGCGCTCGTTGAAGCCGTAGATCTGGAGCTCGATCCGGTGGAAGTCGAGATCGACGAGGAGATGCCGCTGGAGGAGGCGCGCGACCGCGTCGCCGATCCTCCGGCCACGGAAGTCCGGATGGACGGCGAAGCGGCCGGCCTCGACGATCCGGTTCCGCTCGTTCGTCCGGTGGAACCCGACGCAGCCTGCGAGCACGCCGTCCACCTCGACGACGAACCAGCCGGAAGCCTCCGGCTCGCGCTCGGAGCGCTCGATCTCGGCGAGCACCTCCTCGATCGTCTCGCCCGCGCGACCGCCAAGGAACGGGCGCGTCTCCTCGTCGGTGACGAGCGCGAGCAGGAACGCGGCGTCATCGGGGCCCGCGCGGCGCAGCTCGACGCTCACGATCGGGCAACCGCCGGCCTGCGTAGCAGGCGCACCGCCCCCGAGCCCAGGCCCACGCCGCCGAGAATGAGCAGCAGGCCGGCGAGCTTCTGGATCGTCACCGCCTCGCTGAGGAAGACCGCGCCGTACACGAGTGCGAACGCGGGGAGCATGTACGCGACGAGCACCGCGCGCGACGACCCGTACAGCCGAATCAGCCGGTACGCGAGGATCTGTGCGAGGGCGGTGCCGAACACGCCCAGCACGACGGCCGAGCCGACCGACTTCCAGCCCGGCGTGTGGGATGGAAGCGAGACGAGCGCGAGCGGCACGAGCACGACGAAGGCGACGGCCATCGACGCAGCGGCGAGCACGGGGCCGCCGACGGCGATCCGCCGCCCTGCGTACAGGTTCGCCGCCGCGTAGGAGAGCGACGCGAGCACGATCGCGCCGGTTCCGAGCGCGCCGTTCCAGCCGCCATCCGGGTGCACGCCGGCGAGCACCGTGACGCCGGCGATCCCGAGAACGACGCCGACCGCGCGCACCCCGGTCGACCGCTCGCTCGGTACGAACCAGAACGCGAGGATCGCGAGGAAGATCGGGACTGAGGCGTTCGCAACCGCGGCTACGCCGGAGTCGACGTACGTCTCGCCCCACGCGATCAGCGTGAAGGGAACGGCCGCGTTCAGCACTCCGAGCACGAGGCCCTCACGCCACGCCCTCCGGATCGCCGTGAAGCCGTAGCGGCGGACGGCGTACGTGAGGAGGATCGGTCCCGCGCAGACGAGCCGGATCTCGATCAGCACCGCCGGGGAAAGGTCGCGGACGCCGACCTTGATAAAGAGATACGACGAGCCCCAGATCGCGCCGAGCCCGAGGAGCAGGAACGCGTAGCGGCGGCTCACGCCTCCGAGGCTAGCGCCCGCCGGCGGAGGCGCACACGCCCTGTGCCGAGCACGACGCCGCCGAGGACCAGCGCGAGCCCGCCGAGCGCGGCGGCGCCGAACCGCTCACCGAGGAAGACGGCGCCGTAGGCGAGCGCGATCGGCGGCACGAGGTACGTGACGAGCGACGCAAACGCGGCACCTGCACCGGCGATGATCGCGTAGAAGAGGAGGAAGGCGATCGCGGTCCCGGGGACAGCGAGGGCGACCACCGAGCCGAAGGTCTGCCAGCTCGGAACATGGTGCGGCGCCTGTGCTATTCCGGCCGGCAGCGTCGCGAGCGCCGCAATCCCTGTCGTCCCGAGCGCAACGACGGACGGCTGCATCTGCGCGAGATGCCGACCGACGAAGAGCTGCCCGACGGCGTAGCAGAGCGCCATGCCGACGACGGCGAGTGCGTCCAACACCTTCCCCTGCGGCTGCGCGCCGACGAGGAGCGCGACGCCGACGAAGCCGATCGCGACGCCGAGCAGCCGCAGCCCGGTCACGCGCACCTCGCGGAAGAAGCCGAACGCGACCACGGCGTTGAAGATGGGAACCGAGGCCTGGAGGATCGACGCGAGGCCCGAGTCGATCCGGGTCTCGCCCCACGACAGCAGCCAGAACGGGATCGCCACGTTGACGAATGCGACGACCAGGAGCCAGCGCACGTTCTGCCGGATCTCCTCGACCGTCGCCCGCCCGCCGACCATGAAGGGCACGATCACGGCCAGCGTGAGCGCTCCGAGGCCGAGCCGCCCCATGATCAGGGTCGACGGCGCGAGCTCCCGCACGGCGACCTTGATGAACAGGAAGCTCGCCCCCCAGAGGAGCGCGACGACGACGAGCATCGCGGGAGAGCGGCGGCCCACGCCTACTTGTAACGCCCGGGGAGGGTCGTCTGTTTCCCCGGCTAGACTCGATTACCTGACGGAGCTCGCAGAACAGCCGCTCCACCGCGCTCTTGGTCTCACCGACTGGGAGGCGAGCCGAATCCAGGAGCTTCTGGGCCGCGAACCGAACCACTTCGAGCTCGCGGTGTTCTCGCTCCTGTGGTCCGAGCATTGTGGCTACAAGCACTCGGCGCCGCTGCTGAAGCGGCTGCCCTCGACCGGCGAGCGCGTCCTCCAGGGCCCCGGCGAGAACGCGGGCGTGCTCGATCTCGGAGACGGGCTCGCCGTCGCCTTCAAGGTCGAGTCGCACAACCACCCGTCGGCGGTCGAGCCGTTCCAGGGGGCGGCGACCGGGATCGGCGGGATCCTGCGCGACATCGTCGCGATGGGCGCACGGCCGATCGCTCTCCTCGACGGGCTCTGGTTCGGCGCGCCCGACCACCACTTCGAGCGCGCCGTCGCGGGGATCGGCGGCTACGGGAACTCCGTCGGCGTCGCAAACATCGGCGGCGCGACGGTCTTCGACGAGGCGTACGCGGGCAACTGCCTCGTGAACGCGATGTGTGTCGGGATCCTCGACCCGCGGCGGCTCCAATCCGCAAAGGCCGACGGCCCCGGCAACGTCGTCGTCCTCTACGGCGCGACGACGGGGCGCGATGGGATCGGCGGCGCGTCCGTGCTGGCGAGTGCAGAGCTCGGCGAAGACGACGCGGACAAGCGTCCGTCCGTGCAAGTCGGCGATCCGTTCACAGGCAAGAAGCTGATCGAGGTGTCGGTCGAGCTCGTCGAGTCGGGCCTTGTCGAGTCGCTCCAGGACTGCGGAGCCGCGGGGCTTGCCTCGTCACTCTCGGAGATGGCCGGCGAAGGTGCCGGCATCGACGTCCACCTCGACCGCGTGCCGCTGCGCGAAGAGGGCATGGAGCCCTGGGAGATCATGATCTCCGAGTCGCAGGAACGGATGGTCGCAGTCGTCCGGCCGCAGATGCTCGACGCGGTACGGGCCGTGTGCACGCGCTGGGAGCTGGACTGCACGCCGATCGGGGACGTGACAGATCACGACGAGCTGCGCGCGCTGTGGGGCGACGACGTCGTCGGCTCGATTCCGGCGCTGCTCCTCACGGACGAGTGCCCGCGCTACGAGGTCGTGCAGGCGAAGGCGGACGCGTGGCCCGTGCAGCCGAAGCCGTTGAGCGAGGAGAACCGCGCCGACAAGACGTGGATCTTCGAGCAGTACGACCAGCTCGTCGGCTCGCGCACCGTGCGCCGGCCCGGGCTCGACGCCGGCGTACTGCGCCTGCGCCCGTCGCTGCGCGGCCTCGCGGTCGCGCTCCAGGGCCCGCGCCCAGGGGAGAGCGACCCGTTCGCCGCCGGCGTGCAGGCCGTGCTGGGCGCGGCGCGCAACGTCGCCTGCGCGGGCGGCGAGCCGATCGGCCTCACGGACTGCCTCAACTTCGGCAGCCCCGAGAAGCCGGAGATCGCCTCCGAGCTCGCCCGCAGCATCGAGGGAATCGCCCAGGCCGCGGAGGCGCTCGGAGTCCCGGTCGTGTCGGGCAACGTCTCGCTCTACAACGACACCGACGGGCACTCGATTCCGCCGACCCCGGTCGTTGGCTGCGTGGGCATCGTGCCGGACGTGCGGCTCGTGCCCGGCGGTTGGCAGCCCGGCGACGTGGTGCTGCTCGCGCAGGCGCCCGAGGAGAGCCTCGCCGCCGAGGCGGCCCTCGTTCGTTTCCTCTGGAAGGCGGCGCCGATCCTCTCGCTCTGCCACGACGTCGGCTACGCAGGGCTCGAGCATGCGCTCGCCGAAGCGGCGCGCTGGAGCGGCCACGAGGCACACGTCGAGCTGCCGGAGGAGCCGGCACGCGGCGCGGCGATCCTGGCCACGTCCCGCGACCAGGTTGCGAGCCTTGGCTCGCGCGGCTTCCTCGAGATCGGAAGGGTCCGCTAGATGTGCGGCGTCTTCGGCGTGCACGCCGCCGACCGCGACGTCGCGCGGCTCACATACTTCGGGCTCTTCGCGCTCCAGCACCGCGGCCAGGAGTCGGCGGGGATCGCGGTTTCCGAGCAAGAGAGGCTGACGGCGCTGCGAGACCTCGGGCTCGTCACGCAGGTGTTCGACGAGCAGAAGCTTCACGGTCTGCGCGGCCAGGTCGCGATCGGGCACACGCGTTACTCCACGACCGGCTCGTCGCAGTGGTCGAACGCACAGCCGCTCGTGCAGCACGGCCGCGCGCGCACGGTGGCGCTCGGCCACAACGGCAACCTCGTCAACGAGACGGTGCTGCGGGACAAGCTGACGCAGAACGGGGTCACGCTGCGCGCGACGTCCGACAGCGAGGTGATCGCTGCGCTGATCGCGAACGACGAGGCGCCGCTCGACCAGGCCGTCGCGAACGCGATGAAGCAGCTCGAAGGCGCGTACTCTGTCGTCGCGCTTTCACAGGGGACGCTGATCGCGTTCCGCGACCCGCACGGGTTCCGTCCGCTCGTGCTCGGCCGCATCCACGACGACTGGGTCGTCGCATCCGAGACCTGCGCGCTCGATCTCGTCGGCGCCGAGTTCGTGCGCGAGGTGGATCGCGGCGAGGCCGTGTTCGTCGACGAGAACGGCCTGCGCAGCGTTCGCGCCGTCCCACCCGCGGGCGGCGGTGCGCTCTGCATCTTCGAGTTCTTCTACCTCGCGCGCCCCGACACGGAGCTGTCCGGGATCGAGGTGCACGGCGCGCGGGTTCGGATGGGCGAGCAGCTCGCCAAGGAGGCGCCGGTCGAGGCCGACCTCGTCCTGCCGATTCCCGACTCGGGCACGCCCGCGGCGATCGGCTTCTCGCGGGCAAGCGGTATCCCGTTCAGCGAAGGGCTGATCAAGAACCGTTACATCGCACGCACGTTCATCCAACCCGACCAGGAGCTCCGCCGACAGGGCGTGAAGCTGAAGTTCAACCCGCTCGCCGAGGTGGCCGAGCAGCGCGTCGTGGTCGTCGACGACTCGATCGTGCGCGGGAACACGACACGCCAGATCGTGCAGATGCTCTTCGACGCCGGCGCGACAGAAGTCCACGTGCGCATCTCGTCGCCACCCGTGATCGGGCAGTGCTTCTACGGCATCGATCTCGCCGATCCGGCGGAGATGATCGGCGCCGACAGAACCGTCGAGGAGATCCGCGAGTACATCGGGGCGACGTCGCTCGCATACCTGTCGCACGACAGCCTCGTCGCCGCGACGAAGCGGCCGGAGTCGGCGCTGTGCAGCGCGTGCCTCACGGGCGAGTATCCGACGGCGGTTCCGGCGGAGTTTGCGAAGCTCCGCTTCGAGCCGGCGCGCGTGTAGAGCACGGTTCGCCGCGCTCGGCGGCCTCAGTGACCGGCGGCCGGCTCCCAGAGCTCGAAGCGGTTCCCGTCGGGGTCGGTGGCCCAGCCGAACCGGCCGTATTCGAGCTCATCGACCTTGGCGTCGACCTCGACGCCGGCTGCGCGGAGTTGCGTGAGCATCGCGTCGAGGTCGCGCACCCGGTAGTTCACCATCGCCTGCTGACTGCGCTCGCCGAAGTAGTCGGTGTCGCCCGGAAAGACGGCCCACGTCAGCGTCTCACCGCCGTTGCTCGTAAGCACGGCGCCTCCCCACTCCTCGTTTACGTCGAGCCCGAGCTGCCCGGCGTACCACGCGCGCAGCGCGTCTGGTTGCGCAGAGCGGATGAAGACACCGCCGATGCCGGTCACCCGCTCCACGCGATTCCCCCTTGCTACTGCTCGAGCACGCGGCTCGCCTTCGCGATGCCACGGGAAAGGATGTACGCGGCCGTGATCCACGTCGTGGCAACGGCCCAGCCGTTGACGTCGAAGCCGTCGGAAACGGCGGCAACGATCGCGAGCGTCACCTCGACGATGAACCAGATCGCGATCTCTGCGTTGCCGGGCACCGGCAAGATCGCGCCGGACATCGGCGTCCGGCCGATCCCCGTATACCCAATTGCCGGCAGGATCGGCTGTGCCGGAGTCGGTTCCTCGGGAGGCGTAGTGGACACGCGTACTCCTTTCTCAGGCCGCGAGGGCCGGGACGTGGAGGATCTCGAGCTTCATTCCGTCCGGGTCGTAAAAGAACACGGCGTAATACCCGGGCGAATACGTGTACTCCTGCGGGTCGCTCTCGAGTAGCGCGCCGTTTCTGCGCAGCCACTCGGCACGCTCGTCGACCGCGGCGCGCGAGACGACCTCGAAGGCGAGGTGGTGCAGGCCGACCCTGTACCGGTCGTAGGGGCCGCGGTCTTCCGAGACCACCTCGCGGAGGCCGATCTGCGCCTCGTGACCGAGCAGGTACCAGATCGTCTCGCCGCGCTCGCCCTCCACCTCGCTGATCCCGTGCCAGCCAAGCGGGCCGAGGAGCTCCCGATAGAACGGGAGACTGCGCTCGATCGAGGAGACGACGATGTCGACGTGATGGATTCCCATCCGATCCAGAGCGACTTCGTCGCGCAGGCGGCGAATCCTGCTTACGATTCGGCCGCGTGCACCTCTTCCACTACCACCTCGTGACGAGCCGCGTCCGCGAGGTCGAGGCGCGCTATGTCGGCAAACTCGGCTTCGACCTCGTCGCGCGCCACGGGCGGATCGGCGAGGACCTGACGTCGTTCGAAGCCGGGATGTCGTGGACGGAGCTGGATGCGATGGGCTTCAAGCTGCGTCTGTCGGAGCTCGAGCTCGGTGCGGTGAACGTCGTCGTGCAGCCGGGCCAGTGGCCGATGCCCCGGGTCGACCATCTCGGGCTCGCGCTCGACGAGGACGAGTTCGAAGGGGCGCTCGCGCGGGCCGAGGAGGCCGAGCTGCGCGTCCAGGAGCACGGCGGACGGCGCACCTTCGTGTCGACGAACGCCGGCTACCGCCTCGAGCTGCACCCACCGCGCGACTGGATCGACGAGCTGCTCGCGGGCGGCGACCGCCTCCGCCTCTCCGAGCTCCACCTGAAGGCGGACGATCCGGAGGCGAAGGCGGATGCGCTCGCGCTCGTGCTCGACGCGCAACGCATCGGCGCCGAGGTCGAGATCGGCGACACGCTCGTGCGCTTCGTCCCGGGCGGACCGCAGGGCCGGCCGGAGCTGCACGCGGAGCTGTTTCTCTAGGCCACGTCCCGGTGTCAGACACGAAACGGAAATTCCCTGCTCGGAGAGCCGGACGTCGTCCTGCGCGGACATGACGTGGTGTCAGACACCGTTACAGAGCCGTGACACTCTCGTGACACCTGCCAGGCATGCGATCCTTGCTGCGGTTGCGGCACAGGTCCTGGACCTCCGGCGGCCCGCTCGCGTTGCGATCGACGGCGTCACCGCGGCGGGCAAGTCGACGTTTGCGGACGAGCTCGCGCAGCTCGTGCCGGCACTCCGCGTCACGATCGACGACTTCCACCGGCCGTCGCCGCAGGAGTACTACCCATGGAGCTTCGACTTCGAGCGCTTCCGCGCGCACCTGCTCAGCTTGCGGGAGACGGCGATCGCCGACGGCGTCTTCCTGCACCACCCCGACTTGCGCGAGCTCTGGGATCTCACGATCTTCCTCACGGTCGACCGCGAAGTCGCCCTCGAGCGGGCGCTTGCTCGCGACGAGTCGTGGCTGGAGAACGCCCGCGAACGGTATGCGATGCGCTACGTCCCCGGCGAGACCCGCTACCTCGCCGAGATCGACCCGGAGTCGCTCGCGGACGTCGTCGTCGACAACACCGACCTACACCGACCACGGCTGCGCACGAGTTCCAGGCGGACGCCGTAACGGCAGCTCGAGCTCGGGCAGCTCCCGCGCAACGAGCTCGCGCGTCTCGACGACGAGCCGGCCGAGTTCGTCAGCCGCTTTGCCCGCCGGGAGCCTGAAGAGCGACTCGAGCCGGTCGGCAAGCTCCGCCGGAGCAAGCTCGAGCTTCGCGGAGAGCTTCCGTAGTCGCTTGAGCTCGAAGCGCGCGTAGTACACGCGGTTGAGCGCCGAGAGCACGCCGAGCAGGTTGAACGACGCCTCGAGCAGCATGTCGAGCCGCCACAGCTCCGCGTCGCGCTTCGCCATCGCCTCCCGGTACCACCAGAGCGGGAAGAAGCGCCAATGGTGCTCGATCGCCGCGACCCGGAGCTCGTCGGGATAGGCGGCGACGCGGTCGCGCCACCGTGCGAGCAGCTCCTCCCCGTGGACGGGCAGCCCTTCGAGCAGCCCCGAAAGGAGCTTCTGCGAGGGCCCGAAGACGTCCTCGTGCCGCATGAGCAGCTGCTCGAGCTGCTCCTCGAGCTCGGCCACCGTCGTGTACCCGACCTGCACCGCAACGCCCCCGATGTCGAACTGCACGAGGTGCGGCGGCGCGATCGGAACGAGATTCGTGCCGCCGAGGCGCTTCCGCAGGCTCTCGAGCCGGTCGTCCGGGGGCAGCTCGTCGACGTAGAGGAGCAGGTCGACGTCGGAGTAGAAATCGGCGTCGCCCCTGGCTCCGGAGCCCGCCAGGAGGGCGCCGCGCAGCGGGCCCAGCTCGAGCGCCGCCGCCGTCACGCGGCGGGCGAGCGCCCGGACGTGCTCCGTCGCCGCGTCCATCCCTGGCGGATCGTAGACTCGACTTCTTGAACGAGGACGCGAAGACGTACGGAGCCGCAGGCGTCTCGCTTGCAACGGCCGACGCAGTCGTCGAGCGGCTCAGGGCCGCCGTCGAGTCGACAGGGGCCACCGGCTTTGGGCGCTTCGCGGGCCTCTATCAGCTCGACGAGCGCCGCTTCCTCGCCGCCTCGACCGACGGTGTCGGCTCGAAGCTGATGCTCCACCAGCGCGCCGGGACGCTTCGCTGGGGCGGGATGGATCTCGCGGCGCACTGCGTCAACGACGTGCTCTGCAGCGGCGCGACGCCCCTCTTTTTTCTCGACTACGTCGCAGCGGAGCACATCGAGCTCGAGCAGGTCGCCGACCTCGTCGAGGGCGCGGCGGAGGTGTGCCGCGCCGCCGGCTGCGCGCTCATCGGCGGCGAGACGGCGGAGCTGCCCGGCGTCTATCGCGACGACGAGCTCGACTTCGCGGGCACCTGCGTCGGGATCGTCGACCGGGACGAGATCATCGACGGCTCGCGGTGCACGCCCGGCGACAACGTGATCGGTTTCCCGTCGAGCGGCCTGCACACAAACGGCTTCTCCCTCGTGCGCACGCTCGTCGGCGACGGCGGCTTCGACGCCGAGCTGCTGCTCGCGCCCCACCGTCTGTACGTGGAGGAGGTGCGGGCCCTCCGGGCCGGCGCCGATGTGAAAGCGCTCGCGCACGTCACGGGCGGCGGCATCCTCGGGAACCTCTCGCGGGTGCTGCCCGAAGGCGTGCAGGCGAGCATCGACTGGAACGCGTGGCCGCGGCCTCCGGTCTTCGACTGGCTCGCCGAGCAGGGTATCGACGAGCATGAGGCGCGACGCGTGTTCAACCTCGGCATCGGCCTTTGCGCCGTCGTTCCCGAGGCGCCCGCGGGCGCACTCCTCATCGGAACGCTCGAGTGATCGGCGTCCTCGTCAGCGGTGCCGGCACGAACCTCCAGGCGCTACTCGACGCGGACCTGCCGGTTTGCGCGATCGCCGGCAACCGCAGCGACGCGCCGGCTCTCGCGCGCGCCCGCGGCATACCCACGGCGTCGTTCGAGCTCTCGGAGTACTCCGATCGCGCCGCGCGCGACGCGGCGATGGCGCGATGGCTCGCAGACCGGGGCGTCCGGCTCGTCGTGCTCGCCGGCTACATGCACCTCCTGACGAGCTCCTTCCTCGACCGCTTTCCGGGCGCCGTCGTGAACGTCCATCCCTCGCTGCTGCCGCACTTCCCCGGAGCGCACGCCGTCGAAGACCAGCTTGCCGCGGGCATCGACGAGTCGGGAGCGACAGTGCACCTCGTCGACAAGGGCGTCGACAGCGGCCCGATTCTTGCTCAGGAGCGCGTGCCGGTGCTCGCCGGCGACACCGCCGAGACGCTGCACGCACGCATCAAGGAGATCGAGCACCGCCTGCTGCCGCGTGTGGTGGAGGAACTGTGCGCGCGCTGATCTCCACCTTCGACAAGACCGGCCTCGACGTCTTCGCGCGGGGACTGGCGGAGCTCGGCTGGAGCCTCGTCGCGAGCGGCGGCACCGCCGGCTACCTCGAAGGGCTCGGCCTGACGGTCGAGCGCGTCGAGTCGCTGACCGATTTCCCCGAGATGCTCGGCGGGCGCGTGAAGACGCTTCATCCGCGCATCCACGCCGGCATCCTCGCGCGGCGCGACAACGACGATGACCTCGCGACGCTCGAGGAGCACGAGATCGAGCCGTTCGATCTCGTCTGCATCAACGTCTATCCGTTCGAGCAGGTCGCCGCGAAGCGGGGAGTCACCGAGATGGAGGCCGTCGAGATGATCGACGTCGGCGGCCCGTCGATGCTGCGCGGGGCGGCGAAGAACTTCGCGCACGTGGCGCCGGTCTGTCGACCGGAACGCTACGGCTTCGTGCTCGACGAGCTGCGCGCCAACGGCGAGCTCTCGGCCCAGACGCGACGCGAGCTTGCGGCGGAGGCGTTCGCGACGACGGCCGCCTACGAGGCGGCGATCGCAACGTGGTTCTCCGATCGGGAGACCTTCCCGGAGACGCACATCGTCGCGCTCGAGAAGGTGCTCGACCTCCCGTACGGCGAGAACCCGCACCAGCGCGCGGCGTACTACGCCGAGCGGGGCGCGCGGAGGCACCTCCTCTCGCGCATCGAGCAGCTCCACGGCAAGGCGCTCTCATTCAACAACCTCAACGACCTGTCCGCGGCGCGGATGCTCGCGCGGGAGTTCGCGCTTCCGGCGTGCGTGATCGTCAAGCACGCGAACCCGTGCGGAGTCGCGATCGGCGCGACGATCGAGGAGGCGTACGACAAGGCACTGGCCTCCGACCCGACGTCCGCTTACGGCGGCATCGTCGTGCTGAACCGCGAGGTCGAAGCGCCCCTCGCCGAGAGGCTCGCGGAGCAGTTCGTCGAGGTGCTGTTCACGCCCGGGTACGCGAGGGAGGCGCTCAGCGTGCTCCAGCAAAGACAGAACACGCGTATCCTCGTCGACCACGAGAGGCGCCGCGAAATCGACCTGCGCCACTACAAGCGTGTGCTCGGCGGCTTCCTCGTCCAGGATCCGGACTCGGAGATCGACGATCGCGAGGGCTGGCAGGTCGTCTCCGGCTCGCCCGACGAGCGCCGGTGGGGCGATCTCGTATTTGCGTGGCGCGTCTGCAAGCATGTGTCCTCGAATGCGATCGTGCTCGTGAAGGATCTCGCGACGATCGGTATCGGCGCCGGCCAGATGAGCCGCGTCGACGCAGTGGGGATCGCCGTCGAGAAGGCGGGGGCGCACGGCCATGACGTGATGGGCTCGACGCTCGCCTCGGACGCGTTCTTCCCGTTCCCGGACGGGCCGCGCCTCGCGCTCGAGGCCGGGACGGCGGCGATCGTCCAGCCGGGAGGCTCGAAGCGCGACGACGAGGTCATCGCCGCGGTCGCCGAGGCCGGCGCAGTGATGGTCTTCACCGGCCGGCGCCACTTCCGGCATTGAGGCGGCTCCTGCTCGCCGCGTGCGCCGCCGCGCTCGCGGTGCCGGCGGCCGTCTCCGCACGTCCCGCTCCGGTGACGTGGTGCGGGAACGACGAGGTGGCAGACAACCGCGTGCCCGAGTTCGAGGTCTCGTCGGCCGATCAGGTGCGCTTCGTCTATGCGATCCCCTCGGACGGCGCCGACAACTTCGGCGCGTACGCATCCGGTATCGCGACCGACGCAGCCTGGATCGACGCGTGGTGGCGCACGCAGGATCCGTCCCGCACACCGCGCTTCGACCTCTATCCGTTTCCCGGTTGCACATCGCGGGCCGGATCGATCGACATCGGCTTCGTGCGGCTGCCGCACGACACCGCGTACTACCGCTCACCGGGCATGTTCCAGCGCCTGAACACCGATGTCGGCGGCATCCTCCCGGATAGCGAGAAGACGATCCTCTACTACGACGGCGCCGTATCGGAGAGCCGCGTGTGCGGGCAGTCGCCGAGCAACCAGTCCCTGGGGAACCGGTTCGGAGTCTCGTATATCTACCTTCAGTCGGCCTGCGGCCTCACGCCGCCGGGCGCCGGTACGAGCGCCGAGGTCGCCGCGCACGAGCTGATCCACAACCTCGGTGCGCTCCCGGCCGGTGCAGCAAACCCCTGCCTGGGCGACTATGGCCATCCGTGTGACAGCCCGACCGACATCCTCTACCCCTTTCTCAAACCCGCCTCGACCCTCGACGACGTCGTCCTCGACTACAGCCGCGACGACTACTACGGGCACTCCGGTACGTGGTGGGACGTCCAGGACTCGGTGTGGCTGACGCACCTCCCGCAGTTCCCGCTCACCGTCACCGTCGACGGCTCAGGCACGGTGGTCGCACGCACGGACACGACGACGTTTCCATGCGACACGGGCTGCGCCGACCTCGCGCTCGACGGCGACCTGAAGGTGACGGTCTCCGCCGTGCCGGCCGACGGCTGGCGCGTCGGGGGCTGGTCCGGCGCATGCACCGCGCCGGCACTCACGTGCGCGGTGACGATGACCGCGCCCGCGAGCGTGCACGTGACGTTCGTCCGCGATCCGGTCCTCGTATCGCTTCGCGTCGCCGGCAGAGGGCGTGTCACGAGCGCGCCGCGCGGCATCGCCTGCACCGGCGCCTGTAGCCATTCGTTCAAGCCCGGAACGGTCGTACGCCTGACCGCCGCGCCCTTGCGCGGCTTCCGCTTCATGGGTTGGAGCGGCGCGTGTACCGGCCGTGGCCGCTGCGAGCTCCCGGCGGACGGGGGAACCGTCCGTGCCCGCTTCGCGCCCCGGTAACCTGTCCCCGGAGAGGCGACGGGCCTCGCCGGCCGGGTGGCCTGCGAGGCTCTTTGTGTCTCTGGAGCGAAGAACAGGATGCCGAACTCCCAGTTTCGTCTCCTCGCCCGCGCCGAGCAGGCGGCATTCCTCGTGCTGCCGTGGAAGCTGCCTCTGGAGGACTGGCCCGAGGAGCACTTCGTCGAGGTCGAGCGCGGAATCGGGCGGCACGTCGTCCGCTTCGTCGAGCTCAGCGGCTCGCTCTACGCGCTGAAAGAGCTGCCGCCGCGCCTCGCCGCACGCGAGTACCGCCTGCTCGCGGCGCTCGAGGCTGAGGGCGTGCCGTCGGTCGAGGCGGAAGGCGTCGTCTCCGACCGCGTCTCCGGCGGCGGCGAGGAGCTGGAGGCCGTGCTGATCACGCGCTACCTCGAGTTCGCGCTCCCGTACCGCATCATTCTCGGCCGCCGCGCGCTGCCGGCGCCCGAGCCGGCGATGCGCGCCGCGCTGGCGGGCCTGCTCGTTCGCCTCCACCTCGCCGGGCTCTTCTGGGGCGACTGCTCGCTCTCGAACGCGCTCTTTCGTCGTGACGCGGGCACGCTCTCCGCGTACCTCGTCGATGTGGAGACCGGCGAGCTGCACGAGCGGCTGTCCGACGGCCAACGCCTGCACGACCTCGAGATCGCCGAGGAGAACATCGTCGGCGAGCTGCACGACCTCGCGGCGGAGCTCGAGCGCGAGGTGGTCGAGGATCCGTTCGACTTCGCCGCGACCGTGCGCGAGTCGTACGACCACCTGTGGGCCGAGTTGACCCGCGACGAGGTGTTCACGGTGCAGGAGGGCCACCGCTTGGAGGAGCGCCTGCGCCGCCTGAACGAGCTCGGATTCGACGTCGAGGAGGTCGAGCTCGTCAGCGAGGGCGACAAGGTTCGCCTCCTCTTGCCGACGAAGGTCGTCGAGCCCGGCCATCACCGACGCCGGCTGATGCGGCTCACCGGCCTCGACGCGCAGGAGAACCAGGCGCGCCGCCTGCTGAACGACCTCACCCGCTATCGCACGTGGCTCGAGCGGTCGGGTGCGAAGCCCGTCTCGGACACCGCCGCTGCCGGCCGCTGGCTCGCGGAGGTCTTCGAGCCCACGATCGCGGCCGTGCCGTCCGAGCTTCGGGGCCGGCGGGACGCCGCCGAGCTCTTCCACGAGCTGCTCGAGCACCGCTGGTTTCTGTCGGAGCGGGTCGGCAAGGACGTGGGCATGAATCGCGCGATTCCGTCGTATATCGAGCAGGTTCTGCGGGCCGCCGCGGACGAGAAGCTTCCGCTGTAAGCGACGTACTCACGACTGAAGAGGAGGGAACGAATGGAGTCAGCTCACACCGCCGCCAGACCGGATCCACGCCGCTGGGAGGCGCTCGCGCTCGTCTGCGTCGCGATGTTCATGACGGTGCTCGACGTCTCGATCGTCAACGTCGCGCTGCCGTCGATCAAGACATCGCTGCACGTGTCGGAGAACACGCTGCAGTGGGTGCTCATCGCCTACACGATCACGTTCGGCGGGCTCCTGATGCTCGGCGGACGCGCTGCCGACCTTCTCGGACGACGGCGGATGTTCATGATCGGCATGGGGCTCTTCGCCATCGCATCGCTCGTCTGCGGGCTCGCGAGCTCCATCGCCGTGCTGATCGCGGCACGCGCAGTGCAGGGGATCGGAGCGGCGATCGTGTCACCGGCGACCCTGTCGATCATCACGACGACCTTCGAGGAAGGCCCGGAGCGCAACAAGGCGCTGGGAATCTGGGGCGCCATGGGCGGCAGCGGCGCCGCGGCCGGCGTCCTCTTCGGCGGCATCCTGACGAAGTACGCCGGCTGGGAATGGATCTTCTTCGTCAACGTGCCCGTCGGGGCGCTCGTGCTCGCATTGACGCGTGCGGTCGTCCGCGAGAGCCGGGTTCCCGGTCTGCGCGGCTTCGATGCCGGCGGCGCGGTCACGATCACGAGCAGCCTCGCGCTCCTCGTGTATGCGATCTCGAAGGCCCCGGACGTCGGCTGGGCGACCGGCCGCACAATCGGGCTGTTGCTCGGCGCCGGCATCCTCTTTCTCGCGTTCCTCTTCATCGAGACACGCCACCACTCGCCGATGGTGCCCTTCCGGATCTTCCGGACGAGAACGGTGACGGGTGCGAACGTGTGCGGCTTCTTCCTCGGCGCGGTCGTCTTCGCGAACTTCTTCCTGCTCACGCTCTACGTCCAGCAGGTGCTCGGTTACACGGCCCTGCGCACCGGCCTGACGTTTCTCGCGACGGCGGGCACAGTGATCCCGGTCGCAGGCCTATCGCAGGCGCTCGTGACGAGAATCGGGCCGCGGCCGGTGATGACGATCGGGCTCGCGCTCATCACGGCGGGCATGCTCTGGTACACGCAGATCCCGACGCACGGCTCGTTCGCGTCCGCGTTGCTGCCGGGCTACCTGCTCGTCGGCGTCGGGATGGCGTTCTCGTTCATCCCGATGTCGATCGCCGCGCTTGCGGGTGTCGAGCACCACGAGGCCGGGCTCGCCTCGGGTCTCATCAACACCTCCCAGCAGATCGGCGGCGCGCTCGGCGTCGCTGTGGTGGCAACGGTGGCGTTCACGCACATGGGGACGCTGCTCCAGTCGGGTCACTCCCCGGCTGCGGCGCAAACGAGCGGCTTCGCGCTCGGGTTCTGGGTGCTCGCCGGGATCGGCGCGACCTCGGTCGCCGCGTGCATCGCGCTCGTGCGCGGCCGCGAGCTCGAAGCCGTCGAGGCCGACGCGGTTCAGGCGGCACTCTAGGAGACCGGCCTCGCGATCCGGGCTCCTTGGCATACCCTTCCCGGCGGTGGCCCGCGAGTACCCGACCCACCTCGAGCTCGTCGGCGCAACGCCGATCGTGCGCCTCGACAAGATCAGCCCGCGCAGCGGCGCCCAGATCCTCGCGAAGCTCGAGTATCTGAACCCCGGCGGCTCCGTGAAGGACCGCATCGGCCTCCCGATGATCGAGGCGGCCGAGCGCGAGGGGAAGCTGAGGCCGGGTGGCACGATCGTCGAGCCGACCTCGGGGAACACCGGCGTCGGGCTCGCGATCGCGGCGGCGGTCAAGGGCTACCGGTGCATCTTCGTGATGCCGGACAAGATGAGCCAGGAGAAGATCGCTCTCCTGCGCGCCTACGGGGCCGAGGTCGTGATCACGCCGACGGCCGTCGACCACGACTCCCCCGAGAGCTACTACTCAGTCTCCTCGCGCCTCGCAGAGGAGATCCCCGGCGGCTTCAAGCCCGACCAGTACTCGAACATGAACAACCCGCTGGCGCACTACGAGCGGACCGGACCGGAGGTGTGGGAGCAAACCGACGGCGGGCAGATCGACGCGATCGTGATCTCCGTCGGCACCGGCGGGACGATCTCCGGCGTCGGCCGGTACTTCAAGGAGCGTGGCTCCGACGTTCTGATCGTCGGAGCCGATCCGGAAGGCTCCGTC
>JBGQKY010000023.1:0-21965 GCA_041499745.1 Gaiellaceae bacterium
CACCGCATCACGACTTGCGGTGTGGCTACCCCGGGCGAGTAGCCGGCGCCCGGAGCCACTGAGACGCGATACGACACTCCGGCGACGAGCTGCACGGGAATCGAGAAGATGCCGTCGTCCTCGACGGTGCCGGTGGCGACCACCGTCCAGCTCGTGAGGTCGGGGTTCTGCTGCTGGATCTCGACGGGAGCCATCGGAAAGAGGGGTTGCACGGTCCCGGTGACGAGCGTCGTCGTGAACGATGTCACCGTGACGAGCGGCGCAACGCGGATCCGCACGTACGCGGCCGCCGCCGCCGGTGTCGCGAGGCGGTAGTCGGTCGTGATCGCCGGCTTCTCCGTGAGCTTCACCGCACCGGGGGAGACCGGGCCGACCGTTTGCCACGCGCCGCCCGACGTGCGCTGCTCGAGCATCGCGCCCGTGACACCCCGAACCGTCGAGGACAACGTCACCTGCGAGCCGTACGGGAGCGGCGGGTTCGGCGCCGGAGGCGCGAGCGACATGACTCCGAGCGTGAACCACGTCGAGCGAAGCCCGATCGCGCCGCGGAGTTGCGTCGCCGCCACCTGCAGGGACGTGAGCGGCGTGATGAGGCTCAGCTCGCCCACGCGGCCACTGGGGTTCGGCGTCGCCGTTGCGTCGACTATCGGACCGGCAAGCTTGAGCGCCTTCACGATCTTCTGCGCGGTTACCGGCACGGGGCCCCAGTTGTGGTACGGCGAGATGTCGTCGTACGGGTCGGGCACCGAGACGAGGTACGGAAGCGCGGTGCCGATCCACTCCTGACTCGACTCGGTCTGCCCGCCGGACGTCGAGTAGAAGAACGTCGTCGCGACCTTGCCGCCGTAGAACAGCACCTGCCCCTTCGTCGCGTCGACTGCAGCACTCGTCGCGCTCGACTCGTTCGAAAGCCCGAGGTACATCTGACTGCGAGTGTCCGCATACGCGTCGAACGGCGCGCCGATCTTCTTCGTCGCGAGCGCGTACGAGCGTGCCGCCACGGCCTGCGCCTTCAGCGCCTCGGGCGCCCACTTCGAGGGCATCTCCGACGGGACGACGCCGTAGAGGTACGGCTCCAGCCCGACGATGTTGACTGCGCGCAGCTTCCCGTCCACCACGTCGACCTCGATTCGGCCGCGGTAGGGGCGGGCGAGCGTCAGCGGCGACCCACCGCGCGGGAGGAACAGGAGCGGCGGCGTGAGCGGTTGCGGCGAGACCGGCAGCTTCAGACCGGGCCCGAAGGTGACGGGGCCGGCGCCGAGGGCATACGCCCGCCCGTTGCCGTCCCTGACGTTGAACGGGGTGTCGGAGGCGATCGTCAGCTTCTTCCTGTGCCCGGTCAGGAGGACGCGGATCGTCGGGACGCTTGCGGGGCCGAGCGTCGTGCCCGGGTAGTAGTGGTCGAGGATCTGAGCGAACGTCGCGCCGTGCTGCGCGTAGCCGTACGCCCCCCACTGGCCCATCCCGACGCCGTGGCCCCACCCGTGGCCGCTGAAGAGGAAGAGGGCGCCGGAGCCGGCAGGAGCCGTGAAGCAGGTGCCGCCGCAGACCGACGCCGCGTCCGCCCGGGCGGCGGACGCTGAAAGGGCGGCGGCGACGGCGAAGAGAGCGAGGGAGCGGCGAACCAGAAAATCCAAGCTAGCAGAGGTATTTCGGTGCCGAAGGTTGATTTCTTGCCTCTGGCGGTACCCTCGACGCGGTGGCAGTCGGCACAGAGCTATTGCCGGAGCGGTACACGGGCGCTCAGCCGATCGGTCGAGGCGGGATGGGCGAGATCTTCCGGGCGACGGACACGACGCTCGGCCGCGCCGTGGCGGTGAAGGTGCTGGCGGAGCCGTACTCGAAGGACGCGTCGGTCCGGGAGCGGTTCACCCGCGAGGCTCTCGCCGTCGCCCGGCTCTCGGGCAACCCCCACATCGTCACGATCTACGACGTCGGGGAGTACCGGGAGCGTCCGTTCATCGTCATGGAGTACCTCGCCGGCGGGTCGCTCGAGCAGAAGCTCCGGGCCGAGGGCGCGCAGGCGCCCGGGCAGGTGCTCGAGTGGCTCGAGCAGGCGGCCGGCGCGATCGACGCCGCGCACCGGCAGGGCGTCGTCCATCGCGACGTAAAGCCCGCCAACCTCCTGCTCGACCGCCACGGCAGCGTCCACGTCGCGGACTTCGGCATCGCGAGCGCGGCTGGGCTCGGATCGCTCACGCTGACCGGCACGGTGCTCGGAACCGCGTCCTACCTCTCGCCGGAGCAGGCGAAGGGGGAGCCGACGAGTCCGGCGAGCGACCTCTACTCGCTCGGGGTGGTCGCCTTCGAGCTGCTCACCGGGCGCAGGCCGTTCGAGGGCGCGAGCGTCGCCGCGGAGGCGTCCGCGCACGTCACGGACGAGGTGCCGTCCGTCGCCGAGATCAACCCGGCGATCCCGCGCGAGGTCGACCGGGTCTTCGCGAAGGCCCTCGCGAAGGATCCCGCGAAGCGCTTCGGAAGCGCTGCAGAGCTCGTGGCCGCCCTGCGGGCAGCGCTCGAGGAGGCCGCCGGCACGACGAATGTGATGGCGCCGGCGCGACCCGGGCCCGCATCGCCGGCACCTCGCCGCCGGCGGATCGCATGGCTCGTCCCGCTCGGCGCGCTGCTGCTCGCTGCGGGCGCAGGCGGCGGGATCGCCGGAGCGCTCCTCTCGGGCGGCCCGAGCGTGTCCGTCAAGACAGTGACGCAGCCCGGCACGACGGTCGTCACGACGGCGCCGGCGGCTCCGGTGACCACGGCGCAGCAGCCCACAGCCGAGGACCCGGCAGCGCTCAACGACCGCGCCTTCACGCTGATCCAGCAGGGCGACTACCGGTCCGCGCTGCCGCTGCTCGAAAGCGCCGTCCAGCAGCTGCAGGGCCATACCGACCTGACGACTGCGTACGCGAACTACAACCTCGGGGTGACGCTCATCAACCTCGGGCGCTGCGACGAGGCAATGCCCTACCTCGAGGCCTCACGCGCGCTTCAGCCGGACCGGCACGAGGTCAAGGACGCGATGAAGGTTGCGCGCCGATGCTCCGGTGCGGGCGACGGTGGTTAGACGCTCGTCGCGTTCGCGAGCCGCTCCGCGTACTGCCGCTCGTAGTAGGCGCGGTACTCGCCGGACTTGATCGCCTCCCACCAGTCACGGCGGTCGCGATACCACTCGGCGGTCGCGGCGAGACCGTCCTCGAAGGGCTGCTCCGGCGACCAGCCAAGTGCATGGAGCTTCGAGGTGTCGAGCGAGTAGCGGCGGTCGTGGCCCGGCCTGTCCGGCACGCTGCGAAGGAGCGAGCGGTCGGCGCCCGTCAGCTCGACGATCCGCTTCGCGACGTCGATGTTCTCGTGCTCGTCACCGCCGCCGACGTTGTAGATCTCGCCGGGCGCGCCCTCGTGCAGCACGAGCTCGATGCCCGCACAGTGATCGTCGACGTGGAGCCAGTCGCGAACCTGGCGACCGTCCCCGTAGAGCGGCAGCGGCTCGCCGTCGAGCGCATTCGTGACGAAGAGCGGGATAAACTTCTCGGGGTACTGGTTCGGGCCGTACGTGTTCGAGCCGCGCGTGATCGACGCGTTGACGTCGAATGTGCGCGCGTACGCGACGACGAGCAGGTCCCCCGATGCCTTGGCTGCGCTGTACGGGCTCGACGGGCGCAGCGCGTCGGTCTCGGTCGAGGAGCCGCCGGCCTCGAGGTCGCCGTAGACCTCGTCGGTCGACACCTGCACGAGCCGCACCCCCGTCTCCCGTATGTGCTCGAGCAGTACCTGCGTGCCGCGGAACTCGGCCCGGCCGAAGTCCTCCGCCGAGAGAATCGAGCGGTCGACGTGGGTCTCGGCGGCGAAGTTGACGATCGCGTCGCAACCCTTGGCCGCGCCGGAGACGTCGGCCGGCTCGGCGATGTCGCCCCGGTGGAACTCGACGCCGTCCGGCAGGTTCGCGCGGTTGCCCGAGTACGTCAGCTTGTCGAGGACGACGACGTCGTCGCCGGCCTGGAGCCGTCGCTTCACGAAATGCGAGCCGATGAAGCCGGCGCCGCCTGAGACGAGAATTCGCATGGACCCAGGCTAGACGGTTAGTGCGAGGCCGCGGGCAGCAAGCGGGTCAATCGGGCGGGAATCCACCAGTTCCAGTCGCCGAGGAGCCGCATCGCGGCCGGAACGACGAGCAGCCGGACGATCGTCGCGTCGAGCAGGATGGCGACGCCGAGGCCTGCGCCGAGCTCCTTCAGCGACGGGGCACCTGCGACGACGAAGGCAAAGAAGACGGCGACCATCACGAGTGCGGCGCTCGTGATGATCCGAGCCGACTGGGTGAGGCCCTCGGCGACGGCCCGTTCGTTGTCGTGGTGCTCGAGCCAGCGCTCGCGGATGCGCGTGAGCAGGAATACCTCGTAGTCCATCGAGAGCCCGAACGTGACGGCGAGGACGAGAGCGGGCACGATCGTCTCGACGTAGCCGGGCGAGTCGTAGCCCGTCCAGTCGAGCCAGCCCCACTGGAAGATCGCGACCAGCACGCCGTACGCCGCACCCACGCTGAGCAGATTCATCACGACCGCCTTCAGCGGCAGCACGACGCTCCGGAGCAGCACGAGCAGCACGACGTAGCACGCAGCGAGGATCACGAGCAGCATCTTCCAGAGCCCGCCGAAGATCGCGTTCGTCACGTCCCGGTCGAAGACGGTGCTGCCGCCGACGAGCGCGTCGGGGCCGGCAAGCTGCTCGATCCGGTGTACGACCTTGCGGGCCTCCGCCGATTCGACGGGCACGGCGAGCGTCGCGTCGACGAGCCACCGCGTGCCGCCGGCGCTGCGTACCGGTCGATCGACGTGCGCGACGCCGGGAACACGCGCGAGCCGCCGTGCGAGCGTCCGTGGGTCGCCGCGCGTGAGCACGTGCACGGGCGCGCCGAAGCCCGGCCCCGTGAGCTCGTGCGCGCGCTCCGTCGCGACACGGACTTCGGCGTTGCGTGGGAGCTCGTCCAGCCCGCGGTTGAACGTCTGCATCCAGAGAAACGGGACGGCGAGCACGAGCATCAGGCCTGCGCCGGCCCCGAGGCCGAGCAGCGGGCGTCGCATGACGCGGCGGGCCCAGCCGCTCCAGAAGGCGTCGCTCCCGGCTTCCGTCGTACGCCACGGCAGGGGCAGCCTGAGCCGGTCGATACGGGTCCCGGCCGCTGCGAGGAGCGCCGGAAGCAGCGTGATCGAAGCGAGCACCGAGATGCAGACGACGACGATCGCGCCGACGGCCATCGAGCGGAGCGCGTTCACGTCGATCGCGAAGAGCGCCGCGAGGGATACCGCGACCGTCGCGCCGCTGAAGACGACCGCCGTGCCCGAGCTCGAGAGTGCACGCGCCAGCGCGGCTTCGCGGGATGCGCCCGCATGCAGCTCGCGCCGGAAGCGGCTGACGATGAAGAGCGAGTAGTCGACCGCGACGCCGATGCCGATCATCGACGCCATGTTCGTGACGTAGACGGAGATCTCGAACGACCGCGACAGCACGTAGATGACCGCACCGCTGAGGAACACCGCGGCGAATCCGAGGGCGAGCGGCGCGACCGCGGCGACGACCGTGCCGAAGCCCGCGAGGAGGATCAGGAGAATGAGCGGGAAGCCGAGCAGCTCCCCCCGCGCGAGCTGCTTCTTCGACACGTCCTGGAAGTTCGACCAGATCGCGGGCTCCCCGATCACGTGCGTTTGCTCGTCGACGAGCAGCCGGCGCAGGCGCGTTGCCTCGTCGATCGCGTTCGAGGTCTTACCGGCAAAGGCGAGCGGGAGAAGTGCGGCTCTGCCCCCGTCGAGCATCAGCGGCCTGCCCGGACGGACCTCCCGGTCGGCTGCGACGAGGCTCCGCACCGCGACGAGGCGGGCCTGGACGCCGCGTCCCGTGACGAACACGAGGAACGACGGCGGCGTCGCGCCGGGGAACTCGTGGAGGGCGTCGGCGACGCGCAGGGACGGGCTCCCGGGCACCTCCCAGCCGCCGCCCGAGAGGTTGTCGTTCTGGTGGAGCGAGAACCAGCCGCCGGCCGCGAGGAGCACGATCCAGACGGCGAAGACGGTCCTGCGGCGTCTCGAAACGACGCCTGCGAGCCGCCCGAGTCGCTCCTCGACCATGCCCTCAAAGTAGCCGCGGCAAGTGTGCGTACACTCCTTCCGGTCGAGCGAGAAGGAGCGAGTCATGGCGCAGGTCGAGAGCGAGAACAGGGCGACATCGGACCCCGTAGCGCGCAAAGGCGTGCTCAAGGAGATCAAGGACGGCGGCATCGAGGACGTGCTGCTCTGGTTCACCGATCTCGAGGGTCACCTCAAGAGCTTCTCGATCACGACGAACGAGGTCGAAGGCGCGCTCGATGATGGAATGGGCTTCGACGGCTCGTCGATCACCGGCTTCAACGCGATCGAGGAGTCCGACATGATCGCGATCCCCGACCCGTCGACCTTCCGGGTGCTCCCCGACGGCCTGACCGGGCGGATGATCTGCGACGTCGTCACGCCCGACGGCGAGCGGTTCGGCGGCGACCCGCGCCACGTGCTGCGCCTCGCCCTCGAGCGGATGCAGGCGATGGGGTTCGACACGTTCAACGTTGGCCCCGAGGCGGAGTACTTTCTGTTCAAGGACGAGCACGGCACGGAAACGCTCGACGAGGGCGGCTATTTCGCGCAGACGACGATGGACGCGGCGACGACGATCCGTCGCGACACGATCCGCGCGCTCGAGCAGATGGGGATCCCGGTCGAGTACCACCACCACGAGGTCGGCCCGTCACAGCACGAGATCGACATCCGCTTTGCGAACGCGCTCGACATGGCCGACTTCATGCTCACGTATCGCCTGATCGTGAAGGAGGTCGCGAAGCAGCATGGCTACCACGCCACCTTCATGCCGAAGCCGCTCTTCGGCGAGAACGGCTCGGGCATGCACACCCACCAGTCGCTCTTCACCGAGGGCCGCAACCAGTTCTTCGACGCCGACGACAAGTGGCACCTCTCCGAGGTCGGCAAGGCCTTCATCGCCGGCCAGCTTCGGCACGCACGCGAGATCGCGGCGGTGTTCGCACAGTGGGTCAACTCGTACAAGCGGCTCGTTCCCGGCTTCGAGGCGCCGGTCTACGTCGCCTGGTCGCAGCGCAACCGCTCCGCCCTGATCCGGATCCCGCTCTACAAGCCGGGCTCGGAGCAGGCCACCCGCGCCGAGCTCCGCTGCCCGGATCCTGCTTGCAACCCGTACTTGACCTTCGCGTGCCTGCTGCACGCCGGGCTCGAGGGAATCGAGCAGGGCTACGAGCTGCCCGAGCCGATGGAGACGAACCTCTACCACCTGACCCCGGAGCAGAGGCGGGAGCGGGGGATCGTCTCGCTCCCGGAGACCCTCGGCGAGGCGATCGACGAGCTCTCCCGCTCGGAGCTCGCGAAGAAGGCCCTGGGCCCGCACATCTTCGACCGGTACATCGAGCTGAAGCGCAAGGAATGGGACGAGTACCGCGTCCAGCTCACCGACTGGGAGATGAAGAAATATCTCGCTGTTCTCTAGGCCCTGGACCTGAGACAATTGGGTGGGCTCGCCACCTGCGGAGGCGAACCCAACTGACGGCCGACCGCGAGTCGCCATTGGCGGCTCGTGGTCGTTGTACGGCCAAAATGCTCGCATTTTCGGCCGGGGTAGACCGCCACGCGTGCCGGGCCGCTCTCGCGCTGCGGCCAGAGCGCGGTCTGGCCTCCGCGCGCGGAGGCCTCTCCACCAAGAGCAGGTAGGCGCGGCTCTTAGAGAAAACTACGGATGGACTCGCGGTCGACCCGGAGGCCGATGACGCCGCTCGTGCCGTCGATCTGCTCGATCGTGTCCGCGGGGACGAGACGCCGGCGCCGCGAGAAGAGGCCGGACTTCACGGAGAGCGCATCCGGCACGTCGGGGGCGGTGCCGTACATGGGGCACTCGACCTTGCCGACGAGGCGACCCTGCCGGTCGGCGACGATGTAGCCGGCAGTCCGGCGGAGGTCGATGGCAAGGGCGCTCATGTATGTGACGCTATCCCCGGCGTGCAAGGGAATTAGCAGGGCTGGGGTAAAAGGTTTGTTAATCCCGCCGATTATCCTGCTCAGCCTCGTCGCCATTCGGGAGTTACAACGCGGACTGCCTACGATTGGGTGCGTGAGCGCGTCCGAACGGCACCTGAGGCTCCTCACCGAGACGACCGCGGCCGTCAACTCGACGCTCGACCTCGAGGAGGTGCTCCACCTCGTCGCCGAGAAGGTCGCCGACGCACTGGGCGCCGACGCCTGCTTCGTCTACCTCTACGACGAGCGGGCCGACGAGCTCGTCCTCCGGGCGACCCACGGCACGAGCATCGCGGAGATGACCCGCCGTCCGCGGATGCGCCCCGGCGAGGGGATCACGGGCTCCGCCGCCGCCGAGCGGGCGCCCGTGATGATCGCGTCCGCGGCGCACCTCGACCCGCGGTTCAAGCAGTTCCCCAACCTCCAGGAGTCCGAGTACGAGTCGATCCTCGCCGTCCCGATCCTCGTGCGCGGCGAGCGGCTCGAGGGCGCGCTGAACGTCCGCACCCGCGAGCCGCGCGAGTACCGGGCCGACGAGGTGGAGCTGCTCCAGTCGATCGCCGACCAGGTCGCGCAGTCGATCCAGCATGCGCAGCTCTACGCGCAGGCCCAGCGCCGCGTCGCCGAGCTCGAGGCGCTCGCGAAGATTTCCGAGGCGGTCTCGGAGTCGCTGTATCTCGAGGAGTCGCTCGAGGCGATCGTGAAGACGACGATGGAGGCGGTGCACGCCACCGGTGCCGCGCTCGTACTGGAGGACGGGCAGATCGCCTGGCCCGAGGGCCACGCGGGGAAGCATGCCGTCCGCACACCGCTGCGCTGGAAGCGCCGGCAGATCGGCGAGCTCGTCGCCGACCGGGACTCGCCGTTTTCCGACGACGACCGTGCGCTGCTCGAGGCGATCGCGCACCACGCCGCCGTCGCGCTCGAGCACGGCCGTGCGGTGATGCGCGGCGTCCTCGCGCAGGAGATCCACCACCGCGTCAAGAACAACCTCCAGACCGTCGCGTCGCTGCTGCGGCTCCAGTCGCGTGCGGAAGGGGTCGATCCGCGCGAAGCATTGGAGCACTCGGTGAACCGGATCCTCGCGATCGCAGCGGTCCACGAGGTGCTGACCGAGCAGCGAGAGGAAGACGTCGATCTCGCCGAGCTGATCGACCGTCTGCGCGCGATGATCGTGCAAGGGCTCGGCGGCGGCCGGGACGTCGCCGCGTCGCTCGAGCCCGTCTCGCTCGCCGGCACGCGCGCGACCGCGCTCGCGCTCGTCTTCAGCGAGCTGCTCCAGAACGCGCTCGAGCACGGTGCCGGCGCGGTGCGCATCGAGCTCGCACGGCGCGACGACGACGTGGTGCTCGCGATCGCCGACGATGGATCCGGCCCGAACGGCGCCGCGTCAGGCACCG
The DNA here is from genome assembly GCA_041499745.1 of Gaiellaceae bacterium. Taxonomy (GTDB): domain Bacteria; phylum Actinomycetota; class Thermoleophilia; order Gaiellales; family Gaiellaceae; genus Palsa-739. Next base: position 9,461 of record JBGQKY010000023.1, read on the forward strand.
GCCTCTCGATCGTCTCTGCGCTCGTGCGCGACGAGCTCCACGGCACCTTCGAGTTGCGCCGCGACGGCGGCACGCGCGCGGAGGTCGTGTTCCCGATATGACCTGGCTTTCGGTGCAATGATCGAGCCCGCGCCTCCGTACGAGAACGAGGGCCCGCGGGCGCTCTGGCATGTCAGCGAGGATCCGGCGATCGAGCGCTTCGAGCCTCACCTGCGTCCCGAGCATGCCGCCGACGAGCCGCTCGAGCTCGTTGAGCTCGCCGACCTGCTGGCCCTCCACGCAGGCGCCCGGATCGAGCTGCGCATCGCGCCGGAGCTGCTCGGGCTCTGGGACAACGTGGTCAACTCGACGCTCGACTTCAGCGGCATCCGGCTCCGGAACGCGGCACTGGCGCAATGAGGATCCTCGTCGCCGAAGACGAGACGATCATTCGTCTGGACCTGCGCGACCTGCTCGAGCGGGCGGGCTTCGAGGTGTGCGCGGAGGCACGCGACGGTGAAGAGGCGATCGAGCTTGCTCGCTCCGAGCTGCCGGACCTCGCGATCATGGACGTGAAGATGCCGCGCGTCGACGGGATCGAGGCCGCACGGCGGATCCTCGACGAGCGACCCATCCCGATCGTCATGCTCACGGCATATGGACAGGAGGAACTCGTCTCTCGAGCGGTGGAGGCCGGCGTCTTCGGCTACCTCGTCAAGCCGTTCCGCGAGCAGGATCTGCTCCCCGCGATCGCCGCCGCCCGCGCCCGGCACGAGGAGCTTCAGGCGTTGCGCGAGGAGGCCGAGTCGCTCGCGGAGGCGCTCGCCGCGCGTAAGGTGATCGAGCGTGCGAAGGGACTCCTGATGGAGAAGGAGAAGCTCACCGAGGATGAGGCGTTCGCCCGGCTCCGCAAGGCGAGCCAGGTCTCGCAGCGGCCGCTGAAGGTGATCGCCGAGGCCGTCGTCGCGACCCTCGGCGGCGACTGATGGAGCATCCGAACGCCGCACTGACACGACGCGTGTTCGACGCGTTCGGCCGCGATGCGAAGGTGATCGCGGCGGCGATGGACCGGGAAATCGTCTGGCGCGTTCCCGGTGACACGATCATGAGCGGCGAGTACCGCGGCCTGCGCGCCGTCGTCGCGTTCCTCCAGCGCACGGGACTCGAGACCGGCGGGACGTACGGCAGCTCTCTCCAGAGCGTGCTCGCGAACGACGACTGGGCGGTCGCGATCTACCGCGCGTACGGCCAGCGCAACGGGATCAAGCTCGACATCGACCAGGCGCTCGTGATCCGGATCGAGGACGGCCGCTGGAAGGAAGTGACGGCCGTGCCGCTCGACGCCGCGTTCGATTCGTTCTGGGCTTGACTGACCGTGGTGGAACGCCTGGTTCCCCCACGAACCCCCTCCTCGTGCCGCGCGTGACCGGCGTGGTCGTTGCGGCGGCGAGAGCGCGGTCTCGCCGCCGCGATGCGTTGCGTGTTTGGTTTCTAGTCTCGTGCGCGAAGTCGTCGTTTGCGTCTGAGGGGCTTGGACAAGGCACTCTCGCCGCGAACAGGACGTAGAGGATGCGAGTGCATCGCGCGGTGGTCATTGCTGCACTCCTCGCCGGTCTCGGCGGCGGCGACCCGTCGCCCCTTGCGGGTAGCCCGCCGAGAGGCCCTTCCGGCCTGCACCTCCTCGTCGCGAGCAATCCGCCGTTCGTGCTCGACGTCGACACCGGCCGGATTGCTCCGGTGCGCGCGCCGGTTGCGATGAAGCGTGGGATCCTCTGGGTGGCCTCCGTCGGCGGCACCGCCGGAGTCGTCGTGGCCCGCTACCCGAAGTCGCTCATCTACGCCGTCCGGGGGCGCCGAGCACGACCGGTCTTCCTCGGCTCCGGTCGTGTCGTGGTGCCGGGCAGCGACGGCAAGTCGGTGTGGATCAAGACGGTCGACGGACCCGTGTGCAGTCTCCGCCACGTCGCGCTCGACGGGCGTCGTCTCAGTGAGGCCCAGCCGTTCGACTGCAACTCCACGATCGAGCCGGGCGCCGAGCTCGGGCTCATCGCAAGCGGCACCCGCGTCTTCGATCCTTCGACGGGCCAGACCGTGCTCACCACCCGGTACGGGGTGCTCGCCGCGGCCGGAAAGCGCCTCCTGCTCCAGGGCCCGGAGAAGGCGTTCACGCTGCTCGACACCGTCACCGGCGTCGAGCGAACGATTTCGTGGCCAAGCGTGCTCTACGGGCTCGATGAGCCGAAGGTGGATCGGCAGGGACGGTTCGTCGCTCTCGGATTCGCAGATCCGGCCTGGCAGAGCAGCTACCACCAGGCGATGGATGTGTGGGTGCTCGACACCGAGAGCGGCGATCTGACCCACGTGGCCGGCATGCCGGCGTTCGTCTCGCTGAAGTTCACGAGCATGGAGTGGACGACCGACGGCAGGCTCGTCTTCCTCGGCGAGACGCGTGAGAAGGGATTCGTCGCGATCTGGCGCTCGGGCCGCACACAACTCGAGATCCGGCGCGTACGGCTCCCCGAGCGCACGAGCGGCAGCGACTCGTTCGCGGTTCTCCGCTGAGCTAGTGATGTAACCGGCAACGGCCACATCACTAGGCCTGCGCCTGCTCGAAGAGCTCTTCCCAGCGGGCGAGCAGCGCCTGGAGCGTGTCCCGGCTCCGCTTGTGCGCGGTGAGCGTCTCGACGTTCGACCAGTCCTCCGCGAGCTTCGCCTCGAGCATGAGCACCTCGGTCTCGCGGGCTGCGATCTCCGCTTCGAGCTGCTCGAGCTCGCTCGGACGCTTGGCGCGCGGCTTCGCCGGCTTCGGCTTCGGCTCCTTGATCGTCTTCACCTCCCGCGGCGCCGGTTTCCGGTCACGCTCCTCGCGCCGGCGCAGCATCTCCGCCCAGCCGCCGTCGTAGGCGTGCAGCGTTCCCTCCTCGATCGCGAGTGTTCGCTCTGCGACCGCGTCGAGCAGGGCGCGGTCGTGCGACACGAGCAGCACCGTGCCGGGAAACGCCTCGAGTGCGGCCTCGAGCGACTCGCGGCTCTCGAGGTCGAGGTGGTTCGTCGGCTCGTCGAGGACGAGGAAGTTCGCGCCCGACGCGACGGTGACCGCCAGTGCCAACCGGCGGCGCTCGCCGCCTGACAGCACGCTCACAGGCTTCTCGTGCTCGTCCCAGCCCGAGAAGAGGAACTTGCCGAGGAGGTTCTGCGCATCCGGTCGCGAGAGTCCGGTCATCGACTGCACGCACTGGAGCACGGAGCCGCGCGTGTCGAGCTCCAGCTCCTGCTGCGAGAAGTACGCCGCCTCGACCCCGTGGCCGAGGTGCACGCGGCCGGCGGCCTGCGGCCGGCGGCCGAGCATGGTCTCGAGCAGCGTCGTCTTTCCGGAGCCGTTCGGCCCGACGAGCGCGACGTGCTCGCCGCGCTCGATCGCGAACGACGCGTCACTCAGCAGCTGGCGCTCGCCGATCCGCACGTCGAGAGCATCCGCTTCGACAACCGTTCGTCCGCTGCGCGGCGGCTTGAGGAACTCGAAGCCGAGCGAGCGGCGGCGCCGCGACAGAAGCGCCACCTCCGCGCTCGCCTCCTGCCGGTCCTTCTCGAGGCGGCCGATCTGCGTGAGCTTCGCCTGCGCCTGCTTTGCCTTGTCTTTCTTGGCGCGGAAGCGCTCGACAAACCGCTCGAGACGCACGATATCTCCCTGCACGCGCGCGACCTCCTTCTGCGCGTGCAGCATCCGCGCCGCCTTCTCACGCCGCCACGCATGCCAGGGCCCCGGGAAGAACGTGCCGCGTCCCGCGACCACTTCGAGCGTCGCCGTCGTCACGGCTTCGAGGAACCAGCGGTCGTGCGCGACGAGGATCACCGCCGCGTCGAGCGACTGGAGCTCGCGCTCCAGCCACTCGAGGCTCGCGACGTCGAGGTGGTTCGTCGGCTCGTCGAGCAGCAGCAGATCGGGATCGCCGCCGAGCGCGCGCGCGAGCGATGCCCGCGTCAGCTCGCCGCCGGAGAACGTGCGCAGGTTGCGGTCGAGGTGCTCCTCGGCGAACCCGAGCCCGCGCAGCACCTGCGTCGCATGGTCGCGCCAGCCGTAGCCGCCGGCGTGCTCGAGCCGCGCCTGTGCCTCGGCGTAGCGGTTCATCGTCGCCTGGTCGTGAACGCCGCGCGCCATCGCCTGCTCGAGCCGCGCGAGCTCGTCCTCGAGCGCGACGAGGTCGTGCGCACCCGAAAGGACGTATTCTCGAAGGGTCAGGTCTTGCTCGAGCGGCGGCCGCTGGTCGTGCAGCGCCACGCGCGTCCCCTTCTGGAACGCAAGCTCGCCGCCGTGCTTCTCGGTCTCGCCGGAGAGGATCCGGAGCAGCGTCGTCTTGCCGGCGCCGTTCGGGCCCGACAGCGCGACGCGATCGCGCCGCTCGACGCTGAAGGAGACACCGTCGAAGAGCACCGAGCCGGCGAACTCCTTGCGCAGGTTGGAGGCGATGACGACTGCCATGCGCCCAGGGTACGGCTAGGAGGGTGTGGCGCGGATCCCCGCGGCTGCCTCGTCGCGGGCGAGCAGAACCTGCTGCCGTTCGAGAGCGTCAGGGGGGAGCAGATCCAGCAGGTCCAACGCGGCCGTGTAATGGCGAACTGCGCTCCTGTTCGCGGTGAGCGCGACGGCGCGGGCGCCTGCGTTGTACGAAGCGGCCTGTGCGCGCTCGACGAGGTCGGCGGTGTCGAGCCCGGCAGCCGCGCGGAGCTCGATTGCGGCGCGGTAGTGATGCGCGAGCAGGTCGGCACGGTCGCCGGTGCGATCCGGTGAAAGCGCCTCGATCCAGGCGGCGGCGCGCACGTGCTTCTCTGCGCGGAGCACGCGCGGGATCTGCTGGTAGGCGACATCGCGAACGAGGGCATGGGCGAACGCGTACTCCGTCTCGCCCGCCACCGAGCTGCGCCTTTCGCGGCGAACGAACTCCTTTCGCCCGAGCGCCCGTAGCAGGACATCGATCGCTTCCAGGTCTGCCTCGGCGATGGCCGCGATCGCCTCCGGCCAAAAAGACCGGCCGAGGACTGCGGCGTCCTGGAGCAGCGCCTTCTCCGCCTCCGGCAGCAGGTCGAGCCGCGCTGCGATCAGCCCATGGACGGTGTCGGGCAGGTCGACGAGGCCGCAGGAGCCCTCGGCGATTGCGCGCGCGTACTGCTCGGCATAGAGCGGGTTCCCCGCCGCTCGCTCGAGCAATGCCTCGTGCAGCTCTGCCGAGAGCGGCGTCTGATCGAGCGTCGCCGCCACGACACGGGCGGTCTCGGCGTCGCTCAATGGTCCGAGCGAGACCGTCAGCGCGTTGGGCTTGCCGCCGCCCCAACCCGGGCGCCGCTCGAGCAGCTCGGGCCGGGTCGTGCAGACGACGAGCATGGGCACGTCGAGGACCCACTCTGCGAGCTCGTCGACGAAGTCGACCAGGTCGTCGTCGGCCCAGTGCATGTCTTCGAAGACGAGCACCGTCGCACGGACGAGCGCGATCGCTTCGAGGAACCGCCGCCAGGCCGCGAACGTCTCACTGCGGTCCTGCGCGCGCGCGGCGACGCTCGTGAGGCCGAGCAGAGGCCTCAGATGGTCGCTCAACCAGCTCCGCTCGGTCTCGTCTTCGAGCAGGCGCTCGAGACTTGCCGCGAGCTTCGCCTCGGCGTCCGCGGTGCTGTCGGACTCGAGGACGCCGGTCTCGGCCTTGGCGATCTCTCCGAGCGCCCAGAGGCTCACGCCCTCGCCGTACGGAAGCGAGCGGCCGCGCCGCCAGGTGATCCAGTCCAGTTGAACGTCGGCGGCGGCGAAGAGCTCCGTCACGAGCCGGCTCTTGCCGATGCCGGGCACGCCGACGATCGTGACGAGCTGCGGCCTCGCTTCGCTCCTCGTGCGCTCGAGCGCACCGACCAGCAGAGCGAGCTCCTGCGTGCGGCCGACGAGCGGAGCCCCGGACGGTGTCTCGACCGTTGCTCGAGATCGCGCTCCGAGCGCCTCCCACACGGGCACCGGCTTGGTCTTGCCCTTCGCGAGCACCGGCTCCGCGGCGCGGTAGTCGATCGTGTCGCGGGTCGCGTGGAAGGTGGCTTCGCCGACGATGACGCCGTTCACAGGTGCGGCCGTCTGGAGGCGCGACGCGGTGTTCACGACGTCGCCCGCGGCCATGCCCTCGCCCTGGGCGGGCCGTGCTCCGAGGAACACGAGCACCTCCCCGGTGTTGACCGCGATGCGGACCTGGAGGTCTTCCCCCGACATCCGCACCCAATCCCGGATCGCGAGTGCAGCTCGGACCGCGCGCTCCGGATCGTCCTCGTGAGCGACCGGGGCACCGAAGAGCGCCATGACGGCGTCGCCGATGAACTTCTCGACCGTCCCGCCGTGGCGCTCGAGCTCGTTGCGGAGGTGCTCCCAGTACGGGATGAGCAGCGCCCGCACGTCTTCGGGATCGAGGCTCTCCGACCTCGTCGTGAAGCCGACGAGATCCGCGAAGAGGACAGACACGATCTTCCGCTCTTCCCGGGTCGAGACCGGCGCGAACGACGACCCGCAGGCGTTGCAGAAGCTTGCATCTGCCGGGTTTTCATGGCCACAGAGGACGCATGTCACCATCGCCGGAGTCTAGGACGGTTCCGTGCAGGAGACTAGGAGGGGAACGTGACCGAAATCCTCGCCCTCGACGTCGGCTCCTCCTCGGTGCGTGCGCAACGCTTCGGCGATCGCGCCGTGCCGGTCGACGAGCTGAAGCAGGAGCGCTACGAGAGCCGGGATCCCGGCGAGATCGTCACGCTCGCCGCGAAGGTCGTCGGCGGCCGCGACAGCGGCGCCGCAGCCGTGGGCATCTCGTGCTTCGGGCACAGCCTCCTCGCGCTCGACCGGGACGAAAAGCCCCTCACCGAGCTCCTCGGCTGGCGCGACACCCGGAGCGCCGCCGCCGCCGAGCGGCTTCGACGCCGCCTCGATCCGGACGCTGTCCACGCCCGCACCGGCGGGTACCTGCACCCGTCCTTCTGGCCGGCGAAGCTCGTCTGGCTCGCGGAGACCCGTCCTGAGGTCTTTCGCGCGGCTGCGAGCTTCGTCTCGTTCCCGGACTACCTCAATGCCCGGCTCTTGGGCGGCGAGCTGCGGACGACCCTGTCGATCGCATCCGGCACCGGCCTCTTCGATCTCGCCGGAGGCCGGTGGGACGACGAACTGCTCGACGTGCTGGGGCTCGACCGCGAGCGTCTGCCCGTCCTGGCCGACGAGCCTGTCTGGTTCGACGGCGCCTGCTCGAATCTCGGCGTCGGCTGCACCGGCAGAAAGCGCGCCGCCCTGATGGTCGGCACCTCCGGGGCGCTGCGGATCCTCTACGAGACCGAGCGTCCGCACCCGCAGCCGGGGCTCTTCCTCTACCGCGTCGACGAGCGGCGCGTCGTCGAGGGGGGCGCTCTCTCGGACGGAGGCAATCTCGAGGTCTGGCTGAACGAGACGCTCGCGGCGTCCGGCAGCGGGCTCGCCGGTCGCGATCCCGACGACCACGGCCTCACGTTCCTCCCATTCCTCGGCGGCGAACGCTCGACGGGCTGGAATCCCGGTGCAAAGGGGGCGATCACGGGGCTCACGTTCGCAACGACGCCGCTCGACATCCGGCAGGCGGCGCTCGAAGGGGTGGCGTTGCGCTTCTCGGTGATCGCCGACCTGCTGCCCGAGGTCGAGGAGGTGGTCGCGACCGGCGGCGCTCTCCTCGCCGATCCGGGCTGGATCCAGGTGATGGCCGACGCCCTCGCCCGTCCGCTCACTGTCTCGAAGGTCGAGGAGGCGTCCCTCCGCGGCGCCGCGGTTGCGACGCTGGAACGGCTTGGTTACGAAGTAGAAGACGCACCGCTCGGCGAGGTGTTCCATCCGCGGGAGGAGAGGGCAGACGCATATCGTTCGGCCCGGGAACGACAGCAGCGTCTCTACGAGGAGCTTCGTGGCGAACACTGACATCGAGAAGCGCTCGATCGACACCATCCGCACGCTCGCGATGGATGCCGTGCAGCAGGCAAACGCCGGGCATCCGGGCACCGCGATGGCGCTCGCGCCGCTCGCCTATCTCCTCTACACGGAGGTGATGGAGCACAACCCGGCGAACCCGCAGTGGCCGGACCGTGACCGCTTCGTCCTCTCCGCCGGGCACGCCTGCGTCCTCCAGTATGCGACGCTTCACCTCACCGGCTACAACCTGCCGCTCGAGCAACTCCAGCGCTTCAGGCAATGGGAGTCGCTGACGCCGGGGCATCCCGAGGTGCACCACACGTCCGGCATCGAAGCGACGACCGGCCCGCTCGGACAGGGCTATGCGAACGGTGTCGGCTTCGGCATCGCGGAGCGGTTCCTCGCCGAGCGCTACAACCGCCCCTACGACGAGATCGTCGACCACCGCGTCTATTGCGTCGCGTCCGACGGCGACCTGATGGAAGGCGTCACGAACGAGGCGGCGTCGATCGCCGGCACGCTCGGGCTCGGCAAGCTCATCTACTTCTACGACGACAACCGCATCACGATCGACGGTACGACCTCGATCTCGTTCACCGAGGACAGGGGCAAGCGCCACAAGGCCGAGGGCTGGCACGTGCAGCACGTGAACGACGCGAACGACCTCGCTCTGCTGCGTGAGGCGATCGCCAACGCGCAGAGTGTCGGCGACCGCCCGTCGCTCATCGTCGTCCGTTCGCATATCGCGTTCGGCGCGCCGCACGCGGTCGACACGGCCAAGGCGCACGGCGCGCCGCTCGGCGAGGACGAGGTGCGCGCAGCGAAGGAGGCGCTCGGCTGGGACCCGGACAAGACGTTCTACGTGCCCGACGACGTGCGCGAGCACATGAACATGACCCAGCGGGGGATCACGCTCGAGGAGGCGTGGGAGCAGAAGCTCGCCGCGTGGTCGGCCAAGCACCCGGCGCTCCGCGAGGACTGGGACCAGGTGCACACGCGGAAGCCGCGCCCCGGCTGGATCGAGGCGCTGCCGGAGTTCGAGCCGGGGACATCCGAGGCCACGCGCGACGCCGGCGCGAGGGTCATGGAGGCGTTCAAGCACTACACGCCGACGATGATCGGCGGCGCCGCCGACCTCGTGGAGTCGACGAAGACCGAGTTCAAGGGCGGCGGTGTCTTCTCGGCGACGCACGCCGGCCGGAACATCGCGTTCGGCATCCGCGAGCACGCGATGGGCTCGATTGTGAACGGCATCTCGCTGCACAACGGGATGCTCAAGCCGTACGGCTCCACCTTCCTGATCTTCTCCGACTACATGCGTCCGGCGGTGCGCCTGTCTGCGCTGTCGCGGCTCCAGTCGCTCTGGGTGTGGACGCACGACTCGGTCGGACTCGGGGAAGACGGGCCGACCCACCAGCCGGTCGAGCACTACGCGGCACTTCGCGCGATCCCGTTCCTGTGGTTCGTCCGGCCGGCCGACGCGACCGAGACGGTCGGTGCGTGGAAGGTCGCGCTCGAGCGCGAAGACGGCCCGGTGGCGCTGGCGCTGACGCGGCAGAAGGTGCCGACGCTCGCGGGCACGCAACGCGACGCCGTTGCCCGGGGCGCGTACGTGCTGTGGGAGTCGGAGGAGGCGAACGCGTCGCCCGACCTCGTCTTCATCGCGACCGGTTCGGAGGTGCACCTGGCGCTCGACGCCGCGAAGCAACTCGACGAGCAGGGCGTGCGTGCGCGCGTCGTCTCCATGCCGTGCTGGGAGCTCTTCGAAGCTCAGCCGCCCGAGTATCGGGACGAGGTGATCCCGCCGGACGTCAAGGCGCGGATCTCGGTCGAGGCCGGCGTGTCGCTCGGCTGGAGCAAGTGGGTCGGCGACGAGGGCGACTCGATCTCGATCGAGCACTTCGGCGCCTCGGCGCCGGGCAACACCGTGCTCGAGCACTTCGGCTACACGGTCGACAACGTGATCGCGCGCGCGCTCGCGCTGCGGACACGCGTCTCCTGATGCGGGACGCATGAAGGTCGCCGTTGCATTCGACCACCTCGGCGTCCACCTGCGAGAGAAGGTGCTCGAGACGCTCGGCGCAGGCGGGCACGACCTCGTCGACCTGGGCACCGATACGGATGCGCTGCGAATCGACTACCCGGACAAGGCGCGCGAGCTGGGCGAGGCTATTCAGCGCGGTGACGCGGAGCGGGGCGTCCTCGTCTGCGGCTCCGGTGTGGGTGCGGCGATCGCCGCCTCGAAGATGCGCGGGATCCGTGCCGCGATCTGCCACGACGTCTACTCGGCACACCAGGGCGTCGAGCACGACGACATGAACGTGCTGTGCCTCGGCTCCGAGGTGATCGGGCCGAGCCTAGCCGCCGACCTCGTCCGCGCCTACCTTGCGGCACGATTCGACGGCGGCGATCGTTACGTAGAGCGTTTGAGAAAAGTGGAAGTCATGGAAAGGCAGATGAGCAATGGCTAAATCGAACCTCCACAAGCTCAGTAAGCGCGGACAGTCGGTCTGGATCGACTTCCTGTCGCGCACGATGGTCGAGACGGGCGAGCTCGAGCAGATGATGAAAGACGACGCCGTCGTCGGTGTGACGTCGAACCCGACGATCTTCCAGAAGGCGATCGCAGGGAGCGAGGCGTACGACGAGCAGCTGCGGGAGTTGCTCGAGGCGCAGACGGATTCGAAGGAGATCTTCCTCGAGCTGTCGGCACGAGACGTCGAGGCGGCGCTCGAGCTACTCGCGCCGGTGCACGAGGCGAACGCGCAGGACGGCTTCGTCTCCTGGGAGGTCGACCCGAGGCTCGCGTACGACAGGGAAGGAACCTTCGACGAGGCGATGCGCCTGCACACGTGGCTCGACAAGCCCAACCTCTACGTGAAGATCCCGGCGACAAAGCCCGGTCTCGGTGCGATCGAGGACTGCATCGCGCGCGGGAGGAGCATCAACGTGACGCTGATCTTCTCCCTGCAGCGCTACCGAGAGGTCGTCGAGGCGTACCTGCGCGGGCTGGAGCGGCTCGTAGCCTCCGGCGGCGATCCGTCGAAGGTTCACTCGGTCGCGAGCTTCTTCGTCTCACGCGTCGACACGGAAGCCGACAAGCGGCTCGAGGCGATCGGCAGCAAGCAGGCGCTCGCGCTGCGCGGCAAGCTCGCGATCGCGAACGCGAAGCTCGCCTACGAGCACTACCAGGGCGCCTTCTCCGGTGAGCGCTGGGAGTTCCTCGAGGGCAAGGGAGCGACACCGCAGCGCTGCCTCTGGGCCTCGACGTCGACGAAGAATCCGGCGTACCGCGACGTGATGTATGTCGAAGAGCTGATCGGCCCGCACACCGTGGACACGATGCCGGAGGAGACGATCCGCGCCTTCCAGGATCACGGCGAGGTTCGCGGCGACACCGTCCTCGAGGGAGTCAAGAAGGCGCACAAGCTGTTCGAGGAGATCGCCGAGGCCGGCGTCGACTACGACGACGTCACGGAGACGCTCGAGCTCGAAGGCATCCAGAAGTTCGCCGATTCGTTCGAGGAGCTGCTCGCCGGCGTGAGCGCGAAGCGGGGAGAGCTCGCTACGGCGTGACCGACCGCACGCAGCTCATCGACCGAATCTGGGAGCGCGACCCGACCGTCTGGACCGGCGGCGACGAGGCGAAATGGCTCGGCTGGCTCGACGAGCCCCGCCGCATGGGCGAGCGCATCGGCGAGCTCCAGACACTCGCGGACGGCGTCGCCGACGAAGGGCTCGACGCCGTCGTGCTGCTCGGGATGGGCGGGTCGAGCCTCGCGCCCGAGGTGATCCGCCGGACGTTCCGAGTCGAGAGCTTCCACGTGCTCGACACGACGCACCCCAGGGCGATTCGCTCGCTCGAACGGGCGATCGATCTCGAGCGGACGCTCTTCGTCACCTCGTCCAAGTCCGGCGCGACGCTCGAGACCCGTTCCCACGCCGACTACTTCTGGGAGAAGAGCGGCAAGCGCGGCGGGCGGTTCGTCGCGATCACCGATCCCGGCTCCGAGCTCGAGAAGACGGCCGGCGAGCGCGGCTTCCGGCATGTGTTTCACGGCGAGCCGACGATCGGGGGCCGCTACTCGGCGCTCTCGCCGTTCGGTGTCGTACCCGCCGCCCTGATGGGCGTCGACGTCTCGCGGCTGCTCGCGAACGCCGACCGGATGGCGGAGATCTGCCGCAGCGGCGAGGGAAACCCGGGCTACGAGCTCGGCCGCCAGTTTGGGACCGGTTGGCTCGAGGGCCGCGACAAGATCTGCATCGCCGACACCGACGGCGGCTTCGGGCTCTGGGCGGAGCAGCTGATCGCGGAGTCGACGGGCAAGCACGGCAAGGGGCTCATCCCGGCGCCCGGCGAGTCGCCCGACGGCCCCGGCCGCCAGTCGGCCCGGCCGGAGCTCGCGGATCCGTACTCGCTGGGCGGCGAGTTCTTCCGCTGGGAGTTCGCCGTCGCAGTGGCCGGCTCGTTCCTGGAGATCAACCCGTTCGACCAGCCGGACGTCCAGGCGGCAAAGGACAAGACGAACGATGTCCTTGCGACCGGCGAGGAGCCCGAGGTCGAGCCCGAGGGCTCGATCGACG
>JBGQKY010000024.1:0-20977 GCA_041499745.1 Gaiellaceae bacterium
ACACGGCCGCGGAGCGGCCGCTAGTGCGGCCTCCAGTTGCCGCTGTTTCGGGTCGAACGTTACGAGAGGCCGCACTAGTTGCGCTTTCGCCCCATTCTTCGTTGCGGCCGTGCATGCCGCCTTTGACCCATCCGGTGAGCATCCACGTCCGGCCGAGCGACCGTTCATCGCGAAGACCTTCGAAGATCGGCCGCGCCTCTTCGGCCAGTGCAAGCAGTCTCTGCGCCTCACCGGCGGAGTCATCGAGGAGATGCGCAGCGGCGAGCTCGATCAGTGCGCGTAGCTCGATTCGGCGGTCGCTCCTGTGCGCGGCGGTCTCTGCCGCCTCGAGGATCGCCACGTCGGCGGCCTCAGTCTGGCCTGCGGTGTTAAGCGCGATTCCGAGCTCGCAAAGGAGCTCGCCGCGTTGATCGTCGTCGAGGTCCAAGAGCCGCAGCGCGCGACCGAGCAGCGACGACGTTCGGCCTGCGTGGCCGAGCCGCCACCAGGACATGCCTGCCGCAGCGAGCCGCCGGCCGGCATCCTGAGCGAGCTGTCGCGTGTGGCGATCTCTCTCCGCCCTGAGCTGCACAGCCTGCTCGAGATGGAATCCGACGAGACTCGTCAATCTCGCCGGCACCGGCGAGCAGGTCCGCGAGCCGTTCGTGCAGCCGGGAGCGTTCCGCCTTCGGCGTGGCCGCATACGCAGCCTCCTGAATCAGGAGGTGACGAAAACGGAATCGCTCCTCGAACGGTGTCGTCGAAGTCACCGGGGCGAGGAGGCCGCGCCGAACGAGCGACGCAAGCGGCTGCCGAGCGGCACGCGCCTCGGCGAGCTCTGCGACGAGGGAGGCATCGAACTCTCGGCCGATGACCGCCGCGCGCTCGATCACCGTGCGCTCGCTCGGCGTCAGCCGATCGAGTCGTGCTGCCAGGAGCGACTTGAGCGTTGGGGGGCACCGAGTCGCCGCCCTCGGTCGCGTGGGCCAGGAACTGCTCGAGGAAGAACGGGTTGCCCTCTGCCACTGCGAGCGCCCGCTCCAACGCGGCCGCGTCCACCTCGGTCAGCTGTTCGGCGAGCAGCTGGGCGTCCTTCGGCGGCAGCGGCGCGAGCGCGAGCCGCTCCACGCCGGGCAGGAAGGCGGGGCGCTCCTCGAGCAGCTCCTCGCGGGCGATGCAGAGTACGCGGACGATGCCGCCGCCCTGCTCGACGAGGTGCTCGATTGTCTCCACAACGAGCCCATCCGCCCACTGCACGTCGTCGACGACCACGAGCAAGGGCCGCTCCGCGCGCTCGCACAGGCGGCGGAAGGCCGACGGAATCTCGCCCGCCCACGTGCCCGCAAGGGCGTCCGGCTCGCCGAGGGCGGCGGCGATCTCGTGTAGCGGTGCGAGCGAGGCGTCGCCGTACGACGAGCAGTGGCCGAAAGCGACGAGTTGTTCCTTCGCGAGCTCGCGAGCGAGCCGCGACTTGCCGATCCCGGGCGGGCTGACAACGAGTGCGGCGCGTGTGCTGTGGAGCCACGCGAGCTCGTCCTCACGGCCCACGAACGGGACGTCGAGCCGCCTCGGCATGGCTACCGGCAGCTCGGACACGCCGCCTTCGCGTGCGTGCTTTCGCGCGCGTGCGACGACCGGGCCGGCAACCGTTCCACCGCCGAGCAGCGCCTCGCCCGAGGCGAGCCCGACGCGTGCACCCGTCGTCTCGTGCGCGGCCGCGGCAGCCGCCGGTGCGCGCTCGACCTGATCCTCCTGCGCGAAGACGAGCACGAACGGGTCGGGGCGTTCGGCGCCGTACTCCGAGGCGACCACGCCGAGCGCGTCGGCTGCCCGCCGGGTCTCCCGATCGTGCTCCTCGGAATCGAGATCGAGCGAGATCTCGGGCTCGACGGCTACGACCGTGACGAGGCGGCGCGCGGTTCTCGTGGGGATCGCCGACATTGCGGTGTGCAGCAGCTCCGGATCCTGCTGGAGAATCCGCCGCTCGAGACCTCGGAGCTCGGGCGACGGCTCGAGGCCCAGCTCGTCGAGCAGGTACTCGCGCGCGCTCCGGAACGCCTCGAGCGCGTCCGCCTGCCGGCCTGCGCGGTAGAGCGCGAGCATCAGCTGGCCGTGCCGGCGCTCTCGGAGCGGCGCCGCCGCGACGAGTGCGTCCAGCTCGCCGATCACCTCGGAGGAGCGGCCGAGCGCGAGCTCCGCCTCGATGCGCTCCTCCTCGGCCTCGAGCCGCAGCTCTTCGAGACGTGCGATCTCGGCGCGGTCGACTCGGTGCGGTTCGAGTTGCTCGAGGAGGCGCGCGAGGCAGAGCCCGCACGCGCCGCGGCGCGCGCCGCGGACGCGGCTCCACTTCGAGCACGTCGCCCGGCGGTCGGAGCGTGACGGTCGCTGCGCCGTCCAGCACCGTACGTAGCCTCGAGACGTGCGCCTCGATCGCATGGTGTGCCCCCGCCGGCGCGCCGGCCGGCCGCCGCCGAGCCGGAGCTCGAGCGGCCCGAGCACTCGAAATTCGACGTGCATCTCCTCCCGGCACCTTCGCACGGGCTCCAGCGGGCCGCCAGGGGCGAGGCCCGTATGAACGGCACGTGAGCGGCGCCCGTCAGGCTCGGGCCGAGTGTGCGCGTGCATCTCCTGAACGCGCATGGAAGGGCCGCCGACGGCGGCCCTTCCGCATCTAGGATCGAAAGGAATGACGAGCCAGGAGACGAGAAATGGACGTTGACGTCGCCGTCCTCGGGGGCGGCCCCGGCGGCTACACCGCCGCCATCCGTGCGGCACAGCTCGGCGCGAAGGTCGCCTGCATCGAGCAGGAGCCCGAGCTCGGCGGCACGTGCCTCCGCGTCGGGTGCATCCCGACGAAGGCCTGGGTGCAGACGGCGTATGCGCTGCGCGAAGCGCAGGAGAGCTTCGTGAAGTTCGGCGTGAACGTCGGCGAGGCGACCCTCGACTTCGCCGCCTCCAACGCGTGGAAAACAGGCGTCGTGAAGCAGATGACGTCGGGCGTCGCAGGTCTCTTCAAGGCGAACGGAGTCGAGTGGGTGAAGGGCGCCGGGCACTTCAAGGACGCGAACACGCTCGCCGTGGAGGGCGGGGAGGGTGTCTCGTTCAGGCACGCGGTCATCGCGACCGGCTCGTTCCCTCTCCGGCCCCCGATCGACGGCCTCGACTCGCCGCGCTGCGTCGATTCGACCGGCCTGCTCGCCCAGGAGCAGGTTCCGAGACGGCTCGCCATCCTGGGCGGCGGAGTCATCGGCTGCGAGTTCGCATCGATCTTCAGCCGCTTCGGCACCGAGGTCACGATCGTCGAGATGCTCGACACGCTCATTCCGCAGGAGGATGCGGATGCGTCGAAGGAGCTCGCGAAGCAGTTCGGGAAGCGCGGCATCGTGCTCCACCTCGGGAAGCAGTGCACGAGGGTCGACGACGACGGCTCGCAGCTCACCGCGCACTTCGGAGAGGGCGAGACCGTCCAGGCCGACCTGATGCTCGTCTCCGTCGGCCGCGGCCCGCTTGTCGACGGTCTCGGCCTCGAGCAGATCGGCGTGCAGTTCGACAAGCGCAAGGGCATCACCGCCGACGCCCATCGCCGAACGTCCGTGCAGCACATCTATGCCGTGGGCGACTGCGCCGGCTACTGGCAGCTCGCTCACACCGCGTTCCGCGAGGGCGAGGTCGCGGCGGAGAACGCATGCGGTCACGACGCGGTCGTCGACAACCGTGCGGTTCCGCGGCCGATCTACACCGACCCGGAGATCGCCGCCGTCGGCCTGACCGAGGCCGAGGCGCGCGAGGAATATGGCGACGACGTCGCAGTCGGCCAGTTCCCGTGGGTCGCGAACGCGCGCGCCGTGATGCAGGACGAGACCGTGGGTTGGGTCAAGTCGATCCACGAGACCCGGTACGGCGAGCTGCTCGGCATGGTGATGGTCGGCCCGCACGTGACCGACATGATTGAGGCGGCGGTCGTCGCGATCGACGCGGAATCCACCGTCGAGACCGTGGCCGACGGCATGGCTCCGCATCCGACGCTCTCCGAGGCGATCAAAGAGGCCGGCCTCGTCGCGCTCGGGCGGGCGATCCATATCCCGAACCGCAAGCCACGGGCGAGAGCCACCGCCTAAAAAGAGCGTTTCGGGGAGTAACTTCGGGGCCGCCGGGTACGTTGTTCGTCGAGCGATGTCCTCGACACTCGTCGACGATCGGCAGGACCGCGCCTTCGAGCGCCTCTACGCGCTTCACGTCCGGGACGTCCACCGGTATGTCCTCACGGTACTCCGGAACCCTGCAGAGGCCGACGACGTCACGCAGACGACGTTCCTGAATGCGTACAGGGCGATGAAGGCCGGCGAGGAGCCGCTCCATCCTCAGAACTGGCTCATCTCGATCGCCCACAACGCCTGCCACTCCCGGATCCGCTGGTCGACGCGCCGCCTGGAGGTGCCGCTCGACGACGTCGCCTCGCAGCTCGCCGTACACGAGCCAGAGCGTCCGAACATCCGCGAGCTGCTGCGCGCCCTCCGCCGTCTGCCGGCCAACCAGCGGAACGCGCTCACGATGCGCGAGCTCGAAGGGCGGTCGTATCCCGAGATCGCCGAGACACTCGGAGTGACCGTGGGCGCAGTCGAGGCGCTGATCGCGCGTGCGCGCCGTACGCTTCGCCTCCAGGCCGCGGCGCTGCGCGGGCTCACGGTGTTCCAGCTCCCGCGGTCGCTCCGAAAGCTCTTCGAGACCGGGGAGGCGGGGCTCGGCGCCGGGGCGGTGGCGAAGGTCGCGGCCGTGCTGGTGACGGGCGCCGTTGCCGGCGGGATCGGCCACGCGATCGTCGAGGCGCGGGCGCCGGCGGCGCCCAAGACGCCAAGCGTTCAGCTGTGGCAGCACGATTCCGCGCCGTCGGCGAGGACACACCGGGCGCCGGTCGTGACCGCCGCGCCGGTGCACCGGTCCGCCGTCCCGCCCCCGACCCAGAGGACTCCGGGCATCCAAGCCGCCACGCCGCCCGCCGTGACCGCCGCGCCGGTGCACGCAGGGCCGCTGCCGCAGCCGCCGGCACAGCCCCAATCCCAGGAGCGTCAGGTCGTCGCGGCGGTGCAGCGGACCGAACGCGACGCCGTCCAGACGGTGCCGGTGGCGCTGCCTCAACTGCCGGCCCTTCCGCCTGTCGTCACGCCTCCGGTCGAGGTGCCGACCGTCTTGCAGCCGCCCGAGCTGCCGCCGCTGCCGCTGCCGTAGAGCCGCCGCAAGTTTTCCGGCGGCTCGGCATCTCATCTACTGGACGTGCCCTCGTCCCTGATCCCTCCGGGGTCATGCCGCCCGCGGGCCCCGGAGGGAGAAACTTCTCCGTTCGTCCCATGTGAGCCGCCCCACCGGGCGGCTCTCTCGTTCGATAGCGTCCCGGACGGACGAAAGGGGAGGACATGGGGATTCTCAACAAGCGGAACGCGGTCGTCGGCTGGCTCGCCGTCAAGGTGGGGAAGCGGGTCGTGAAGCGAAAGGCGGCCGGGGCGGTGCCGACCCTGCGCACCCGCGGCGCCGCGGCGCTCGCGGCACTCGGCGGCATCTTGCTCTTCTGGCGCCGCAAGCGCGGCGGCGAGGCGTGAGCTCGGAGCTCTTCAGGCAGGCGATCGACGGGCTCGTGCCCTACGAGCCCGGCAAGCCGGTCGAGGAGGTGCAGCGCGAGCTCGGTCTCGACCGGGTCGTGAAGCTCGCGTCGAACGAGGGCCCGTTCCCGCCGTTTCCGGCGGCGCTCGCGGCCGTCGAGCGTGCGGCGCGCGACCTGAACCGCTATCCGGACGGCGGTGCGTGGAGCCTCCGCTCGGCGCTCGCCGAGCGGCACGGTGTCGCGCTCGAGGAGGTGACCGTCGGTCCGGGTGCCGACGCGGTGATCGACTGGCTGTCGCAGGCCGCGCTCGAGCCCGGCGACGAGATCGTCTGCGGCTGGCCGTCCTTTCCGAGCTACGTGCTCGACGCGGCGAAGCTCGGTGCGGTGACGCGGAAGGTGCCGCTTCGCAACCAGACGTACGACCTCGAGGCGCTGCTCGCAGCAGTCGGGCCGCGCACGAAGCTCGTCTACGTGTGTCATCCGAACAACCCGACGGGCACTTCCAACGGCCGAGACGAGCTTGCGTCATTCTTCGAGCACGTGCCGGGTCACGTGCTCGTCGTGCTCGACCAGGCGTACTTCGAGTACATCGACGATCCCGACTACGCGGACGGGATTGCGGAGCACTTCAAGGCGGGGCGGCGCGTCGCGGTGCTGCGCACCTTCTCGAAAATCTTCGGGCTTGCAGGCCTGCGAGTCGGCTATGCGGTCGCGCCCGCCGACGTCGTCGTCGCCACGAGCAAGGTACGACGTGCCTTCGAGGTGACGGCCACAGCGCAGGCCGCAGCGCTCGCGAGCATCGGCGACGATGCCGAGATCGCTCGGCGGCGCGCCGCGAACGCGGAGGGCCGCGCACAGCTCGAGCAGGCGCTTCGAGTGCATGGGCTCGAGCCCGCCGGTCCCGCATTCGGCAACTTCCTCTACGTCGAGGTCGGCGACGGCCGCGCCGTCTTCGAGCAGCTGCTGCGCCAAGGCGTCATCGTCCGCCCGTTGAACGGCTTCGGCGCGCCCGAGGCGATCCGGATCTCGGTCGGGACGGCTGAGGAGAACGCCGTCTTCGCCGAAGCGCTCGGCCACGTTCTTTCCGCCGTATCGTCCTGAGCGGATAAGCCTGTTACCCTGCGGCCCGGTGCGCCGTCCCTCCGCGCGGCACCTGGCTCCACTGCGGCTCCGCGGCTTCCGGCTGCTCTTTCTGTCGACGCTCGGCTCGAGCATCGGCACGCTGCTCGCGGCGATCGCGCTCGCGATCGACGTCAAGGACCGGACGAACTCGGGCCTCTGGGTCGGCGGCGTTCTCATCGTCGAGTTCCTGCCCACGATCTTCGTCGGCCTCGTGCTCGGCCCGCTGCTCGACCGGCTCGAGCGCCGGCGGCTGATGGTGATCGCAGAGGTCGTGCGCGCAGGCGTGTTCGCCGTGCTGCCGTTCGCGACGAGTGCCGGCGAGATCGTCGCGCTGGCACTCGTCGCCGGACTCGCCACCGGCTTCTTCCGGCCGGCGGTCTACGCCGGCGTCCCCAATCTCGTCCCGGACGCCCAGCTCGGCCCTGCGAATGCGCTCCTCCAGACGGTCGAGAACGTGAGCTGGGCCGTCGGCCCCGTCCTCGGAGGACTTCTGGCCGCCGCGTGGGGGCCCCACACGGCGTACCGGATCAACGCGGTGTCGTTCCTCGTCTCGGCGGTCCTCGTTGCGCGCATCCCCAAGCGCCTGCTCCAGAGCTCGACCGCCCTGACCCGTGGGCACTGGACGGATCTCAAGGAGGGGTTCAGCGCGGTGCTGACGTCGCGGCCGCTTCTCGCGGTGCTGCTCGCGTGGGGAATCGCTTCCCTCGGAAGCGGCGCGATCAACGTCAGCGAGGTCTTCATGGCCAAGAACACGCTCCACGCCGGCGACTTCGGCTACGGGCTGATCTACGGCGGCATCGGCACCGGGCTCGTGCTCGGAAGCATCTGGAGCAGCGCGATCGTCGATCGCATCGGTATCGCCCGCGCGTACAGCGGCGCACTCTTGGTGATTGCGCTCGGCTTCGGCATCGGCGCCGCGAGCCCGAACATCTGGGTCGCCTCCGCCTTCTGCGTCGTGGCCGGCGTCGGCAACGGAATCGCCGTCGTCTGCAACGCGCTCCTCGTGCAGCGGGAGGCGCGCGACGAGGTGCGCGGCCGCGCGCTGACGTTCGTGATGAGCGCCACCTTCACCGCGACGGGCGTCGGGATCGTCCTCGCCGGCGGGCTCATGCCCGCAGACGGGGCCCGGTGGGTGTGGTTGGCGGGTGCAATCTCCTGCGCTGTCGCGTCGGCTGTCGCGTACGTGCTCACCCGCGCCGGGCAGCGCCCTGTCGCAGCTGCGGTCTAGAGTGCCGCGGTGGGGGCCGGGCGCCGCGACTGGACACGGGAGACCCTCGCCGCCGGCGTGCGGAGCGGCGACCGGCGCGCACTCGCGCGGGCGATCACGCTCGTCGAGAACGGCGACCCGCTCGCCTACGACCTCATCCGCAAGATCTATCCCGAGACCGGCAAGGCGTACACGGTCGGGCTGACCGGACCGCCCGGCGTCGGGAAGTCGAGCCTCATTTCGGCGCTGCTGCGCATCGTCCGCGCACGTGACACGCAGGTCGGCGTTCTCTCGGTCGACCCCTCGAGCCCGTTCACCCAGGGCGCGCTCCTCGGTGACCGCATCCGGCTCTCGGACCACTTTCTCGACCCGGGTGTCTTCATCCGCTCGATGGGGACGCGGGGCCACCTCGGCGGCCTCGCCGAGGCGACCCTCCAGGCGCTGCTCCTGCTCGATGCGGCGGGCAAAGAGCTCCTCCTCCTCGAGACGGTTGGCACCGGCCAGAGCGAGGTCGAGGTGATCGGGATCGCCGACACGGTGCTGCTCGTGCTGATGCCGGGATCCGGCGACTCCGTGCAGGCGCTGAAGGCGGGGATCATGGAGATCCCGGACGTGATCGCGATCAACAAGGCGGACCACCCCGCGGCGAAGACGATGCTGAACGAGGTGCGCTCGATCCTCGGGCTCGACGCTGACCGCGAATGGCGGCCGCCGATCGTGCTCACCGAGGCGACGCGAGGGGAGAACGTGCCCGAGCTCTGGGAGAAGCTCGAGGAGCATCGGGCATACCTCGAGCAGTCGGGGCAGCTCGAGGACCGGCGCCGGAAGAATCTCGCGTCGGAGGTCTTCGCCGTCGCGTCTACGCGCGCGAAGCAGCACTTGGAGCATGCGGTCGCCGACGATCCCGAGCTGCGCCGCCTGCTCGACGAGGTGCAGCGCCGGGAGCTCGACCCGCTGAGTGCCGTGCGTGAGATCCTGGAGAAGGTGTTCCGAATTGGCCGTGACGGAGACAGCGCCCGGACTTCCTGAGATCGAGGCTGCGCGTGCGCGTCTCGAGGGTGTTGCGCGCGTCACACCCGTGTACCGCTCGGACAGCCTGTCGCGGCTCACGGGCCGCGAGGTGCACCTGAAGGCCGAGAACCTCCAGCGGACGGGCTCGTTCAAGATCCGTGGTGCGTACAACCGCATCTCGACGCTCGAGGTCGACGAGGTCGTCGCGGCGAGCGCCGGCAACCACGGTCAGGCGGTTGCCTGGGCGGCGCGGGAGATCGGCGCGCGGGCACGGATCTTCATGCCTCAGAACGCCCCGATGGCGAAAGTCGACGCGACGCGTCACTACGGTGCCGAGGTCGTGCTGGCGGGCGCTGCGCTCGAGTCCTCGCTCGAAGCTGCGAAGGCCTACGTGGAAGAGCACGGCGCGACGTTCGTGCATCCCTACGAGGATCCGGTCGTGATCGCGGGCCAGGGAACGATCGGCCTCGAGCTCGCCGAACAGGTGCCGGAGATCGAGACCGCGATCGTCCCGATCGGCGGCGGCGGGCTCGCGTCGGGCATCGCGATCGCGCTGCGCGCGTTGAAGCCCGGCGTGCGCATCGTCGGCGTCCAGGCGGCAGGAACGCTGCCAGGCGGCCCCGGGTTCACGATCGCCGACGGCATCGCCGTGAAGCAGCCCGGCGAGCTCACGGGAAGCATCCTCGACCGGGTGCTCGACGACATGGTCGCGGTCACGGACGAGGAGATCAGCGAGGCGATCGTGTACCTGCTCGAGCGCACGAAGCTCGTCGTGGAGGGCGCGGGTGCGGTCGGTGTCGCAGCGCTTGTGGCCGGCAAGATCGCAGGCAGTGGAACCGTGGTCCCGCTGCTCTCGGGCGGCAACATCGATGCGACACTGCTGCTGGCCGTGATGCGGCACGGCCTCGCCGGCGCCGGCCGCTATCTCGTCCTGCGAACGCGCGTGCCGGATCGTCCCGGCGAGCTCGCGAAGCTGCTGACACTCCTCGGCGAGGCGCACGTGAACGTCGTCGAAGTCGAGCACCAGCGCGAGAGCGCCGGTCTACCCGTCGGCGACACCGGAGTCGAGCTGACCCTGCTGACACGCGACCCCGCGCACTGCAACGAGATCGTCGCGATGCTCGGTCGCCTCGGCTATCCGGCCGAGCGACTGAGCTAACACGGTCTCCTAGCTTCCACAGCGGCGGAAGGTCGTCATCTCGCCGCCGCGGGCGCGCCACAGCGACATGCCGCCGTCGAGCACGGGTCGTGCGTCGAGGCCCGCCGCGTGCAGCACGCTCGCGGCGATCGCCGCGCGGGAGCCGGTCTCGCAGATGGTCACGATCGGCCGTTCGCCGTAGAGCCCGTTTGCCGCCGCCTGCCGCGCGTTGCGGTACGGAAGGTGAGTGCTGCCCGGGATGTAGCCGGCGTCGCGCTCGTCCGCCTCACGAACGTCGACCAGCTCGATCTCGTCGGCCGCGAGCCGCCGCTCGAGCTCTTCGATCGTCACAGGCTCGATCCGCTCGTCGCCGCCGCCTTCCCGCCAGCCGACGAGGTCGAAGACGCCGACGGCGCGCAGCCCGCGAGTCGCGTCACGAGCCTCCTGCTCGCCGGCCGCATCGATCACGATCGGGCGGTCGGGCAACACGAACGCAGCCTTCGTGCCGAACGCCGAACCCGACACCGGCACGTTCACCGCGCCCGTGCGATGACCGTCGGCGAAGACATGCGTCTCGCGCACGTCGAGGACCACCGTGTCGTGAGGCGGCACGGCGAGATGCGCGAGCGGCGGCTGAGCACCGAGGAACGGCCCGCGGTTCAGCTCGACGATCGCCTCCATGTTCGGCGGTCGCGGCGGCTGCGGCCCGCTCGCCTTCGCCATGAAGTCGTCGTATGTCTCGACCAGCGCGTGGTTGAACCGGCGCTCGAAGCCGATCGTCGTGGACGGCTTCGAGCTCATCCCCGCGCCGCAGAGCGAGCCGGCGACATGCCCTGGGTAGACCTCGACGCCGTCGCCGAGGTCGACGAGGCGCTGCAGCGAGTGAAAGAGGCCTTCAGCACCCTCGATCGACGCTACCGCGAGATCGGGACGTGCCGCGTCGCCGACGAAGAGCGAGTCGCCGGTGAGCACGAGCCACGGCTCGTCGGCGCGCGAGCGGTCGGTCACCGCGAACGCGCAGTGCTCCGGCCGGTGGCCCGGCGTGTGCATCGCGCGGACGACGACCTCGCCGAGCTCGATCTCGGTGCCGTCGTAGAGCGTCTCATGCCGGAAGGTTGCGCCGGCAGCCTCGTGAACCCAGACCGGAAGGCCGTGCTCGAGCGCGAGCCGGCCGTGCCCCGAGACGTGGTCCGCGTGCGTGTGCGTCTCGAGTACCGCCGTCAGCTCGAGGCCGTGCCGCCTGCCCTCATCCAGATACTGCTCGATCGCGTAGGCAGGATCGACGACGACCGCGACACCGGCGTGCTCGTCACCGACGAGGTAGGAGGCACACCCGAGGTCGTCGTCGACGAACTGCTTGAACAGCACGACTGCGACGCTAGCAATGGTTGCGGCTATATCTCCTGAAGTGATGAAGCGGATCCTCGTCGTCGCCCTGCTCGCGGCCCTCACCGTGCCGGGCTCCGCCTGGGCGCATGCAACGCTGGTCCGGACGGAACCGGCGAGCGGGGCCGTGCTCGACCGGTCGCCGGCCCAGGTGCGGGTCGTCTTCGACGACCTCGTCCGGGTCGGTCCTGGCGTCGCGGCGATCCGAAACGGCGGCGGCACCGTGCTCGCCGGACGGGCGCGGGTCGAGGGCGGACGGACGCTCGTCATCCCGCTGAAGGCGGGGCTCGCAGCCGGCGACTACTCGGCGCGGTGGGCGATCGTCTCCGACGACGGGCACCTCCAGTCCGGCGTCATCGCGTTCGGCGTCGGTGCGGGCCGGCCCGCGCCGACGCCCGCGCTCGCCGCAGGAACGAACGGGCCGACGGCCGGAGGCGTCGCCACGCGATGGCTCTTCTTCGCCGGGCTGCTCGGCGCCGTCGGCATCGCCCTCTTCGCACTCCTGGCCCGCCCGCGCGACGAGGAGCGCGTCGCCCTCACGCTCGCGTCCTCGGCAGTCGCTGCCGCGTTCGGGGCTGCCGAGGAGGCCCACCGAGTTGGGTTCGACACACGTGCGGGTACTGCGCTCGGCGCAGGGTTCGTCGCGGCGTTGGTCGTCGCCACGCTCGCCGGAGCCGCGACGCTCGAGCGGTCCGTCCTTCGGCCTGCACTCCTGCTCGCCGTCGGTCTCGTCGCGGTGCCGGCGTTTGCAGGGCACGCGCTCGACCGCGGGCTGAGCCGCGTCAACGTCGTCGCCGACCTCCTCCATGTCGCCGGTGCGGCGGCCTGGGTCGGGGCGCTGCTCGGCCTCGTGCTGTTTCGGGACGCGCCGCAACGGCGTGCGGTCCAGCTCGCCGCGGGCGGCCTGCTTCTCGTGGGCGTGACGGGCGTCGTGCGCGCGTGCTACGAGCTCGTGCGGTTCTCGCAGCTTTGGGACACGTCGTATGGACAGGCGCTGCTCGTGAAGACGGGGATCGCGCTCGCGGCGCTCTCCGGCGGCTGGGTGCTGCGCGCGCGCATTCGCCGGCGGGCCGGTGCGGAGCTCGTGCTCGTCGCCGGGCTCATCGTCGCCGTCTCGGTGCTCGTGCTCCTGCGCCCGGGCCGGAACGTGGAAGCGGCCCTCGTGCAGCGCGTCGAGGCGACGCAATCGTCGCCGCCGCCGCCCCTGCCTTCGCCCGGCGCCGTCGTGCTCGCCCAGCCGTTGGGGCCGCTCGGTGTCGCGCTCCAACTCGAGCCGACGCGCACGACGGCGGTGGTGCTCTCACCGGCAGGCGGCGGGCTCAGCGGGCTCGGCGTTCGCATCGGCGGCGAGTCCGCGCGCAGTTGTGGAAGCGGCTGCTACCGCGTCGACTCCGGCTTCCACGGATCGGTCGACGTGGAGGTGCAGGGGTTCGGCCCGACGCTGTCCACGTCGTTCGACCGGCCGCGCGCAACGCGTGCGGCGGACGCCCTCCTGCGGCGTGTCGCGACGCGCTATGACGCGCTCCGAAGCGTCTTCTACGTCGAGCGCCTCTCGTCGGGCCCGACACTCTCGATCACGTCTCTCTGGCGGCTCGAAGGACCGAACCGCGTTTCCTACGTCATCCCGGGCGGCGCGCAGGGGATCGTGATCGGCAGCCGGCGCTGGGATCGGAGCACCCCGGACGGGCGCTGGCAGGAATCGGCTCAGACGCCGCTCGTGCAGCCGGCCACGCTGTGGAGAACGGCCGCGAATGCGCACCTGATCGACGACACGGGCGAGACGAAGACCGTGACGTTCGTCGACCCGCAGACGCCGGCGTATTTCGAGGCGACCTTCGACTCGCGCACGCTCCTCCCGCGCGTCGTGCGCATGGTCGCGTCGGCGCACTTCATGACCGATCGCTACGTGCGGTTCAACGCACCGCGGGCGATCTTCCCGCCCCGCTGACGTCTTGGTCCTCGAGCAGCCGCCAGACGTACCATCCGATCGCGAGCAGGAAGACGAGCGTCTGCTCGCCGTTCATCAAGATGCCGCCGAGGTTCTGGTCGCGCACCGGTGAGAGCCCCCATAGGCGCGGCGCGTGCTCGTAGTACGAATACAAGGGCCGACTCGAGAAGATGAGCGCGAGCCCGAGGAACGACGACGCGACGAAGCCGGCGCCCAGGTATGCGAGTGCGGGCGGCGGCGACAACCGTCCCGAGACGAGCGGCCACCAGAAGAGGAGGCCGCCGAGGATGAGCAGAGCGTGCTCGATGTTGAGTGCCCAGCCGCTGCGCAGCGCGAAGTCGTAGAACCCGGCGATGTGCGTGCCGTACCAGGCCACGAGCCACGCCGGCAGGGCGTAGCGGGCGCGCAGCCGGCGGGCGCCGTGCGCATCGAGCCATGCGCGCATCGCCGGCGTGAGGCCGAGCAGGACGAGCGGCGGCGCGATGTCGGCGATGAGTGCGTTCTGGAGCAGGTGGACGAGCAGGAGTCGCTTGGCAGCGATCGTCTCGAGTGGCGAGTTGAGCGAGACGGCGATCAGGAGGAGGCCGACGCCGAACACGGTCGCACGCCGGGCCGGCGGGCGATCGGTGCGCGCGGCCCAGACGTACACTGCCGCCGCCGCTGCGGCGAGTACGACGAACGCGGGCTCGAAGCTGAAGCTCGTCGCGCTCACGCGTGGGCGAGGCGCGCGTGCCGCACACGCGGGCGCAGCAGCAGGAACACGAGCGTTCCGAGCGTCACGAGCTGCTCGACCATCATCGCCACTCCCGCGAGCTGCTGGTCCGAGTGGGCCGAGAGACCGTAGGCGCCGCTGTACGCCGGATAGAGCGGGTGGAACGTGAATACGAGCACGTCTGTGAGCACCTGTCCGCACGCGAACATGCCCGCCGCGAGCGCCACGCGGCCACCGACCCGTAGCCGGCCGTGCGCGCCGGGGTCGACGAGGAGTGTCCACACGAGCATCCCTGCGAGCACCCAGCACGCGTGCTCGAAGTCGTGCAGGAGCGGGCGTGTGAGCGCCGAGTCGTAGAGCGACGGGATGTGCCAGATCGCGAGGTTCGCGGCCCAGAGGCCGAACGCGACCCGCGGCCGTAGCAGCGCGGAGAGCACGGTGCGCACCGGGCTGCGGGCGACCGCCGAGAGCACGGGCGCGGGGAGGAGAAAGACGAGCAGCGGTCCGCGCACTGCGGCGATCATCAGGGCCGGCCCGAGATCGCCGATCAGCACGTGCTGGACCATGTGCATAGAAAGCAGGTCGTCCTCGCCGATCGAGTCGATCGGGGTGACGAGCGCGCCGAGCGAGACGGAGAGGCCGATCCCGAACAGGGCCGCGCGGTGCCATGAGGCGAGATCGGGCCGGCCGCGGCGGCGGAGCCGCAGCCAGCCCTGCACGAACAACCCGACTGCAAGCGCCGCGGTGGCGAGCACGGGCGCCGGAGCAGACCAGGTGCTGTGTGCCAGGACCACTACAAGCCGAGCAGCTTCGCGATCACCATGCGCTGCACTTCGTTCGTGCCCTCCCCGATCTCGAGGATCTTCTGGTCACGGTACAGGCGTGAGATCGCGTACTCGTCCATGAAGCCGTAGCCGCCGTGGATCTGGAGCGCCGCGTTCGCTGCGCGGTTCGAGAGCAGGCCGGTGTAGAGCTTCGCCTGCGCGGCGGCGAGGCCGAAGTCCTTGCCCTGGTCCTTGAGCCACGCGGCGCGGTAGACGAGCTGGCGGCCGGCTTCGATTTCCGTCGCCATGTCG
Organism: Gaiellaceae bacterium; assembly: GCA_041499745.1. Lineage (GTDB taxonomy): Bacteria > Actinomycetota > Thermoleophilia > Gaiellales > Gaiellaceae > Palsa-739. The sequence goes on from JBGQKY010000024.1 coordinate 15,176, forward strand.
GCGAGCGCGAACTGCACCGCCTGGAACTTCGAGATCGGCCGCCCGAACTGCTCGCGCTCCCGCGCGTAGCCGATCGCGAGGTCGTACGCGCCCTGCGCGAGGCCGACGCCCATCGCGGCGACCGAGATGCGGCCGCCGTCGAGGATCTCCATGAACTGGTGGAAGCCGCGGCCGCGCGGACCGAGCAGGTTTCCTTCCGGCACGGCGGCGTCCTTGAACGAGAGCTCCCGCGTGTCGGACGCGCGCCAGCCCAGCTTGTGCATCGGCGCCGAGATGTTGTATCCGGGCGTCCCGTTCGGGACGATGATGTTCGAGATCTCGTCGTCGCCGGTACGTGCCGTGATCGTCACGCACGCGGAGATGTCGGTGCCCGCATTGGTGATGAACATCTTCGACCCGTTCACGATCCATTGTCCGTCGCGCAGCTCTGCACGCGTGCTCGTGTTGCCCGCGTCGGAGCCCGCGTTCGGCTCGGTCAGGCCGAAGGCGGCGAGACCCTCCCCGGAGGCGAGGCTCGGCAGCCACTCCCGCTTCTGTTCCTCATTCCCGAAGAGGTAGATCGGCATCGTCCCGAGCGACGTGTGCGCGGCGACCGTGATCGCGACCGACGAGTCGACGCGCGTCAGCTCTTCGATCGCGATCGCGTACGAGACCGTGTCGGCGCCGGCGCCGCCGTACGCCTCGCTGATCGGGATCCCCATCAGGCCGAGGTCGGCCATCTCCCCGACGACCTCGTAGGGGAACCGCTCCTCGCGGTCGAGCTCCTCCGCGACCGGCGCGACGCGGCTGTCGGCGAAGTCGCGCACGGTGTGCCGCAGCAGCTCCTGTTCCTGGGTCAGGTCGTAGTTCATGCGAACCCCGCGGCGAGCTCCGCGATCAGGCGGACCCCGTAGCCCGTTCCGCCCGGGACGCGGTAGTAGTCGCCGCGCGAGCGCTCGAGAAAGCCGGGGCCTGCCATGTCGACGTGCGCCCACGGCCCTTCGCCTGCGAACTCCTCGAGGAACTTCGCCGCGAGAACGGGTGATCCCTGACGGAGTGTCGAGGCGTTCTTCATGTCGGCGAACGCCGAGTCGACGTAGCGCCGGTAGCGCTCGTGCAGCGGGAACGGCCAGAGGAGATCGCCGCTGCGCTCGCCGGCCGCCGCGAGGCGGTCGCGCCACTCGTCGTCGTTCGCGAAGTAGCCGGCGTAGAGGTCGCCGAGCGCGAGCTCCATCGCGCCGGTGAGCGTCGCCAGGTCGAGCACGTGTGTCGCCCCCTCGCGCCGCGCGTACCAGAGCGCGTCTGCGAGCACGAGCCGTCCCTCCGCGTCCGTGTTGATGATCTCGATCGTCTTGCCGTTCGCGGCGCGCAGGATGTCGCCGGGCCGGAACGCGTTTCCGCCGGGAAGGTTCTCGGCGGCGGCAAGCACGGCGATCGCCCGCACCGGGAGCCGGAGCGCCGCGAGCGCACCGATCCCGTGCAGCGTGCCGGCGCCGCCGGCCATGTCGCCCTTCATGTCCTCCATGTGTGCGGCGGGCTTGATCGAGAGCCCGCCCGCGTCGAAGGTGATCGCCTTGCCGACGAGCCCGAGTAGGACGTCGGGCCGCGTCGGTTGCGGCGGCTCGTAGCGCAGCACGACGAGGGCCGGCTCGTTCCGGCTGCCGCGCCCGACAGCCGCCAGCGCACCCATGCCGAGCTCGTCGATCTCCGCTGGGCCGAGGATCTCGGCGGTCAGATGCTCGTGCTCGTCCGCGAGTGCCTGCGCGTGCTCGGCGAGCGCCGCCGGGTTCAGCTCGTTCGGGGGCATATTCGCGAGGTCGCGCGCGCGGTTCGTCCGCTCCGCGAGGAGCGCGGCCTGCTCGGCGGCGTCCCGCAACTCCGGCGTCTCGAAGTGGCCGAGCACGATCCGCTCGATCTCCCGCGGCTGCTTCTCCGCGTCCTGCGTCTTCCAGCGCCCGGGCGAATAGCCGCCGATGATCGTCCCCTCGACGAGCGCCCGCGCCTGCTCGGGGAGCGACACCGGCAGGCTCTCGTCGAGCAGCCAGCAGAGCGCACCGCCGACGCGGTTGAGCGCTTGAGCTGCCGCGGCGCCGGCTGTACGCAGCGCGTCGGCATCCACGTCCTCACGTTTCCCCAGGCCGACGGCGACGAGTCGCGGCGCGTCGAGGTCTCCGTTCGAGTGCAGGAGCAGCGCGTCGCCCCGCTCACCTCGCAGCTCGCCGCCGGCGGCGAGCTGCGCGAGCCGGCCGCCCAGCTTTTCGTCGATGATCCGGGCGCCCTCGCCGACGATGGGCTGCGACACCGGGACGGCCAGCGCGTCGACCTTCGTCTGTCCCGGCAAGGCGATCTCGATAGGTACTGCCACGGCGCGGCGATGCTATCTAGAGTGGGCCGCGGATCCGACCCCAAGGAGCTGAGATGGCCGAGACGGTGCAGGACTTCTTCCAGAATCTCGAGTCGCGGGCCGACTCTTCGAAGACCGCCGGCATGACGAACTCGTTCGTCTTCGAGATCGACGGCGCGGGCGAATGGAAGGTCGACGTCGACGACGGAAAGGTCACCGTCGCAGAGGGCAGCGGCGACGCCGACGCCGTCATCCACGCCTCGGAGGAGACGTTCCTGAAGATCATCGCCGGCGAGCAGAACCCGACGAGTGCCTACATGACGGGCAAGCTCAAGATCAAGGGCGACATGGGCGCGGCGATGAAGCTCCAGAAGTTGTTCTGAACCGCTCGGAAAAGAGGCGTCAGTCCTCGAGTTCGATGATTACCGCGCCGCCGGCGACGCGGTCGCCCTCCTTGACGTGCACGGCGCGCACCGTCGCGTCATAGGGCGAGACGAGCGGCGTCTCCATCTTCATCGCCTCGAGCACGACGAGCGGCTGCCGCGCCGCCACTGTTGCGCCGGCCTCGACGAGCACCTTGATCACGGTTCCCGGCATCGGCGCCGTGATCGTGGACTGCTCGACGAGAGGACGGTGTTCGTGCGCGGTCGCGTCCACGTCCGGCGCCGGACGTGGCGGGGGAGCGGGCAGGTTCAGCCGCCAGGCGCCGCTCCACGCTGCATCCGGCGCGCGCGGGGGTGGCTCCGACAGCGGTGGGTTCTCGGTGAGGAACGCCGTCGAGGTGCGGCCGGCGCGGACGAGCGGGTGCGCGACGAGCCAGCGCAGGAACGGAAGGTTCGTCGTGACGCCGCCGACGTCGGTCTCGCGCAATGCCGCTGCGAGCTTGTCGTAGGCCTCGGGGCGCGTCTCCGCGTAGGCGATGAGCTTGGCGATCAACGGGTCGTATGACGTCCCGATCTCGTCGCCCTCCTCGACGCCCGCGTCCACGCGGATTCCGGCCGGGAGGCGCAGCCGTTCCAGGCGCCCGGCCTGCGGGAGGAACGTGCGCGGGTCCTCCGCGTACAGGCGGACCTCCACTGCGTGCCCGAGCAGGGTGAGGTCGGTTGCGAGCGGCTCGCCGCGCGCGATGCTGAGCTGTCGGCGCACCAGGTCGACGCCCGTCACGAGCTCTGTGACCGGATGCTCGACCTGGATACGGGCGTTCAGCTCGAGGAAGTAGAAGTCGCGCCCGTCTAGTACGAACTCGGCGGTGCCCGCGCTCTCGTAGCCGATCGCGCGCGCGAACGCGACGGCGGCGTTGCCCATCTGCGCACGCAGCTCGGGGTCGAGCGCGGTCGAGGGCGACTCCTCGAGCACCTTCTGGTGCCGGCGCTGCACCGAGCACTCGCGCTCGCCGAGCGCGATCACCGTGCCATGCCGGTCCGCGAGCAGCTGGATCTCGATGTGCCGCGGCCGCTCGAGGAAGCGCTCGAAGAAGACGGTGTCGTCGCCGAACGCGCCCGCGGCCTCGCGGCGGGCGGCGTCGACCGCTTCGTCGAGCTCGGCAGGCGTTCTCACGATGCGCATGCCGCGGCCTCCACCGCCGGCCGCGGCCTTGACGAGCAGCGGGAATCCGATCTCCTCCGGCGCGCCGCTCGGAAGCACCAGGACGCCGGCGGCGCGGGCCGTCTCCTTCGCGGCAAGCTTGTCGCCGCCGGTCCGGAGCGCCGCCGGAGGCGGGCCCACCCACGTCAAGCCTGCCGTGACGACCGCCTCGGCGAAATCGGCGCTCTCGGCGAGGAAGCCGTAGCCGGGATGCACGGCGTCGGCATCGCTCTCGGTGGCCGCGCGAACGTGCTCCGCCGCATCGAGATACGACACGATCTCGACCGTGCGGCCGGCAGAGCGGGCGTGGAGCGAGCCGCGGTCGTCCGGCGCGACGACGGCCACCGTCTCGATTCCCTCTGACGCGGCGGCCCTGAAGATCCTCAGCGCGATCTCGCCGCGGTTCGCTACCAGTAGCCGTTGCATCGCCTGGACTCTAGAGTCGCCAGGATGAATCCGACATTCCTGCTCGGCGGGGAGGCGAGGCGGCCTACGAGCTGCGGTGGCTACTCGACCGCTCGCCGGTGATGCTGCCGATCCCCGGCACCTCGAAGGTTGCGCACCTCGAGGAGAACATGGAGGCAGTCGCCTAGTACCGGCGTGTCGCTGAGAGCCGCGGGCTCAACAATCTCGGGCTCGTGCCGATACAGGACCCGTGACCAGAGGTATCGGACTGGTGCTCTTCCTGATCTCGCTCGCCGTCGTCGGTGGGCTGTTCGCGATGCAGAGCAAGAGCCAGGGCCCAACGGCGGTCGCGGTGACGCAGGACGAAGCGCAGGCGCTCGCCACCGCGGCGTCGGAGACCTTCGCGCAGGTCGACCAGGTGCTCCAGGCGGACTACACGCAGGCCGGCACCTACGTCGGTGCACAGCTACCGGTGGGATCCGGCGTCACCGTCGCCCAGGCGACGGCCACGTCCTACTGCCTGGAGACGAGCATGGCCGGCACGCTCATGCACGAGAACGGCCCAGGCGGCTCACCCGCTGCCGGCGCCTGTTCCAGGCCGTAACGCGCGGGCGACCAACCTTGGCGACACGCAGACGAGCGGATTGGACCGCGAAGCGACGCAGAGGTGTAGAACGTAAATGGTGATGCGAGTGTGGCCGGGCCTTCTCGCCTTGGCACTCGGCGCGGCGACGGTCGTGGGCGCGACGGCTCGAGCGGCGTCTGCAGCGCCCGCGCGTACCGTGCCCTGTCAGGAGATCGTTGGTCATCCGGACTTTCCGTTCGCCGGCGACCGAGGCTTTCGATACCGCGTGGTGCTTGGTGTCGTCTCCGCACCCCCGCCGTTTCTCGGGCACCCGGTCGCGTTGCACGAAGGGCCGTGGCCGTACTGGCTGAAGGTGGCACTCGTAATCAAAGCCGGCGCACCGTCAGTCAGCATCCGCGTACCGGAGCGATGGAAGAACCGGGTGGCAATCATCTGGGGCAACGGCAACTACGACGCTGGAAGCTCCGTCCAGATCGCCGGCGGTTGCGGGACCGATCCAGTTGTCGGCAACGCCTACGCCGGCGGCTTCTACTTTCGCTCACGCGCGGCGTGCGTCCCGCTTGTCTTCCGCGGCGGAGGCCGGAGCGCGACCGTACGCTTCGGGATCGCGAGGCGCTGTCGCTAAGTCTGCGCGCGAAGCACACCGCAGCCGACCACTTGGCCTCCGCGGCCTTCGGGGCGCTAACGTGCGGCGGAGAGTTGGAGTCGACGTCCCCGATCCGGACTGTCCCGAAGCAAGTCGGCCTGATCCGCGGGCTCGACCAGCTGCTGGACTAGTGATGTGGCCGGTAACGTTGCCCGGTTCCTGGGTCGCGAGCACCAAGCGATGGAAGGACGCAGGGAGCGCCGATAGTTCAACTATCGGCGCGACTGAGGACGCTCCAGCGCGCCGCGTGATCGCGGG
>JBGQKY010000025.1:0-20827 GCA_041499745.1 Gaiellaceae bacterium
CAACCATCGTGTTGATCGTGTTCTTGAGCTCCGCAACCTCACCGCGGACGTCGACGGTGATCTTCTTCGAGAGATCCCCGTTCGCGACCGCGGTGGTCACGTCGGCGATGTTGCGCACCTGCGTGGTCAGGTTCGCGGCGAGGGTGTTGACGTTGTCCGTCAGGTCCTTCCAGACGCCGCTCACACCCTTGACCTTCGCCTGGCCGCCCAGCTTGCCGTCGGTGCCGACCTCGCGCGCGACTCGCGTCACCTCGGCGGCGAACGACGAGAGCTGGTCGACCATCGCGTTCACCATCGTGCTGATGCGCCGGATCTCGCCCTTGACGGGCTGTCCCTCGATCGTGAGCTGCATCTTCTGCGAGAGGTCGCCGTCGGCGACTGCGTCGATGACGCGCGCGACCTCGGTGGTCGGGCGGACGAGGTCGTCGATCAGCGTGTTGAGCGCCTGCACGGTGACGATCCAGTCGCCGGCGAGCCCGGGGGTGGTGGCGCGCTCGGTGAGGCGACCCTCCCGGCCGATCGCGCGGCCGACGCGGACGACTTCCTTGCTGAATGCGTGGCGCCGGTCCGCGAGCTCGTTGAAGGCCCGGTTCAGCTCGCCGGCGATCCCTGTGCCGGAGGCGGGGAGGCGGACGTTGAAGTGGCCGTCACGGGCTGCCTCGAGTGCGGCGAGCAGCCGCTCGAGCTCGGCCGGCGAGACCTCGCTCTCGGCCGCCCCGTTGCGCCTGCCGTTCGTTCCGGAGGCGCCGTTGCGGGAGGCTGAGGCCGCCGAGGCCCGCTTGCGCGGCGGCGCCGTCTTGCCGTGCTCCGCTTCGTGTCCGACTGCCACAGCAGGCTCCCGCTCGGTAGGTCCCAGTCAGGCCCGGTCTGGGACATCGGTATTCCACGCGGATTTCCGGCCATTCGGCGATCGGCGTTCCGGACCGTAAAGTGAGAAGTTAGAAAGCGCTTCTCCATTCGATACAATGCGTAAACAGTTTCGGGCGAAGCGACCGGGAGCTACGCCCGGTCGAGCGCGGCGGCGAGGTCGGCCCACAGCGCCTCGGCGTCCTCGAGCCCTGCGCTCAGACGGAGCAGTCCGGTCGGGACGCGGTCGCCCTCCCAGCGGTGGCGGCTCTCCATCACGCTCGTGACGCCTCCGAGCGAGGTGGCGTTGACGATGAGCTGCGTCGAGGTCTCGACTCGCTGCGCGGCGTCACCGTCGGCGACGTCGAAGGAGAGAAGGCCGCTGATGCCGGCGTAGCGGACGGCCTGCACCTTCGGGTGCGCCCGAAGCCGCTCTGCCAGCTCGGTCGCCGTCTCGGTCTGGCGGGCGACGCGGAGCTCGAGCGTCTTCAGGCCACGCAGCAGCAGCCATGCAGGGTCCGCCGCGGCCACGATGCCGCTCCGCGTGCGGAACGTGCGCAGCTCGTCGACGTCCCGGCCGATGACGGCGCCCATGAGCACGTCGTCGTGTCCGGCGAGGTACTTCGTGACGCTGTGCAGTGCGAAGTCGGCGCCTCGCTCGAGCGGACGCAGGTGGACGGGCGTCGCGACCGTCGAGTCAACGACGACCGGCGCGGGATATGCGGCCGCGGCCTCGAGGTTCGGCATCGTCTGGAACGGATTCGACGGCGCCTCGAGCCAGACGAGCTGCACGCCGTCCGGCGGGGCGCCGGTCTGGTCGAACTCGACGTATTCGACGCCCCATTTGGCAAGTGCCTGGAAGGTGACGCTCGTTCCGTAATAGCAGCCCTCCGCCAGCGCGATCGTGTCGCCTGGCTTCAGGAGCCAGAGGACGAGCGCGGTCGTCGCGCCGCTGCCGGACGGGAAGAGCAGCGCCTTTCCGCCGTCGAGCTCTCCGAGCCGCGCCTCTGCCTCCGCGACGGTCGGGTTGCCGTAGCGCGAGTAGTAGAACTCGCCGGGCTCCCCCCGGTCGTCGTAGGGCCAGATCGTGGATCGGTCAAGGCTCACGCGATGACTCTACGTGCCGACGGCCGGGTCAGACCCGGGGCGCAGATCTTCGAGCCGGCCCATGTGTGCGAGCTCCGGGAAGAGCCGCGTCCACGAGAGCGCGAGACCGACCGTCGCGATTCCGCCCGCGACGACGCAGGTCACCGTGCCGACGAGTGACGCGACGACGCCCGATTCGAATGCGCCGAGCTCGTTCGACGCGCTGACGAAGACCATCTCGACGGCGTTCACCCGTCCGCGCAGCTCGTTCGGCGTGACGAGGGCGACCGTCGTCGCGCGGATGTTCACGCTGTACATATCGACAAAGCCGGCGATCGCGAGCCCGACGAGCGTGAGCGGGAGCCAGCGGGAGGACCCCCACACGACGTGCCCGAGCCCGAAGATCGCGACGGCCACCATCAGCGTCGGTCCCGCGGGCCACCTGAGCGGCCGGCGCGCGAGCAGCACGGCCGCGAGGAGCGCGCCGAGCGCCGGCGCGGTGCGCAGCACGCCGAGGCCGACCGGGCCGGTGTGGAGGATCTCCCGCGCGTACACCGGCAGCAGCGCGATTCCGCCGCCGAGGAGGACGGCAAAGAGATCGAGACTGATTGCGCCGAGCAGCATGCGCGTGCGGAGCACGAACCGGATGCCGGCCACGAGGCTCTCCAGTCCCCCCGTCTCCCCCCTTGTGACAACTTGCAACTTGGCGCGGCGCAGAGAGAAGACGGCCATGAGCGCGACCGCGAACAGCCCGGCGGCGACGGCGTACACGAGTGCGGGATGCCAGGCGAAGAGGAGGCCGCCGAGCGCGGGGCCGACCACGACGGCCGACTGGCCGGCGACCGAGCGCAGCGCCATCGCTCCCGGCAGGAGATCCGGCGGCACGAGCTCGGGCGTCAGCGCGCTGAATGCGGGCCAGCCGATCGAGCTCGCCACGCCGTTCGCGGCGGCGAGTGCGAAGAACGGCCACACCTTGTGCGCGCCGCCCGTCGTCACGGCGAGCAGGAGGAGGACGACGGCGATGTTCAGCATGAGGGCGAACGAGGCCAGCAACCGTCGCGACATGCGGTCGGCGAGCTGTCCCGCCGGGAGCGCGAGGAGCGGGAGCGGGATGAACTCCGCGAGCCCGATCAGGCCGAGGTCGAGCGGGTTGCGCCGGATCGCGTAGACCTGCCAGCCGACCGCGACGGCGATCATGTTCTCGCCGAAGCGCATCGAGGCGATCGCCGCCCAGAGGTAGGCGAACTCGCGGATCCGGAGGGCCGGGGGTAGACGGCGTTTCACCGGGGCATCATTGTCGTGTGCACCATCTAAGGGCGGGATAGGCTCCGCTCCGCATGCCGGAGTCGCACGACACGACGCAAGCAAAGCTGGAGTGGCTGCGTGAGCTGCGGGACAAGGCGTTGCACGCCGGCAGCGAGGGTGCCGTGCAGAAACGGCGCGAGGACGGACGACTGCTTGCCCGCGAGCGGGCCGAGAAGCTCTGCGACCCCGGCTCGTTCGTCGAGCTCGATCGCTATGTCCGCCACCGGGAATCGAACTTCGGGATGATGGACCGCCGTCCGTACGGCGACGCGGTCGTCACCGGCTACGGAACGATCTTCGGCCGCAAGGTCTTCGTCTTCTCACAGGACTTCACGGTCTTCGGCGGCTCGCTCAGCGAGGTCTTCGCGGAAAAGATCTGCAAGCTGATGGACATGGCCGTCAAGTACGGCTGCCCTCTGATCGGGATCAACGACTCCGGCGGCGCGCGGATCCAGGAGGGCGTCGTCTCGCTCGCCGGCTACGCCGAGATCTTCTGGCGGAACGTGCAGGCATCCGGAATCGTCCCGCAGATCTCGCTCGTCATGGGGCCGTCCGCCGGCGGAGCCGTCTACTCGCCCGCGATCACGGACTTCATCTTCATGGTCGAGGGCTCGTCGTACATGTTCATAACCGGACCCGACGTCGTGAAGACCGTGACGGGGGAGGAGGTCACGTTCGAGGAGCTCGGCGGCGCGACGACCCATGCGACGAAATCCGGAGTCGCCGCCTTCACCGCGGCCGACGAGGAGGCGTGCCTCGAGGACGCGCGCTACCTGCTCTCGTTCCTGCCCCAGAACAATCTCGAGAAGCCGCCCAACACGACCCCGACCGACCTGCGCGATCGTGAGGACGCGGAGCTCGACACGCTCATCCCCGACAACCCCAACAAGCCCTACGACATGCACGAGGTGGTCAGGCGTGTGGTCGACGACGGCGAGTTCCTCGAGGTGCACGAGCGCTGGGCCACGAACATCATCACGGGGTTCGCGCGTCTCGACGGTCATGCCGTCGGCGTGGTCGGGAACCAGCCGAGCTCCCTCGCAGGCGTGCTCGACATCGACGCGTCGAACAAGGCCGCTCGCTTCGTGCGCACGTGCGACGCATTCAACGTTCCGATCGTCACGTTCGTCGACGTGCCCGGGTTCCTGCCGGGCACCGCGCAGGAATGGGGCGGGATCATCCGACACGGCGCGAAGCTGCTCTACGCCTTCGCGGAGGCGACCGTTCCGAAGCTGACCGTGATCACGCGCAAGGCGTACGGAGGTGCGTACGACGTCATGAGCTCGAAGCACATCCGCGCAGACTTCAACTTCGCGTGGCCGACCGCCGAGGTCGCCGTGATGGGACCCGCCGGCGCCGTGAACATCGTCTTCCGCCGCGAGCTCGAGGATGCCGAGGACCAAGAGGCGAAGCGCGCGGAGCTGATCGCCGAGTACACGGAACGGTTTGCGAATCCATACGCCGCCGCGGAGCGCGGCTACCTCGACGACGTCATCGAGCCGCGGCGCACGCGGCCGGTGCTGATCGACGCGCTCGAGACGGCGTTGACCAAGGCGGAGCCGCGCCCCCGCCGCAAGCACGGCAACATTCCACTTTGAACGTGGGGGGAACCCAGCTCACAGACGCTCGGCAATAACGGCCGTCGCCTCGGCGAACACCTCCGTGTGCCGGTCGACGTCGGCTTCCGTCGTCGCCGGCGACATGAGCGCCATGTTGTGGAACGGCGTCAGCAGGATGCCGCGGTTCAGCGCCCAGAGGTGGATGAGCCGGTCGAGCAGCGCGTCGCCGCCCGCTGCCGCCTCGCTGCCGGTGCGCGGGCGCACGGGTCGGAAGAGGTACTCGACCCGGCAGCCGAGCCGTGTCACGTGCCACGGCAGACCGTGGTCGTCGATCGCGGACTGCACGCCCCGCTCGAAGCGCTCGCCGAGGCCGATCATCCGGCCGAAGGCCTCCTCGGTCAGGACATCCGTCAGGGTCGCGCGCATTGCGGCGAGCGAGAGGACGTTCGCCGCGAGCGTGCCGCCGACGCCGCCGATATCGGACTGCTCCCGTCGGATGGCTGCGTCGATGCGGTCAGCGACGTCCTGGGTGAAGCCGTAGGCTGCGCACGCGATCCCGCCGCCGATCGCCTTGCCGACCGTCAGCACGTCCGGGTCGAGGGCGTGCGCGCCGGTGTACCCGCCCGGCCCGGCACAGAGGGTGTGTGTCTCGTCGATGATCAGCAGCGTTCCGTGCCGGCGCGTGGCCTCCCGCAGCAGCTCGTGGTAGCCGGGCTCCGGCGGGACGATCCCGATGTTCGTCAACGCCGGCTCCGCGAGCACGCATGCGACGTCGCCGTGCGCGAGCGCGCGCTCGAGCGCGTCGGCGTCGTTCCATTCGACGACCCGCGTCGTCTCGTCGAGCGGGACCGGCGGGCCGAGATTGCCTTCGCGCTCCACGACACTTCCGTCCGTGTCGAGCGTTGCGAACGTCTCGTCGACGGTCCCGTGGTAGCACCAGTTGAAGACGAGTACCTTCGGCCTGCCCGTGATGTGCCGGGCGAGCCTGATCGCGAAGCGGTTCGCATCCGTTGCCGACAGCGCAAACTGCCACTGGGAAACGCCGAAGCGCCTCGTCAGCTCTTCGGCGACGACAAGTGCATCCTCACTCGGGAGCATCAGCGTGATGCCGCGCGCCGCCTGGCCGGCAACCGCGCGCACCGTCGGCTCGGGCGAATGCCCGGCCATCGCACCCGTGTCGCCGAGGCAGAAATCCACGTACTCGAGCCCGTCGACGTCACGGAACCGGGCACCATTTGCCTCCACCGCGAACAGGGGGAACCCGCCCGGCCACCGCACCATCCAGTGCATCGGTACGCCTCCGAGCAGCGATGCGCGGGACTTGGCGGCAAGCGAGCGCGAGCGCGGGTGCTCCCGATCGAAGCGTTCGAGTTCCTCTCGGAGCAGAGCGTCGATCACGGGCACGAGTCAAACACACCCGCGGCGTGTGCAGCTCTTTACGAAGCGAGCTCGATCGCGCGCGACCGGACGCCGAGCTCTTCCGAGATGGCATCGACGATCGCAGGATCGAATTGCGTGCCGGAGCAGCGGTCGAGCTCTTCGAGCGCTTCACGCGGCAAGAGCGGCTTGCGGTAGACGCGCTCGGACGTCATCGCGTCGTACGCGTCGGCGACGAGGATGATGCGTGCGCCGAGCGGGATCTCCTCACCGCGGAGCCGGTCGGGATAGCCATCGCCGTCCCAGCGCTCGTGATGGTGGAGCACCCAGTCTGCCACCGGCTCGACACCGAGGCTCTCGAGCATCCGGAAGCCGATCTGTGGATGGCGCTGGAGCACGAGGCGCTCGGACTCGTTGAGCGCGCCCGGCTTGCGCAGGATCTCCTCGGGGATCGCGAGCTTCCCGAGGTCGTGCAGGCTCGCGGCGAGCCGCGTCAGCTCGATCTGCGAGTCGTCGAGCCCGATGCGGCGGGCGATCCGCGCGGCGAGCTCGCCGACGCGCTCGGAGTGGCTGCCGGTGTACGCGTCGCGCGCGTCGACTGCCTTCGCGAGGCTCGCCGCGGCGCGGTAGCGCGCAGCGCGGTCGGTGCCCTCTGCGAGCTGCTGGAGCTGCTTGAGCTCGATGTAGGCCGGCTCGTAGGCGCGTGCGCGGTTCTTGCCGTCTTCCTTCGCCCAGTAGAGCGCGCTGTCGGCGAGCCGGATCAGCTCGTCGCGGCCGACACCCTGGAGCGGGTACGTCGCGACGCCGGCGCTGACCGTCAGCTGCCCGACGTGCTCGAGGTCGGCCGCACTCACGCGCTCGACGATCGAGCGCGCGACGGCGACGGCCTCGCGCGCGTCGAGACCGGGGAGGAGGACTGCGAACTCGTCGCCGCCGAGGCGGAAGCTCTCGCCGCCCTGGCGCAGGCGCCCCGCGATCTGGCCGAGCACCCGGTCGCCGACCGGATGGCCGTGGCTGTCGTTGACCGTCTTGAAGTCGTCGATGTCGACGAGGCACAGGCTCAGCGAGGCGCCGTCCTGCTCCGCCAGGGTGAGCTCGCGCTGGAGCCGCTCGTGGAAGTGCCGGTGGTTGCCGAGCCCGGTGAGGGGGTCGGTGAGCGCGAGCCGCATCGCCTTCAGCGCGGCAAACGTCGAGCGCTGGTAGAGCGCGATCGCGAGCAGGGGGCCGACGAGCGCCATCGAGAGCAAGGGCGAGCGCTCCCAGAGCACGACGAGCATCAGCGCCGCCGAGGCCATCAGCGCGAACGGCGCCGTCGTCTGCTTCGCATTGTCCCAGATCAGCTTCAGGAACGGCTTGCCGGCGCTCGCCGCGAGCACGGCGCTGATCAGGATCAGATTGACGACCCAGTTGTAGAGGAACGCGGCGATCGCCACCCGCGCGATCAACGCGCCGATCGAGGCCTCGGGGATCTGCGCGATCGCGAGGCCGGACGCGAGTGCGGCGAGGGCGAACATCGAGCCGTTGTAGGCGACCCGCAGCGGCGGGCGATGGCCGATCAGGTGCGTGACCGTCGGCCCCCCGGCCGCGACGATCACTCCCGCCTGCCAGCCGAAAAGCACGATTGCGGCGACGGCGAAGACGAAGCCGAGCGTGACGCCGCCGGCGTCGACGCCCTCGACAGGCACGGGAAAGCGCTCGGCGACGACCATGCCGAGGAAGAGCCCTGCGACCGCCAGAACGTCCTGGAGCGAGTGCGACGTCTGCGCGTACGAGACGCACGCCGCCACAATCGCCGCGACCCCCGCCGTACAGACAGGGGCCACGATCGCGAGAACTCTAGGAGGTACGGAGCTCGGTATCCTCACCGCCCCGCCCCGGCTGCCGCAGGCCGTGGATCAGGGGCGGGCGCGCACCCCGGAGGGGTGCCGTGACTCGACCATCGATTCGCCATCGTCTCCCCCCGCCGCCCCGATGGAGCCGAGGTGCTACCAGGCCGCCCAGCCGAAGTTACCGGGCGAGAAGAACACCCCAAGGCTCGACGCAATCGAGGCGAGTGCCACCGCCAGAACGATCAGCCGCGGTTTCCATTCCAGCATGTGTTTCCTCTCCAGAGCAAGTTGGACGCCAGACAAGGAGAATTGTGCGAAATTGGCCTATTCGGTGAATCACCCGAAGGGGTGATCGTGCCGGTGGCAACGAATGTCCCTCCAAACGGGGGGTATTGGCCAAGAGGCGAGGTAGGTGCCGGCTACGAGGAGAGGCCGGCTTCGGCGAGCGGCCGGCGCGCCCAGGCGAACTCCCTGGCATACCAGCCGTCCAGGCGCGCGAGCGCCACGCCGTAGCCCGACGATTGGACGAACCAGCCGTTCCCGACGTAGATCCCCATGTGGCCGACCTGCGACGGCTGGGAGCGCGGGCCGCGGTCGCCGAAGAAGATGACGTCGGCCGGCTCGAGCTTCGCGAGGCCGATCCGCTCGGAGCCCGGGACCTCGGCGCTCATCTCGTAGGTCGTCCGGCCCCGGAGCACCGACGAGAGGCTGCCTCCGCCCGCGTACGACTCGAGCCTGTAGACGCGCCAGACGAACCCGGAGCAGTCGTAGCCGCCCCGGGAAGAGATGCCGAACGTCGTCTGGGCGCCGTCGCTGACGCCGCCCCAGACATAGGGCATGCCGATCCGCGCGAAGGCCGCGGCAAGGATGCGCTTCTGCCAGGCGGTGAATGAGGGCAACTCGAACGTGTCGGCGAGGCTCTGGACGTTCTCGACCTCCCAGCCGGAGAAGCGGAGCACCTGGGCGGCGGAGTACGCGGCTTCGGCGCGCGTGGCGGGGTCGTTCGGGAGCAGCTCGAGCGAGTCCTCGCTGGCCGGGTGGTTCAGGCGCAGCCCGAGCAGCCGGGCGGCCACCTCGGTGCCGAAGCGGCCCGGAACGGCAAGCCCGGCCGCGCGTGCGCCGGCCGTGAACTCGTTCGCCGCCTTGCCGAGACCGAGCGACTCGACGAGGCGGAGGTCGAGACGGGCCATCGTCACCGGCTCGCCGGGGTTCGGAGCCTGCTTCGGGGCCCCCGGCGGTGCGACCGGGACGGGGGCCGGGGACGTCGGCACGGGAGCGGGAACGGGCACCGGCACGGGCACGGCCGGGTCGACGGGCACGGCCGGGTCGACCGGCACGATCGGGTCGGGGGGCGGCACGGGCTGCGGCTCGGGCACGGGCTCGGGCTCGGGGAGGGGCAGCTCGACGGGCGGGGCGAGGCGCTGCTTCAGGTCGAAGGCCAGGTTTTCGAGCGCCTGGGCGCTGAGCGCGTTGCCTGCCCGGAACGAGGCGCCGTCCTTGGCGCCCATCAGCCCGGCGGCTGCAACAGCACGGATCTCCGGAGCCGCCCACGACCTCGTGGGCTTGGAGGCGGATGCGGCCGCCGTCCCCGCAAGGAGAAACGCAGGGACAACGGCAAGGATCAGGAGACGGCGACCCACTGTTGGATTCCATCGACCCCTACCGGCGGCGCCTTTAGCCTTGGGGGGAATGGAGCTCGAGATCATGCCGGAGCCTTCCGAGGAGGAGCGGGCCGCGATCGCTGCAGCGCTCGTGGAGGAGCCCGTGGAGCCGGTTTCCCCGTGGGTCGGCGCCGTCCTTCGGGGAGACGAGACACCGGAGCCGTAACCGTTTGCCCCCCTTCGGCCGTTATTCGGTCGATGTTCGACGATTGCATCCGGTGCAGCGAGGCTCCCGCCGTCGATGAGCTCGGCTATTGCGGCCATTGCCACTGGGCCGTGCGGGCCGAGATCGAAGAGGGCTTCTACCAGCTCCGCGAGTACCTGCGCTCCTGGGCGCGGTTCAGCGACTGGTGCGAAGCTCACGGCACCGCCGCCGCTGCCTGAGCGAAACGGCGGGGGATGGCTTGCCCGGCCGCGGGCAAGTTGCTGATCCTGTGGAGCGACTTGCCGAAAGCCGTGCAGGCACTGCCGGCAGCGCTCGCGGCGGTCGCCGCCGGTCTGGTCGGGATAGTTCGCTGGCCACACAACAAGACGCGCTTCTCCTTCACAGCTGAAGCCCTGAAGAGCGAGCATGTGAAATGGCGCGGCGAGCGCGCGCGCGCGACAGGCGGCTCGCCGGGTGATCCGGTCGAGCCGCGTGTTCCGCCCCTCTCGGAACCCACTACGTGACCGCGCTTCGACCTCTGAAGAGCGCCGGCGCGCTGCGTGCGTAGTCGAGTCCCGACAGGCACGTCAGGACGACCGCGACGAGCATCCCCCACCAGGCGACGTTGTCGCTCCACGCGCCTGCGGCGGCGAAGCCGCCGAGCCCTGCCGCGATAGCCTGGGCCCACGTCTTCAGCTTGCCGAGATCGCGAGCCGCGATCACGACCCCACGCTCGATCGCCGCCTGGCGAAGCCCGGTGATCAGCACCTCACGCACGACGATCGTCGCGACCATCCACGCGGGCACGACGCCGAGGCCGACGAGCATCACGAGTGCCCCGAGCACGAGCACCTTGTCGGCGATCGGATCCAGGAGCGAGCCGAGGGGGGACGAGCGGCCGTGCCGGCGTGCGAGCCGCCCATCGAGCCAGTCGGTCGTCATCGAGACGCAAAACACGGCTGTCGCCCAGTACGCGTGACCCTGGAAGTCCCAGGCGTAGAGGACGATCACGATCGGCACCGACAGGGCGCGCGCGACGGTCAACTGATCGGCGGGGGACATCGAGTGGGGAGAATACGCCCGCTCATGTTCGACAACGTTCTGGTCGCCAACCGCGGTGAGATCGCCATCCGTATCTGCCGCACCCTGCGGGAGCTCGGGCTCGGCTCGGTCGCCGTCTACTCGGAGGCCGACCGCGGCGCGCTGCATGTCTCGTTTGCGGACGAGGCGTACCTGATCGGCCCACCTCCGGCGGCCGAGAGCTACCTGAAGATCGAGACGCTCGTCGACACCGCGCAGCGTGCGGGCGCAGGTGCGGTGCATCCCGGCTACGGGTTTCTCGCCGAGAACGCGGCGTTCGCGCGGGCGGTCGAGGAGGCAGGGCTCGTGTGGATCGGCCCGCCGCCGGCAGCCATCGAGCTGATGGGGTCGAAGACCCGTGCGCGGCAGGCGATGCGGGCCGCCGGCGTGCCGATCATCCCCGGTACGACCGACCCCGTCGGCTCGGTCGACGAGCTGCTCCGGCTCGGCGAGGAGATCGGGTATCCGCTGCTGATCAAGGCGGCGGCCGGCGGCGGGGGCAAGGGGATGGAGATCGTCGCCTCGCCGGCCGACGCGGAACGCGCGTTCGAGACGGCGCAGCGGCAGGGGCAGTCCTACTTCGCGAGCCCGGACGTGTACGTCGAGAAGCTCATCGTCGATCCACGCCACGTCGAGGTGCAGGTGCTCGCGGACGGGCACGGCAACGTCATCCATCTCGGTGAGCGCGACTGCACGATTCAGCGCCGCCACCAGAAGCTCATCGAGGAGACACCCTCACCCGCGGTTGGGGACGCGCTGCGCGCACAGATCGGAGAGATCGGCGTGAACGCGGCGCGCGCGGCGGGCTACCGCTCCGCCGGGACGATCGAGGGCCTGCTGACCCGGGACGGCGACTTCTTCTTCATGGAGATGAACACTCGCATCCAGGTCGAGCACACGGTGACCGAAGAGGTGACGGGGCTCGATCTCGTGCGCGAGCAGGTCCGCATTGCGCTCGGCGAGCCGCTCTCGCTGACGCAGGATCAGGTCGAGCTGCGCGGCCACTCGATCGAGTGCCGGATCAACGCGGAGGACGTCACGGCCGGCTTCCTTCCCTCGCCGGGGCTCGTGACCGCCTACCGCGAGCCGTCGGGGCCCGGTGTGCGGGTCGACTCGGGCGTTGCCGCGGGGAACGAGGTGTCGGGAGTCTATGACCCGATGATCGCGAAGCTGATCGTGCACGGAGTCGATCGCGAGCACGCGCGCCGGCGGATGCTGCGGGCGCTCGACGAGTTCGTGATCGAGGGCCCGAAGACGCTGCTCGGCTTCCACAAGGCGCTGCTCTCGCACGAGTGCTTCGTGCGCGGCGAGACCTGCCTTGGGCTCGTGGAGTCGGACGAGCTCGCGGCGCGAGCCGCCGAGCTCGACGGCTCAGGCCCAAGTGACACGTTGCAACTTGGGCGGACGGTGGAGCATGCGCGCACCGTGGAGGTCGACGGCAGGCGGTTCCAGGTCCGCATCCTCCAGCCGGAGCAGCCGTGGCGCGAGCTTGCCCGCAGGCGCCGGGCGCGGGTGCGGGCCGGCAGGGTGGCCGGGACGGACGCGATCGTCTCGCCGATGCAGGGCACGGTCCTGTCGGTCGCGGTCGCCGAGGGGGACGAGGTCGAGGCCGGGCAGGTGATCTGCATCGTCGAGGCGATGAAGATGGAGAACGAGGTCCGGGCGCCGCACGCCGGGACGGTCGGCGAGCTCTCGGTCGCCGCGGGCCGGCCGGTGGCGACCGGCCAGGTCATCTGCGTCTTCAGGTGAGGCATTCAACCGCCGGCGCGTTCTGCCGATACCTGCTGCATGCTCGAGCTGACCTATGCCGCTGCCGCCCTCTGCGTCTGCCTCGTCGTCCTCGCCACGGCGTGGGTGCGCGCGAACCTCGCCGACCTGCGGCGCTAGAGCCCGGCCGCCGCGGCGCGCGACAGCACGTAGTCGCCCGCCCTGACAGGCTCGTAGCGGGTGCCGTCCCCGAGCGTCTCGATCACGGCGTCGCTGCGCGGATTGTGGAAGAAGACGAGCGACTGCCTCCGCGGCGAGTCACCTTCGCGAGCGACGACCCGGTGCAGCGTCGACACCCAGCGGTCGCCGGTCCAGCGCTGCATCAGGTCGCCGAGGTTGACGACGAAGCCGCCGGGCGGCGTTACGTGCGTCCGCCTCGAGCCCGAGGGCGAGCGCGAACGAGCGCACGAGGAACTCGGCCACGCGCAGCATCTCCTCGAAGTAGCGCTCGTAGACGGTGCGCAGCTCGTTGTTTTGCCAGCCGACGCCGGCGAGGGACGGGCCCCAGTCGAGCGATGCCTTCTAGATCGAGCGCTGGTAAGCGCGGAAGCACCATGTCGCGAACAGTGAGGTGACGGCGGTCGCTGCGAGCAGGAGCAGGAGGAAGACGCCGGTCGGGCCCCAGTCGCCGCCGACGACGACGGCGTTCCGTGCGGCCTGCACGCCCCAGTTCACCGGGTTGAACCGCGAGAGCACCTCGATCCAGTGCGGCATCTGCCTCGGCGGGATCAGGATCGCCGACAGGAACATGAGCGGCAGGCCGACGAAGTTCGCCGCGGCGATCATCGACGCCTGCTTGCGCACGAGGAGCGCGATCCCGTGCGAGAGGCCGGCGAAGGCCATCGCGAGCAGCGCCGACGCCGCGAAGACGACGAGCCAGCCGAGCACGCCGCCGTGCACCCGCACGCCGAGCGCGAGCCCGATCAGGAGCAGCAAGGTCGCCTGGAGCACCGCGATCAATCCCGCGCGCACCACTTGCGAGAGGATGATCGCGAAGCGCGAGACGGGGGCAGCGAGGAAGCGGTCGATCACGTGCCGGTCGAGGTCCATGATCATCGCCATGCCCGACCAGCTGCCGCCGAAGAAGGCGTTCATGCAGATGATCCCGGGCGCGAGGAACTCGACGTAGCTGCCGGCGCCGCCGCGCAGCGCGCCGACGCGCGAGAAGAGCTGCCCGTACAGCAGGAGCCAGATCAGCGGCTGGATCACCATCAGCGCCACCCAGATCGGCTCGCGTATCAGGTTGCGCAGCTGCCGCACCACCATCCAACCGGTGTGGCGGAGCAACTTCACCTCTTGCCCGCCTCGTCCTCGGTCGCAAAGTCGCGGCCCGTGTAGTGCAGGTAGACGTCGTCGAGCGACGGCCGCGCCGTCGTGACGGACGCGACGTCGAACCCACGGCCGTCGAGGGTCGAGAGGATCGTCGGGATCGCCTGCGCCCCGTTCGGGACGCGCGCGCGCACGAGCCGCCCGTCGCCGGCGACCTCTGAGGCGCCGTCCAGCCCGGCGACGATCTGGACGGCTTCGCCGAGCCGGCCGTCGAGATCGACGAGCTCGACGGTGACGAGCTCGCCGCGGAGGTTCGCCTTCAGCTCCTCCGGCGTACCTTCGACGACGATCTTGCCGTGGCTGACGATCGCGACGCGCTCCGCGAGCCGGTCGGCCTCTTCGAGGTAGTGCGTGGTGAGCAGGATCGTGAGGCTCTCCTGCGCGGCGAGCCGCTCGACCTCGACCCACATCGCAGCGCGAGCCTCGGGGTCGAGACCGGTCGTCGGCTCGTCGAGGAAGAGCACGCGCGGCCGGTGGACGAGCCCGATCGCGATGTCCAACCGCCGCTTCATGCCGCCCGAGTAACCGCGCGCGATGCGGTCTGCGGCCTCGGCCAGGCCGACGAGCTCGAGCAGCTCGTCGACGCGTCGGCGGAGCGGCGCACCCGCGAGCCCCTGGATGCGCCCCTGGAGCAGCAGGTTCTCGCGCCCGGTCGCCTCCCAGTCGACGCCGGAGTCCTGTGAGACGTAGCCGATCAGGCTCCGGACGCGGTTCGCGTTCCGGACGACGTCCTCGCCGGCGACGAGCGCGCGGCCGGAGTCCGGTTGCGTGAGCGTCGCGAGCGTGCGGACGGCCGTGGACTTCCCGGCGCCGTTCGGCCCGAGCAGCCCGAAGACCTCCCCCTCGCGCACGGCGAATGACACCCCGTCGAGCGCCTGGACGTCCTTGTAGCGCTTGCGGAGCTCCTCGACGACGATCGCGTCCACGGCGCCGACTCTAGCGAGAGGGTCCTAAACGTCTGAGATGCGCACGCCGAGCCAGATGCCGGCGACTCCGCCGACGAAGGAGAAGAGCACCGACACGAGCGAGAACGAGCCTGCGCCACACAGCACGGGCACGTAGCCGCCCACGAGCGTCCCGAAGCCTCCGCAGAGTCCGATTCCCGAACGTCCCATAAAGAGCAGATCGGCTCTTCGACTCTCCGGCATGAGCGCGACGTTAGAGTCCGCCGCCGTGGATCTGTACGAGTACCAGGGCAAAGAGCTCTTCCGGCGCGCCGGCATCCCGGTCTCCGACGGCCGGCTCGCCGTCTCCCCGGAGGAAGCCCGGGCCGCGGCGTCGTCGCTCGGCGGCCCGGTCGTCGTCAAGGCGCAGGTCCTCACGGGCGGCCGCGGCAAGGCGGGCGGCGTCAAGCTCGCGGAGGACCCGGCCGACGCCGAGCAGAAGGCGCGCGACATCCTCGGCCTCGACATCAACGGGCACGTCGTCCGCAAGCTCTGGATCGAGAGAGCCTCGGACATCGCGAAGGAGTACTACCTCTCGATCACGTTCGACCGGGGCGAGAAGAAGCCGCTCTTCATGTTCACGACCCAGGGCGGCGTCGAGATCGAGCAGGTCGCCGAGGAGAATCCCGACGCGCTCGTCCTGCTCCACGTCGATCCGTCCCAGGGCTTCCAGCCTTGGGTCGCGCGGCGAATCGTCTACGGAGGCGGCGTCGAGGATCCAAGCGAGCAGAAGCAGATCGCGTCGATCGTCGAGAAGCTCTACAAGGCGTTCGTCGAGTTCGACGCGATGCTCTGCGAGATCAACCCGCTGATCGTGACGCCTGACGGGGAGGTGAAGGCGCTCGACTCGAAGTTCACCGTCGACGACAACGCGCTCTTCCGGCACCCCGACATCTCGGAGATGCGCGACACCGCCGCGGCCGACCCGATCGAGGCCTTCGCGCGGGAGAAGGGCGTCACCTACGTAAAGCTCGACGGCAACGTCGGCATCTGCGGCAACGGCGCCGGACTGTCGATGTCCACCGTCGATGTCGTCGCCCACGTCGGCGGCAAGCCCGCGAACTTCTGCGACCTCGGCGGAGGCGGCTCCGCGCAGGGCGTCGTCGACGCGCTCGAGGTGATCACGCGCGATCCCCAGGTCAAGTCGATCTTCTTCAACATCTTCGGCGGCATCACCCGCTGCGACGAGGTCGCGCGGGGGATTCTCGAGGCCCTGGAGCGCCTCGACATGTCGAAGTACCCGATCGTGGTGCGCCTCGACGGCACGAACGCCGTGGAGGGCCGCAAGATCCTGGCCGACGCCGGCAAGCCGAACATCTATCCCGAGGCGACGATGCTCGACGGGGCGGGTCGCGCGGTGGAGCTCGCGAAGTGACGGACATCTGGAACGAGCGCGCGGAGGCGTACCGGCAGAGCCCGATCCACGCGGGCGGCGAGGACCTCGATCTGGTCGTCGCGTGGTGCGAGCCGGCCGCGGGCGTCGACGTGCTCGACGTCGCCACCGGCGGAGGGCACGTCGCGCGCCGGCTGCGCGAGGCGGGGGCGAACGTCGTCACCGTCGACCCGGCTCCCGGCATGCAGGCCGACGTGATTGCGCCCGCCGACCACCTCCCGTTCGCAGACTCGAGCTTCGACGCCGTCGCCTGCCGGCTCGCCGCGCATCACTTCCCCGACGTGCTCGCGGCGCTCAAGGAGATGGCGCGCGTCGCACGCGACCGCGTCGTGATCTGCGACAACACGTTCGTCTCCGAGTCCTCCGAGGAGGCCGACCGAGTGCGCGACCCGAGCCATGTGCGCAACTACGGCGCCGAAGAGTGGCACAGCTTCTTCGAGCTGGCCGGCCTCGAGGTCGCGGACGAGGCGTTCATGCAGCGTCCGCTCGAGATCGAGCCGTGGCTTGCCCGCGTCGAGTGCACCGGCACCGAGGCGCAGCGTGTGCGCGAGCTGCTCGGGGACAGGATCGCCGACGGCGTGATGCCGCTGCCGACGCTCGTGCTCAAGGGAGTCGCGCGCTGATGGCGATCGTTGTCGACAGCGACACGCGACTCGTCGTCCAGGGGCTGACGGGCAGCGAGGGCCGCTTCCACGGGCTTCGCAACAAGGAGTACGGCACGAACGTCGTCGCCGGCGTCACTCCGGGCAAGGGCGGCCAGGACGTCGAGGGCATCCCGGTGTTCAACACCGTGGCGGACGCCGTCGCCAAGGCGGGTGCGAACACGACCCTCATCTTCGTCCCCGCGCGCTTCGCGGCCGACGCCGTCTACGAAGCGGTGGACGCCGGCATCGAGACGGTGATCTGCATCACCGAGCACGTGCCGGTACACGAGATGCTGCGCGCGTATACCTACTTCCGGCCGAAGGGCATCACGATGATCGGACCGAATTGCCCGGGCGTGCTCTCGCCGGGGAAGGCGAACGTCGGCATCATCCCGGCGGAGATCTTCAGCGAGGGCTCGATCGGCCTCGTCTCGCGCTCCGGAACGCTCACCTACCAGATCGGACACGAGCTGACGCAGCTCGGGCTCGGCAACTCGACGATCGTCGGTATCGGCGGCGATCCCGTCGTCGGCTCCTCGTTCATCGACGTGCTTGCGAAGTTCGAGGACGACCCGGAGACAGAGCTGATCGTCATGGTCGGCGAGATCGGCGGCGACGAGGAGGAGAAGGCGGCGGCCTACATCACCGAGCACGTGACGAAGCCGGTCTACTCGTACATCGCCGGCTTCTCGGCGCCCGCCGGCAAGACGATGGGCCACGCGGGCGCGATCATCTCGGGCTCATCCGGCACGGCGCAGGCGAAGAAAGAGGCGCTCGAGGCGCGCGGCATCCGGGTCGGCACGACGCCGACCGAGGTGGCCGAGCTTGTCGCCCAGCACGTGAAGTAGCGCCGGGGCTGCCGCTACCCTCCCTGTGTGGGTGTCGTCTCCTTCGCGCGCGGTGTCCCCGCGCCGGAATGCCTTCCTGTCGCCGAGCTGGCGGACTGCGCTCGCGCGGCGATCGAGCGCGACGGCGCGTCCGTGCTCTCGTACGGGCCCGGGGGCGGCTACGGCCCGCTCCGCGCGTGGATCGCGGAGCGGCACGGCGTCGAGCCGTCTCGGGTCGTCGTCACGAGCGGCTCGCTCCAGGGCTTCGTCTTCCTCGTCGAGCAGCTCGTTCAGCCGGGGACGCGCGTCCTCGTCGAGGCGCCGACGTACGACCGGCCGCTGAAGATCCTCGCGCGCCTCGGCGCGGAGGTTGTGGGGCTGCCGATGGACGAGCATGGCCTTCAGGTCGACGCGCTCGAGCGCGCGCTGGCCGAGCGACCGAAGCCCGCGTTCCTCTACACGATTGCGACGTTCCAGAATCCGAGCGGGCGGACGCTCTCCGAGGAGCGGCGCCGGCGCATCGCAGCGCTCGCCAACGAGCACGACCTGCTCGTCCTCGAGGACGACCCCTACGGGCTCGTGCGCTACGAGGGCACTGCGCCGCCGACGATCTTCGAGCTGGAGGGCGGAACGAACGTCGCCTACGCCTCGTCGTTCTCGAAGACGATCGCGCCCGGCGTGCGGGTCGGCTACTTCGTCCTGCCGTCCCAGCTTGCGGCCGACGTCGAGGCGCGGGCCGTCTCGACGTACATCTCGCCGCCGTTTCTCACCCAGGCCACCGTGCACGAGTTCCTGCGCCGCGGGAACTTCGAGCCGAACCTGGAGCGCGTCAGGGGGCTGCTTGGCGCGCGCCGGGACGCAATGCTCGAGGCGCTCGAGCGGCACCTGCCGGACGGCTCGAACTGGAGCCGCCCCGAGGGCGGCTACTTCATCTGGGTCGATCTCCAGGAGGAGACCGGCGAGCTCCTCACGCGCGCGGAGGAGGCCGGCGTGCCGTTCGTGAAGGGCACGGACTTCTTCGTTTCCGGGCAGGGAGGCGAGCGCTCGCTGCGGCTCGCGTTCAGCTTCGTGTCTCCGGAGGAGATCGCCGAGGGCGTGGCGCGGCTCTCAGGGCTACTGCGCGGCGCGCCGGCGGCGGCGACGTCGCTCTAGCTGCGACAGCAGGATCCCGAGGACGAACCCGACCGCGAGGCCGACCAGGACCAACCAGACGAGCGACACCTTCGCGGTCGCGAATACGAAGTGCAGCGGCACCGCCTTTCGGTTCTCGAGCACGAACGCGATCGCGTATGCCGCGAGCAGGACGAGAGCGACCAGGCGCCCGTAGAGCTTCGGCTGCCAGTTCTCCTGGAGCTCCTTTGTGTCGATGGAGGGGGGTCGCCGGAAACGCACGTCAGCGAGTCTATGCGGCTGCGTGGGCTGCGAGGGGACGAGCTACGAGCGGCGGGTGTTGTGGGGGTGCGAGGCGTCCGGCGGCCTGAACGCGAAATGTAGGGCAGATCGTCTCGCCGGGGAGGGCGCAAAGGCCCGCGCGGCGGAAGTAGCACTCACTGCATGTTGCTTTGGCTCGATTGCTCATAGTGTCCGATGTAGTGGGATGGGGTCTTGCGCTTCGACGGGCGATACTAGGCTCGATTGCCGTCGAAGCGAGCGTTGCCGGAATCGAAAACTGACGAATTTCCGGCAGTTTCCAGGGCGCCGGACCTTGCCGATTCCTAGCTCTTTCGAGGGAGTGTTGCCAGTGCGCGCAACGCCTGGGGAAAACTCTTCACAGCGATGATGCGCAGCCCGCCCGCATAGCGCCGGGCCTCGCGCGCGTTATCCCCAGCAGGCACGAGGAAGACATCCGCTTTCGCCTTGCGCACGCCGAAGGTCTTCTGCTTCACGCCGCCGATCTGGGTCACGGCGCCGTTGAGCTCGAGCTCGCCTGTCGCCGCCACGCGGTAGCCGTGGTCGACGTCGCGGCCGAGCTCTTCCATCACCTCGAGCGCGAAGGCGAGTCCCGCGGACGGGCCGCCGACGTTGCCGGCGTCGATCCGAACCTTCAACGGCAGCTTGATCTCGGCGGCCTGCTCCGGGGCGAAACCGACGATCGCGCGCCTCACGTTCCGCGTGTCGGCCATCGTCTTGACCTCGATCGCGGCGCGCTCGGTCCCGCGCGTGATCCCGAGTCGCACCGTGTCTCCCGGTTTCACCTTCGCGAGCGCGGCACGAAGCTTCGCGATCGTCCGAGTCGGCGTTCCGTTCACCGCCACGATCAGGTCGCCCGGGTGGAGCTTCCCGACCGCGTTGCTTCGCTCGTCGAGGGCTGCGACGATCACGCCGCTCGGCTTCGCCACGATGTCGTAGCCGAGGCGGCGGAGCGCGACCGCAGCAGCGACCTTCTGCGAGATCGTCATCGCGTGCAGGTCGGCCTGACGCACCGCCTTGTCGCTGACGCCCGGCGGCACGATCAGCCTCGCCGGCACGAGCGTCGCGCCCTTGTGGATCCACGGGAACAGTGACTCGAACATGCTCGCGCGGCGCTCGAAAACGTCGACGAAGTAGATGACGCCCGCATCGTTCGGATCGTGACCGCCCTGAACCGTCACGAGCGGCGCCACCGGGTGCGCGATGTCCGGCAGCAGCAGGTAGTCGCTCGACGGGACGAGGTAGAGGACGATCGTCGCAGCGACGACCAGGCCGGCGAAGACACCCACCAGCCGCAGCGGCGTAACTGCGCGTGACACTAGTGCGCCCGGCCGGAAGTTCCGCAGCTTCCCGGCGGCGTCTCGCCGCCCGTGGCCGCGTCCTCAGTCTGGGCTATCGGGGCTCCCTGCGTCCGTGGCACGGACGCCGAGCCACTCGCCGGATAACCCACTGAACCTCCGGCCGGATGCACTAGAAAAGCGCCCTCTGGAGCCCGCCGTCGACGACGATCGTCTGACCGGTGAGATACCGCGCGCGATCGGAGGCGAGAAAGCAGACGACGTCGCCGAACTCGCGCGGCTCGCCCCAGCGGCGCAGTGGGATGTCCGCCAGGCCCTCGGCGGTCG
>JBGQKY010000026.1:0-20820 GCA_041499745.1 Gaiellaceae bacterium
ACGACTGCGCTCGGGATCTCTTCGTACACCTACTTTCTGGGACGTTCCCACCCGAGCAACCTCCACCACATCGCTCCACCGGTGATCGTGCTCGCGACGCTCTGGATATCCCTGATCGCCCGGCACTCACCGGCGGGGCACAGGATTGTCCGGGCTGCGGCGTTCGCGCTGGTCGGCTTGGTGGCGGCCGCGATCGTTGTGGAGCAACCTGACGTCACACGCGACACATTCCTGGCCAGCCCTCTGCGCCAGAGTGTTCAAGTGAATCCCCGTCTCACCGCCAGAGCGCATGCAGTGTTCAACCAGCGACCTGGCGACCAGCGCGCCGTGGAGTCCGAGCGACTGCTCGACCGGTTCGCCCCCGGCCAGAGCCGAGTCGCGGTCGTGGCACCGGCTGACTGGTCAACCGAGGCACTCATCAGGGCTCATCGAGGCAACCTGCTTCCGATCGCAGTCCCCATTCAGGACTCGCTGCTACCGGCGCGCACCCTCTCGCTCGTCGACAAGCGACTGTCGAGGCTGAGATCCGGCTCCGTCGTTCTGACAACGAAGACCTACCTTGACCAACCGCCGCGCTACCAATCCGAGGTCGGCTTCGGTGTGCCCGACAGACTCGAGATGGTCGTGCTCACCAAGATCCGTCAGCTCTTCCGATACCGGGTCGCCGCGACTACGCCGGACGGTCTTGTCCTGCTGATACTGGAAGCGAAGTGAGCTAAGAGACGTCGTGAACTGCTGTCGCGGGCTTCGGCTCCGTCGTTCGCCGGCTCACGCAGCAGTCGTCAGCCGCGGTGAACGAGCCACGGCAGCTGACCCTCTGCAGCCATCGCCGCCAGGCCGACTCTCGGCAGCCCGAGGACGCGCTCGTAGACGAGATACCGCGGCTCCCAGCGGGGCGAGAACTTCGCGTTGAAGCGGTAGAGGCTCTCGATCTGGAAATAGCGGTTCCCGAGCGCAACGAGCCTGCCGAGTCGCCGCTCGAGGCGGCCGCTCGGCCGCTCGAGCAGACGGCCGAAGGCGGTGAAGTTGAGCGAGAGCTCCTCGATCTCACGCTCTCCCAGCAACTCGACCGCCTTGACGACCAGGAACTCGGTCAACCCGTTTGGGGCGTTCCGCTCACGGCGCATGAACGAGAGCGACATCGCGGGACGGCCGAACATCGGCACGAAGTGCAGGAACCCGCGGACCGCCCCTGAACCGTCGCGGGCGAGGATGACGACGCTCTCGGCCTGGTGCTCGCCGTCGAGGGAGTCCATCGCCATCGAGAAGCCGCGCTCCGGGGCGCCGGCGCGCCAGAGTCGCGCGACGCGCTCGAGCTCGGTGAGCGTAGCTTCGTCGAGCGCCGCGAACTCAACAGCGGCCGCGGTGAAGCCGGCTCTCTCGAGCCGGTTTACCGACTGCCGCACCTTGCGGATTGCGCGCCCCTCGAGCGCGAAGCCGGCCGTCTCGAGGATCGCCTCGTCGCCGAGGTACAGCGCGCGGAGGCCCGCCTGCCGCCAGAGAGGCACGAGCGCTGCGCTCGCACCGAGAACCGCAGGCTCGAGCCCTCGCACCTCTGCAAAGACACACGTGTCGCGGACGAGCTCGGGCAGGGCGTCCGCCGGCCCGATCGGGTCGCCTGCCACGAGCAAGACGCGCCCTTCGACGCGATAGCCGAGGAAGGCACGCTTGTCGGCTGTGAAGAGGTAGTGCAGGTCACGGCGGAGCTTGAAGAAGGCAAGGGTGTCGCTCCCGTGAGCGCGCACGAGATCGTACGCCGTCTCGCGGGCTGCGCTGCTGGGCAGGTGCCGCGGCGGCGGCAGCGGCCGGAAGAACACGTACCCGACCACAAGAGTCACGACCAGGCCGACGACGCCGACCGCAACCGGCACCCACGAGAGCTCGTCGTGGAACGCGACCGAGCCGCGCGTCCACGCGAAGAGGTCGAGCGTGTCGTGGGCTACCTGCGTCGGACTCGCATCGCCGCCGGAGGCCAGCCAGACGAGGCCCACAGCCAGGAGCGCGATCCCGAGAGCTGCCGCAGCGACGAGCGACAGGAGTGAGCGCCGCCTCAGCCGGTCGTGGCGGACGACGAACGACCCCCGTCCCCACCAGAGCAGTGCCGCACCCGCCCAACTGAGCGCCGCCTCCTCGAAATCGAGACCCTTGGCCAGGTCGAGGACGCCGAGCGCGAGGAGCAGTACGAGGCTTGCCTGGAGCGCCCGCCGCCGCCGGGCGCGCAAGTAGAAGGACGTGACCACCAGCGCGAAGCTCGCCGGGATCGCGAGCGTGTGGAAGAGAGGCACCACATGCACCGGCTCGAGCTGGAGCAGCACGTGGTGTCGCCACGCGATGTTCGGCGTCAGGGCCGAGATGACGTTGACGAGCCCGATGGCGAAGGCGACCGCGCCCGCCAGCACCGGCAATCCGTCCGCGTATCGAAGCGCCCGAAGCGGCGCGAAGCGACCGTGGATTCCCAGGCGCCAGGCACCCGTGTCTCGGAGCGACGGAACGAGGTCGCGCCAGTCCTTGACGATCATCCAGCCGCCGATGAGCACGACGGCGACGCTCCAGGGGGAAACCGGCCAGAGCCGCGCAAGCCACCCGGCAGCGTCGGCGGCGAGGAGCGCGAGGCCGAGATGGCACTCGTGGAGCCGCTGTCCGAGCACGTACAACCGCGGCCCGCGCGGGTTCCGCTCGATCCGGACGATCACCCTTTGACACCCCGTGCAGGCTCGTTGTCGAGTGCCGGGACGCGGTGGCCGTGCAGCGAGATGATCCGCGGCTGCGGCAGACGGTTGCGCAGTCCGTACCCTTGGTCACGCCGATCGACCGTCTGCCACCTCCAGGTGGTGTGCCGGGCCGGTCTCGAACCCCATCCCTCTCGTAGCAGAGGAGCGCGCTGCCACCTGAGCCACCGGCTCACGAGGATCTTCCCCGCGGGACGGACCGGCACACATCCGGGGCCGGTACGGATTCGACGCGGGAACCTACGTAGACGCGCTGCACGTATGTGCCCGGCACGACCGTGCGGCCCCGGTCGGCATCGCGAGTGAACCGGCCGACTGAACCACTTCCTGAGTGATAGATGAACCGGCCCCGGAACGACGACACTAGGCACATGAATCCCCCCTGCGGCATCCCGAGCGAACTCTCATGACGGCTTTCATCACCAGCCTGAGCACGACGATTTTCATCTACGCGTTCGTCACCCGCGGCGCCCTCGTCGTGGCCCGCGTCCTCAGTGCCTTGGCACGCAAGTTCTCGGACAACTCCCCGAAGAAGCCGCCGCGCGGCGGGCACGGCTTCCGCCTCGCCGAAGCACGTAAGTAGAGCCCGCATCGCTGCGGGCTCACTCGCTGGTCACATCGTCTTCGGTCGGCGGGTCACTTGGCACCTGCGCGACTCCGCCCGTCAGAGCGCCTTCGACCGTCTGCCGACACAACGCCGATCAGGCGCAAGAAGTTACGGGCTCAGTCGATCGTCCCGAGAAACGCCTCCACCCGGACGAGGAACGCCTCCGGCTCCTCCACATGGGGCATGTGGCTCGAGTCCTCGAAGAGCTCCCACTGTGACCCCGCGATCCGGCTGTGGATCTGCTCGACGATGTGCGGCGTCGCCTCGTCGTAGCGGCCGGAGACGAGGAGCATCGGCGCCGTGATCTCGGACAGCCGGTCGGTGATGTCCCACGTCTTGAGCGAGCCGATGCAGTGGAACTCCGACGGGCCGTTCATCGTGTGGTACACGGTCGGCTCCGCGGCCATCTGCGCGAAGCTCCGCTCGACGCAGTCCGGCCAGGGCACGCGGCAGAGGTGCCGGTCGTAGAAGACGCGAACCGCCTGCTCGTACGCCGGGTCGTCGGTCGTCGCTTCCGTCTCGTGCTTCACGAGCGTCGCCTGTACGTCGGGCGGGAGATCCTCGCGGAGCCGGTTCGCCTCCGAGACCCACAGCGGCATGCTCGCCGGGGAGTCGGCGACGACGATCGCGCGCAGCCCGGCCGGATGGTCGAGCGCGTGCTCCATCGCGAGCATGCCGCCCCATGACTGCCCGACGACGGCATACCGGTCGGCGATGCCGAGGTGGCGCGTCAGCTCGACGAGCTCGTCCTTGAAGAGCTGCGGCGACCAGAACTCCGCCGGCGCGTCGGGCAGATGCGTGCTCTTGCCGCAGCCGACCTGGTCGTAGAGGACGCAGCCGCGCCCGTACCGGCTCAACTCGGCGATCGGCTCCGTGTAGTCGTGCGCAGCGCCGGGACCGCCGTGGCAGATGACGACCGGCGTCGGGCCGCCGTGTAGGTCGCCGACGACGTCGTACCACGTCTCGTGCTCGTCCCAGCTCATCCGTCCTTCGGCCATCTCAGGCTCCTTTCGCGTACAGCGGGTGGTGACAGGCGGCGAAGCGGCCGCCGCCGTGGTCGGCGAGGAACGGCTGCTCGACGCGGCAGATCTCGGTCGCGTACGGACAGCGCGGATGGAACCGGCAGCCGGACGGCGGGTCGATCGGGCTCGGCACCTCGCCCTCGAGCACGATCCGCTCGCGGCGTGCCTCGTCGTCGGCCTCGATCGGCGGGATCGCCGACAGCAGCGCCTCGGTGTACGGATGGATCGGATGCAGGAAGAGCGGATCCGACGGCCCGATCTCCACGACGACCCCGAGGTACATGACCGCGATCCGGTCCGACACGTGGTGCACCACGCCGAGGTCGTGCGCGATGAAGACGTACGTGAGCTGGAAGTCGTCCTGGAGGTCTTCGAGCAGGTTGATCACCTGCGCCTGGATCGACACGTCGAGGGCCGAGACCGGCTCGTCGGCGACGATCAGCTGCGGGCTCAGCGCCAGTGCGCGCGCGACGCCGATGCGCTGGCGCTGGCCGCCCGAGAACTCGTGCGGGTAGCGGTTGACGTGATCCGGCGAGAGGCCGACGACCTCGAGCAGCTCCTGCACACGCCGGCGGGTCTCCTCGCGGTTCGCCGTGCCGTGGATCTGGAACGGATCGGCCACGATCTGCCCGACCCGCTTCCGGGGGTTCAGCGACGCGTAGGGGTCCTGGAAGATCATCTGCATCTCGCGCCGGAACGGCCGCAGCTCCCGTCGCGACAGCTTCGTGATGTCGGCGCCACGGAACCGCACCGTCCCGCTCGTCGGGTCGTGCAGCCGGACGAGGAGCCGGCCGAGCGTCGACTTGCCGCAGCCGGACTCGCCGACGATGCCGAGCGTCTCGCCGCGGTGCACGTCGAACGAGACGCCGTCGACCGCGTGGACGACGTCCTTGCTCCGACGCACCGGGAAGTGCTTGACGAGATCGCGGGCTTCCAGCAACACCTCAGCCCGCTCCGGCGCCGGCAAAGCCGGCACCTGCGCTCCTTGACGGGCTCCGTCGAGCCTACGCCCGTTATTCATGCGACCGACCTCTGGCGCAGCGACGGGCGGATCGCGGGATCGAGGTGGCAGGCGTCGAGGCGGTCGGTCGACACGCGCGGCGCGAGCTCCGGCCTGACCCCGCAGCGGTCGAACCGGTGCGGGCACCGCGGCGCGAACCGGCAGCCCTCGGACGGCTCGATGAGCGACGGCGGCGTGCCCGGGATCGCTGCGAGCCGCCGAACGCGCGCGCGCCCGACGCGCGGGATCGAGCCGAGCAGCCCCCACGTGTACGGGTGCTGCGGGTCGCGGAACACGGCTGCCTTCAGCCCTTCCTCCACCACGCTGCCGGCGTACATCACGGCGACGCGCTCTGCGAGATCCGAGACGACCCCCATGTCGTGCGTGATCAGGAGGATCGACGAGCCGTAGTCGCGCTGGAGCCGCTTCATCAGCTCGAGGATCTGCGCCTGGATCGTCACGTCGAGCGCGGTCGTCGGCTCGTCCGCGATCAGGATCGAGGGATTGCACGAAAGCGCCATCGCGATCATCACCCGCTGCCGCATCCCGCCCGAGAACTGATGCGGATAGTCGTCGACCCGTCGCTCCGGGTTCGAGATGCCCACCTCCGCGAGCAGCTCGACGACGCGGGCCCGCGACTGCTTGCGCGTCATCGACTCGTGCGCACGCAGCTGCTCGGCGATCTGCCAGCCGACGGTGTAGACCGGCGTCAGCGCCGTCATCGGATCCTGGAAGATCATCGCGATCTCGCCGCCTCGGACGAGTCGCATCTCGTTCTGCGGCAGCTGCATCAGATCGCGCCCCCGGAGCAGCACCTGACCCTCGATCACGGCGTTCGGATCGCGGATCAGCCGCATCACCGCCATCATCGAGACGGTCTTGCCGGAGCCGGACTCGCCGACGATCCCGACCACCTCCCCGAGCGCGAGCGACAGCGAGAGCCCGTCGACCGCGCGCACGACTCCGTTCTCGGTGCGGAACGAGACCGAGAGGTCGCGCACCTCGAGCAGCGGGTCAGGCATGCCGCACGCGCGGGTCGAGCCAGGCGTAGACGAGATCGACGATTGCATTCGCGAGCACGACGAAGAACGCCGCGTAGATCACGGTCGCGAGGATCACCGGCAGGTCGAGGTTCTGAAGGGAGTCGAACGTGAGCTTGCCGACGCCGTGAAGGCCGAAGACGACCTCGGTCAGCAGCGCGCCGCCGCCGACGAGCGCGCCGAAGTCCAGCCCGAAGAGCGACACGAAGGCAACGAGCGAGGTGCGCAGCGCGTGCCGAAGCATGACGCGGCGTTCCGTCAGTCCCTTCGCGCGCGCCGTGCGCACGTAGTCCTCTTCCTGCGCCTCGACGAGCGCCGAGCGCAGGACGCGCGCATAGATGCCGATGTAGAGCACCGACAGGGTGAGCCACGGGAAGAGCAGGGACTTGAACCAGCCGAACGGAGACTGCGTGAACGGCGTGTACCCGAGCTGCGGCACCCACGAGAAGAGGAAGGTGTCGTGGAACCGGCTCTGCGTCAGGAGGTTCACCACCTCCCCGAGCCAGAAGACCGGCATCGAGATTCCGATCAGCCCGATGATCATCACCGCCGCGTCGACCGGCGTCCCGCGGAACACCGCGGCGACGAGCCCCATCCCGATGCTGAAGACGACCCAGATCACGGCTGCTCCGAGTACGAGCGAAAGCGTCACCGGCGCGGCTTCGGTCACCTGGGGGATCACCTTCGCGCCGCGGTTGACGAACGACGTGAGGTCGCGCGTGATGAAGAGCTTCTTCATCATCAGCGCGTACTGAACGGGTAGCGGCCGGTCGAGCCCGAAGTCCTTGCGTACGGCGCGCAGCGTCGCCTGGTCGGCGTTCCGGCCGGCGATGCGCGCCGCGGGGTCGACGCCCGGCGTCGCGAAGAAGATCAGGAACGTGAGCACGCTGATCGAGAAGAGGACGAAGACCATCGAGACGAGCCTCCGGCCGAAGAACCGCAGCATCAGTCGATCCGCCTCAGCTTCGCCCTCGGGTCGAGCGCGTCACGAATCCCGTCGCCGAGGACGTTCAGCGCGAGCACGGTGATCGCGATCGCGATCCCCGGCGCCAGTGCAACGGCCGGACGCGTGTAGAGCAACCCCTGGCCGTCGAGGATGATCGTTCCCCAGCTCGCGTCCGGAGGCTGCACGCCGATCGAGAGGAACGACAGCGCCGCCTCCGTCAGCATGTCGATTGCGAGCATCAGTGGGAAGAAGACGATCACCGTCGTGACGACGTTCCGGAGGATGTCGCTCCACAGCAGCCGCCATGTCGACGCGCCGAGACCGATCGCCGCCTCGACGAATTCCTTCTGTCGCAGCGACAGGACCTCGCCGCGAATGGGCCTCGCCACGTACGGGATGTAGACGACGCCGATGATCGCGATCGGCAGGAACAGGCTGCCGGCCTCGAGCCTGAACGGCCCGAGCGAGAACCCTTTCGAGATCAGCACGATCGAGAGGCTGATCGCGAGCAGGTACACGGGGAACGCCCAGACGACATCGAGCAGGCGCGAGAGCACGCCGTCGACGACGCCGCCGAAGAAACCCGCGAGGAGACCGACGATTGTCGCGACGATGCAGGTCAGCAGCGCCGCGGTGACGCCGATCAGCAGCGAGTTCCGGCCGCCGTAGAGCAGCCGTGCCGCGACGTCCCGCCCCTGGTCGTCGGCGCCGAGAAAGTAATGGTGCAGGTCCCAGGTGGGGCCGATCGGCGTCACGCCGAGGCCCAGCCCCGTCGACGACTCCTGCATCACGGACACCGACTTGCCGTTCACGATCGTCTTCCCGTCGAGGTTCGACCGGAACGGTTCGGTGTGGGCGACGTGCTTCGCGTAGAGCGGCGCGACGAGGCACAGCGCGACGACGACGGCGAGCACGCCGCCCATCGTCATCGCGATTCGATTGCGCAGCAGTCGCCGGCGGGCGATCGCCCAGGGACTACCGCCGACCGCGGCGAGGCCGCCCGCCCGAACGGGCGCCTCGCCTGCGATCGCGCCTCCCATCAGCCGGCTACTGGACCCACGACTGGCTGACGAGCCAATAGAACTCCTTGCTGAACGTGAAGTTGCCGACGCGCTTCGACACGAAGTCGATGTGCTTCGGCGTGAACAGCGTCGCCATCGGAGCGGCGTCCGTGACGGCGTGGTCGATCGCCGCCCACTCCTTGTTCGCCGCGGCCTCGTCCTCGAGCGCCGTCTTCAGCGCGTGCTTCATCTGCACGTCGATCTTCTTGTCGCAGAAGCCGGCGATGTTGATGCTCGAGTCGCTGCCGGGGTGGAAGGAGTCGCAGCCGAACAGGATGTTGAGGAAGTCCGACGCAGCCGGGTAGTCCTGGTACCACTGCTGCACGTTGATCTGCACCTTGTTCTTCGTGTTCTGGACGTAGGTGAAGAAGATGTTCCCGGAGATCGGCTTGACGCTCGCCTTATAGCCGATCTGGTTGAGCACGCTCTGCAGGTAGACGCCGACCGCCTTGTTCACCTCGTCGTCGGAGGAGAGGACGGTGACCTTCTGGCCCGCGGTGCCGGACGCCTTGACGAGCGCCTTCGCCTTCGCGAGGTCCGGGGCCGACCACTTCGCGCCGGGATTCTTCGTGTACGGGCAGTAGTCGACGTGTCCGGGGAAGCCGGGCGGAAGGACCTGGCACGACGGGGCTGCGAGCTTCGTCCCACCGAAGATCTTGACGAGTGCGTTCCTGTCGATCGCGAAGTTGACGGCCTGTCGCGCCTTCACGTTGTTGAACGGAGCGAGGTTCGTGTTCATCGGCGCGTACCAGAACGCCGTCAACGTCTCGACGTGCGTCTGGAGCGGGTACTTGGTCCCCATCTCGTTCAGGCGGTCGGCAGGCGGAGACTCGAGCGTCCAGTCCGCCTGTCCGTTCTCGATCGCCGTAATCTGCGCTTCGACCGTGAGACCGAAGGACTGCGTGATCTGATCGGCATACCCGTCGGGCTGCGCGGCCTTCGACCACTCTTTGAAGTAGGGGTTGCGCTTCATCACGAGCAGCTTGTTCGGGTTGTACGAGGCGAAGTAGTACGGCCCCGTGCCGGGGATCGGCTTCGTGCCCCCGTCGCTCGCCGGCGCGCTCGCCGGCAGGATGCTCGCATGGGGCACGGCGAGCTTGTACTTGAACTCGGGGTCGGGCGCGACGAGGTTGATCGTCACGGTGTTCTTCGCTGCGTCGGCGCTGACTCCGCCCTTGAGCGTGCAGCCTGCCGGCTTTGCGAGGCAGGCCTTCGCGCCGACGATCCCGGCGTAGAAGCCGCCGGACGTCGGGCTCTTCACCTTGAAGATGCGCTGGAGCGACGCGACGACGTCGTTCACCGTCACCGGCTTGCCGTCGGAGAACTTGATCCCCTTGCGGATCTTGAAGACCCAGGTCTTGCCGCCGTTCGTCGCCTTCGGGATGCTCTCGGCGAGGTCAGGGACGACGGTGAACGCCGAGTTGCCGCCTGCCTTCGTGAAGCCGAGGAGGCCGTCGTAGGTCGCCTGGTAGAGCTGCCAGTACTGCAGCGTGTAGTTCACCTGTGGGTCGAGGGTGCCGCCGGCCGCCTTGGCCAGCAGCTTCAACGTCCCGCCCCGGTGGTCCTGCGTCGCGGCGCCTGTGGTGCCGGCGCTCACGGCCAGCAACACGAGGACACCAAGGATCGCGAACTTCCCAACCCGGCTCATGTCATCTCCTCGCAGTAGCCCCCCGGCCTCAGTCCAAGGAGCAAGCGTAAACCTGTTTAGGGCCGCTGGACAAGGAAGGAGCCGCGCGTTAGAACCGAAAGCTCCAGGTGATGGGAGCGAAGCGACTCAGAGTCGCTGCGGCCGCCACGGCGATCGTCGCCGGGCTCGCCGTGTCTGCCCAGCTGGCACCGGACACCACCGGCCCCACACGCCTGTCCCACGTCGCGGGAATCGTCGTCACCCCGCGCGCTGTCGCGATCGGGTCGACGGTGCTGCTCGGGCGCCAGACGAAGGCCGCCGGCTGCAAGCTCGGAGCGAATCCCGACCGCGCCTGCTCGCCCGGCGCCTACTACAGTGGGCTCACGAAGCGCACGATCTGCTCCGGTACGTTTCGGACCTCGAGCGTCCGCAACGTCAGCGACGGGACGAAGCACGCCGTCGAGATCGAGTACGGGCTCAAGCCGATTGCCTACGGCTCCGCGCTCGAGATCGACCACATCGTCTCGCTCGAGCTCGGCGGCTCGAACGACCCCGCCAATCTCTATCCCGAACGGGCCGACGCTGCCCCGGGCTATCACGTCAAGGACCTCCTCGAGAACAAGCTCCACGACATGGTCTGCGGCGGGGACATCGCGCTACGCGACGCCCGGCGGCAGATCGCCACGGACTGGCAGAAGCTCTACAAGCGCGTGCTCGGCGTCAAGCCTCGTTGAGCTCGACCAGCCGGCGGGCCACGCGCGCAGCGGCCCGGGCGAGCTCCACGGCGGCTTCCGCATCCCCGGCGACGCTCGAGCGCAGCTGCGAGCCGACGGCTTCGGCGAGTGTCGCGACCTCGTCCGCGGTCGCGGCGATCTCCTCAGGCACTTCGACGATCCGTGCGCGCGTCTCCACGTTCCGCTCCGCCATGAAGGCCGTGTAGGCAGCCGCGTCCTCGTCTCCGAGCTCCACGAGCCGCGCCGTCAGCACTTGGGCGCGCATCACGGCGGCGTCGTCGCCGGCAAAGCGCGCCGCGAGCTCCGTGAGCGCGGCCGCCAGCGCCCCGGTCAGCGCGGTCGCAGCGCCGCTCGCGGGCGTCGGCGTCCGCGCGCCGAGCGCGGCGAGAAGCTCACCGACTTGCAGCTCGTTCAGCATGGCGGTAGTAGTCGACCTCAGCCGCCGGCAGCGGCGTGTTTCCGCGAATGAGATCCGCCGCCTTCTCGGCGACCATCATCACCGGCGCGTAGATGTTCCCGTTCGTGACGTACGGGAAGACGGACGCGTCGACGACGCGCAGCCCGTCGAGTCCGTGCACGCGCATCGTCTCCGGGTCGACGACCGACAGTGCGTCCGTCCCGAGCTTCGCGGTGCACGACGGGTGCAGCGCGGTCTCGGCGTCGCGTGCAACCCAGTCGAGGATCTCCGCGTCGGTCTCCACCGACGGCCCCGGCGATGTCTCGCCGCCGTTGAACGACTCGAACGCGGGCCGGCTGAGGATCGTTCGCGCGACGCGGATTGCCTCGATCCACTCGCGCCGATCCTGGTCGGTCGACAGATAGTTGAAGCGCAGCGCCGGATGCCGGCGCGGGTCGGCGCTCTTGATCTTCACCGAGCCGCGCGCGTCGGAGTACATCGGCCCGACGTGAACCTGGTAGCCGTGCTTCCCCGAAGGCGACGTCCCGTCGTAGCGGATCGCGACCGGCAGGAAATGGAACATGAGGTTCGGGTAGGCGACGTCGTCGTTCGACCGCGCGAACCCGCCCGCCTCGAAATGGTTCGTCGCGCCCGCGCCGCTCCGGAAGAAGAGCCACTGCGCGCCGATGAACGGGCGCTTCCACTTCTTGAGGGCGGGCTGCACCGACACGGGTTGTGTGCACGAGTACTGGACGTAGACCTCGAGATGGTCCTGAAGGTTCTCGCCGACGCCGGGCAGGTCGTGCAGCACGTCGACGCCGAGCGCGGCCAGGTCGTCCGCGTTGCCGACGCCCGAGAGCTGGAGGAGCTGCGGCGAGTTGAACGCGCCCCCGCAGAGAATCACCTCGCCGGCCCGGATCAGGTGGGTGCGCCCGCCCTCGTCGACCTCGACGCCCACGGCGCGCGTTCCGTCGAAGACGATCCGACTCACGAACGCGCGGCAGCGCACCTCGAGGTTCAGCCGGTTGCGCACCGGATGGAGGTACGCGCGCGCGGCGCTCAACCGCCGGCCGTGGTAGATCGTCCGGTCGAACTTCGCGAAGCCCTCCTGCCGGCGACCGTTGACGTCGTCGGTCAGCTCGTAGCCCGCCTGCTGCACCGCCTCGAAGAACGCGTGGAAGAGCGGTGTCGTCGCCGGGCCGCGCTCGAGCTTCAGCGGGCCGTCGCCGCCGCGATACTCGTCGGCGCCGGCGAGGCAGTTCTCCATCCGCTTGAAGTACGGCAGGCAGTGCGCGTAGTCCCAGCTCGCGAGGCCGGGATCGCCGGCCCAGCGCTCGTAGTCGAGCGCGTTGCCACGCTGGAAGATCATCCCGTTGATCGAGCTCGAGCCGCCGAGCACCTTCCCGCGCGCGTGATAGACGCGGCGCCCGTGCATGAACGGTTCCGGCTCGGACTCGTACATCCAGTCGTAGTGCTTGTTTCCGATCGGGAATGCGAGCGCTGCCGGCATGTGGATGAAGGGGTCGAAGATGTAGTCGGGCCTCCCCGCTTCGAGAACGAGCACCGTCGTGGACGGGTCCTCGCTCAGGCGATTCGCGAGCAGGCATCCGGCCGAGCCGCCGCCGACGATCACGTAGTCGGCCTTCACGAGATTACGACTGTCTGCAGCTCGGTGAACGACTCCATCGGCGCCGTGCCGCCGACCCGGCCGATGCCGCTCGCCGTACCCGACCGCCCGCCGAAGGGCAGGTGGCTCTCCCAGTAGTTGGACGACTCGTTGATGTTGACCCACCCCGTGCGCACCGACTCGGCGAACCGTAGTCCCTGCGCCAGATCACGCGTGAAGATCGCCGACAGGAGGCCGTACGGCGACGCGTTCGTCAGCTCGATCGCGTGCTCGAGCGAGTCGATCGCGACCACCGGCGCCACCGGTCCGAACGTCTCCTCGCGCGCAACGAGCGAGTCGTCGGAGACGTGGTCCAGCACCGTCGCCTGCCAGTACAGCTCGGTCGGGAAGCCCAGGGCGCGCGAGCCGCCGCTCACGAGCTCCGCGCCCCGCTCGAGGGCGTCGGCGACGTGCTCGTCCATCTTCTCGGCAACGCCCGCGTTGTTCAGCGGCCCCATCGTCGTGCGCTCGTCGAACGGATCGCCGAGCACGACGCGCTCCGTCACGAGCCGAGCGAGCTTCGCGACGAACTCCTCGCGCACGTCGCGGTGCACGAGCAACCGCTCGCCCGCGGTGCAGCTCTGGCCCGCGCAGAGGAAGCAGGCCGTCACGGTCGCATTCGCGGCAGCGTCGACATCCGCGTCGTCCATGACGACTACGGGGCCGTTGCCGCCGAGCTCGAGCACAGCGGCCTTCCCGGCCGCGGCTTCCGCGACCTTGCGCCCGGTCTCGGTGGAGCCGATGAAGCCGACGCCGTGCGTGCCCGGGTTGCGCGCGATCTCGTCCCCGACCACCGAGCCCGGGCCGGTAACGAGGTTGAAGACGCCCGGCGGCAGGTCGGCCTCGACGACGCACTGCGCGAGTGCGATCGCAGCGATCGCCGTCGTCGACGCCGGCGTCCAGACAACGGTGTTTCCGCTCGCGAGCGCGGGCGCGATCAGCTCGGCCGGCATCGTGTACGGCCAGTTCCAGGGGGTGATCACGCCGATCACGCCGCGCGGACGCCTGAAGAGCAGCACTTTCTTGCCGGGCGAGACGCTGTTCGGAAGGCGGCCCTCGAGCCGCTTTCCGTCCTCCGCCGCATTCCGCCAGTACTGCACGAGCTCCTCGACCTCGTCGTGCGCCTCCGTGATCGGCTTGCCCTGGTCGAGCGTGAGCGTCCGCGCGAGCTCATCACGCTTGCCGTCGATCGCGTCCGCAACGCGGTTCATCGCGTCGGCGCGCGCGAACACGGTGGCTCCCGCCCAGGCGTCGGCGGCTCGATTCGCCGCGCCGATTGCGATCTGCGTGTCTTCGCGCCCTGCTTTCGGCACCTCGCCGATCGCCTCCCCCGTCGCCGGAGACTCGGCCGTGAACGTCTCGCCCGAGAGCGACGACGTCCAGCGGCCGTCGACGAACATCTCAGTCGTGGCCACTACGTCACCAAGTCCGACCTAGACGCCACGCGGGCTCTCGTCGTCGACGACGACGCGCATCAGGTCGCGGATCGAGACGATGCCGACAGGCTTGCCGCCGTCGAGCACAGGCAGGTGCCGGAAGCCGCCGTGGATCATCACCGCCGCGGCCTGCCCGGTCGACTCCGATGCGTCGACCGTCTCTGGGTCGCGCGTCATCCACGCCGCAACGTGCGTTCCCTCGACGGGACCGGTCGCAACGGCGCGCAGCACGTCGCGCTCGGTGAGGATCCCGGAGACGTGGTCGCCGCTGAGGACGAGAATCGCGCCCACGCCGCGCTCGGTCATGCGGAGTGCCGCCTCGCTCAGGTCCGTGGCCGGCTCGACGATCAGCAGGTTGTGCGACATCACTTCGCCTACCGTTGCCATGTGTGCTCCTTAGTCTCCTAACTCGGTACGCCGCCGATCGACGTACGCTTTGAGTTCCGCCATCAGATCCGTGTCCATCACCGGCTCTTCGTATTCCTCGAGCTTCTTCTTCCAGACGTCGTTCGCGCGTGCGGCGGTGTCATTGCCGCCGTTCCGGCTCCAGCGCTCGTAGTTCTCGGTCGACGAGACGATCGGCCGGTAGAAGCACTCCCGGAACCGCTCGAGCGTGTGCACCGCCCCCAGGAAGTGACCGCCCTGCCCGACCTCCTGGTGCGCCGAGAACGCAAGCGTCTCCTCGTTGATCTCGAGCGGCTTGAACACCTCGTACATCATGCGCAGAGTCTCGACGTCGGTCACGAACTTCTCGTAGCACGACACGAGCGCCGACTCGAGCCAGCCGGCCGCGTGCATGACGAAGTTCGTGCCCGCGAGGAACGTCGGCCAGAGCGTCATCATCGACTCGTAGCCGGCCTGTGCGTCGACCACCTGCGACGACGTCAGGGAGCCGCCGCTGCGGAACGGCAGGTTGTAGTGGCGCGCGATCTGGCCCGTGCAGAACAGGCCGACCGCGGACTCCGGCGTGCCGAAGGCGGGAGACCCGGATTGCATGTCCGTGTTCGAGAGGAACGACCCGAACACGACGGGGCAGCCTGGCCGGATCGTCTGGACGAGCGCGATTCCCGCGAGCGCTTCGCCCACCTGCTGGGCGAGCGTCGCCGCAACCGACACCGGAGACATCGCACCCATCAGCAGGAACGGCGTGACGATCGTCGGCTGGCCGCGCTTCGCGTACTCGATCAGGGCGCCGAGCATCCGATCGTCGAAGCGCAGCGGCGAGTTGACGTTGATCAGCGAGATGATCGCGGGCGTCTCGTCGAGCGAGTCGGCACCGAACACGATCTCCGCCATCGCGATCGTGTCGACGGCGTTCGCGGCCGACGTGACCGAGCCCATGAACGGCTTGTCCGAGAGCGTCATGAGCGCGTACACCATGTCGAGGTGCCGCGAGTCGAGCGGCTTGTCGTCGGGCTCGCAGATCGTTCCACCGGGCGAGTCGAGCTGCGGGAACGACTGCGCCAGCTTCACGAGGTTCTGGAAGTCCTGATAGGTCGCGTTCCGCCGCTCGAGCCCTTCGCGCACGAACGGGCAGCCGTAGACGGCGGAGAACACCATGTGGTCGCCGCCGATCTGCACGGTCCGCCCGGGGTTGCGCGCCTGGAGCGTGAACTCCGCCGGCGCCTTCGCGATCTGCTCGAGAATCCAGTCGGGGTCGAACTTCACGAGCTCGCCTTCGACGTCCTGGCCGGCCTTGCGGAAGTAGTCGAGCGCGTTCTCGTGGAGGAACTCGATCCCGAGCTCGCTCACGATGCGCCGCCAGCCGCGCTCCAGCTCCTGCAGCGCCGCCTCGTCGAGGATCTCGAACCTGGGCAACGTATTGATCAGCACGAGTGGTCCTCCTGTGGACGTTTGTGAGCTTCTCGTTCGCGAGCACCAAGCGATGCAAGGACGCAGGGAGCGCTCGTGGCCGAAGCCACGGGCGCGACTGAGGACGCGGCAGCGCGCAGCGTGATCGCGGGCGAGAAGCCGCAAGGCGTCCGCAGGGGGGCCACTACCTCGCCTCCAGTAGTCGCTCGAGTTGGTGTTCCAACCCGCCGTCCCCCGTCTCTCGAACCTCGAGCGGGAGCTGCAGCTTCGCGGCGGCGCGCTCGGCCGCCGCGCGCAGCTCGGGCGTCGGCTCCTGTGCGAGCCAGACCGCCCGCTCGTAGTTGCGGAAGTAGTCGTCGCGAAGCTCCGGATAGCGGTCGAGACCGAGCCCGCGCCAGACGAGGTGGTCGAAGCTCCGCACGAGAAAGTCCGTCAGGAAGTACGTCGCTGGCTCGTGTTCGGCAGCACCCGAGGAAGAACTGAATACCTCGTAGCAGTGGGCGCCCTGTAGGCGCTCGAAGCCCGCAAGGTCGGCGCCGCAGTGCGCGTAGGCGACCACCACGTCGTCGCCCCCTGCCGTCTCCTCGACCGCGGCGCGGATCCGCTCCGGGCGGTTGTGAAGCTCGGGCGGGACCGGGCGCACCTCGAGGTC
Organism: Gaiellaceae bacterium; assembly: GCA_041499745.1. Lineage (GTDB taxonomy): Bacteria > Actinomycetota > Thermoleophilia > Gaiellales > Gaiellaceae > Palsa-739. The sequence continues at coordinate 16,730 of JBGQKY010000026.1, forward strand.
CCAGCCGCGGCGGGCCGCGATCCGCTTCACGTGAAGCGCCAACGCTCCGCAGGCGACGACGACCTGGGTCATTCGGGGAAGGAGAGCTCGTCGATGAACAGGTCGTTGAAGTCGGTGCGCCCGGAGAGCTCGACATATTCGATCTCGTCGAGCATGGCATTTGCGGCGGCGCGCTCGGTGACCGAGAGCGCGACGATCTTGGCGCCCTCGCCGGCGACGTTGCCGGCGGCGACGATCCGCGTGTAGGGGAGCTTCGGCACGAGGCCGATCCGGACGGCGCTCGCCGGGGTGAGGTAGGAGCCGAACGAGCCGCCGAGCAGCACCTGGGAGATCTCCCCGGGCTCGACACCCAGGTCCTTGCAGAGGATCGTCCAGCCGGTCGCGATCGACGCCTTGGCGAACTGGAGCTCGCGCACGTCGCGCTGCGAGAGGAACACCTCGTCGGAGAGATAGAAGACGTTCTCCTCGCCGATCTTGCGCAGGTGGTCCGACGACCCGAGGACGAAGCGCCCCGAGTTGTCGAGGATGCCGGCGCCGAGGAGCTCGGCAACCGCCTCCACGAGCCCGGAGCCGCAGAGGCCGACGGCCTCGACGTCGCCGATCACCGTGAGCTCCACCTCACCGTCGCGGATCTTGACGCCCTCGATCGCGCCCTCGGCGGCGCGCATGCCGCAACGGATCTGCGCGGCCTCGAACGCCGGCCCGGCCGGCGCCGCGGTGGCGAGCACCTTCGCCGACGAGCCGAGCACGATCTCCGAGTTCGTACCGACGTCGATGAAGAGCCGGATGCGTCGATCGAGCGTGAGCCCCGTCGCGAGCACGCCGGCGACGATGTCCGGCCCGACGTAGGCGCCGAGCGCGGGGAACATCACGGCGGGCGCCCGCTCGTGCACCTTCACTCCGAAGTCGGATGCGAGCGCCTCCGGCAGCTTTCGGGCCGCGATCGTGAACGGCGCCATCGACAACGGCTCGGGGTCGATTCCGAGTGCGAGCTGGATCATCGTGACGTTCCCCGCGACGACGATCTCGTAAACCTCGGCGTGATCGACCTCCCCCTCCGCGCAGACCTCCTCCGCCAACTGTTGCAACGTCTCGTGCGCACGCGTCTGGAGCATCTCCATCGCGCCGTCGTCCATCATCGTGGCGGAGATCCGCGAGATCACGTCGGCGCCGAACGGCTGCTGGGAGTTGAGGATCGACTGGACGGCCTTCGGCAACCCCGTCTCGAGATCGAGCAGGGTCGCCACGACCGTCGTCGTACCGAGGTCGAACGCGATCGCGAAGCGCCGGTCGGTCGTGTCTCCCGGCTCGACGTCGATCAGCACGTCGTCGGCCAGCACGGCGGTGACCTTCCAGTTCGACCGGCGGAGCGTTCCGCCGAGGCTCCGCAGGAGGTCGAGCGGCACGCGCGGCTCGACGTCGTCCATCGCCGCGAGCACGCGCTCCAGATCCGAGAGCTGGTCGTCGAGCGTCGCCTCGTCGAGCTCGAGGTAGCGCTTCTGCACCGCCGGCCGCAGGATCACGTGCCGGCCGACTCCCACGAGTGCAGCCTTGGGGCGGGTCTGGAGCGGCGGCACCTCGATCGTCATGTCTTCCTGCGCGGCAGCGCGGCACGCGAGCCGCCAGCCTGACTTGAGCTCCTCGATCGAGAATGCGCGCGGGTCGACCGGGCTCAGCTCGGAGTGGCCCGAGACGACCTTCACCTTGCACTTCTTGCAGGTGCCGTGGCCGCCACAGGTCGAGTCGATCGCGATGCCGTTCCAGCTCGCCGCGTCGAAGATCGTCGTGCCCGCGAGGACGCGCGCCTCCTTGACGGCGCGGTCTTCGCCGGACTGGAGGAAGCGGAGCCGGACCCGGTCCGGGTGCGGCTGCTCCGGAAGCTCTTCGAGTGCGATCACGTCGTGCTTGCCGCCTGCCTCTCGCGGTAGCGTCGAATCCACGCGGCGCCCCACTCGTCGCGTCCGAGCAGGAAGTCGGTTGCGCGTACGGCTTCGACCATCTCCGGCCGCCGCGAGTCCATGATCGCGCTCGTCAGCCCGTGACTCTGCGCGACGGCGAGGAACGCAGCACCGAGGGTGTGCCGGCCGGGCAATCCGAACGACGTGTTGCCGGCGCCGCACGTCGTGTTGACGCCGAGCTCGTCGTGGAGCAGATGCAGGGTCTCGATGAAGAGCGTGACGGCGCGAGGCTCTGCGCCGATCGGCATCGCCAGCGGATCGATGATCACGTCCTCGGGCGGGATCCCGTGGTCGCCGGCGACCGAGACGATCTTCTTCGCGACCTCGACGCGGCGCTTCGCCTCCATCGGAATGTCCTCCGCGTTCGCGAGCCCGATCACGGCCGCGCCGTGCCGCGCGACGATCGGCAGGATCGCCTCGAGCCGCGAGTCCTCCCCGGTGACGGAATTGACGAGCGCCTTCCCCTCGTACGCCGAGAGGCCTGCCTCGAGCGCCTCGATGATCGACGAGTCGATGCAGAGCGGCACCTCGGTCAGCCCTTGCACCATGGGGATCGCCTGCGCCATCAACGCGATCTCGTCCGCGAGCGGGTCGCCGACGTTCACGTCGAGCATGTCGGCGCCGCCCTCGATCTGCTGCGCGACATCCGTCTCGAGCTGCGAGAGGTCACCGGCCTGGAGCTGCGCCTGGAACGCCTTCCGTCCCGTCGGATTGATCCGTTCGCCGATCACGCAGAACGGCTGCTCCGGACCGATGACGACGGTTCTAGACCGCGACCGGACGACGGTATCCACTCATCTCCCTTTCTTCGCGTGTCGGAATCCCGAGCCGCGCGCAGAGCCCGGCGATGCCGGCCTCACGGCGGAAGCTGATCAGGTGCAGCCCGGCGACGCCGGGGAGGGAACGCGCGTGGTCTGCGAGCTCACAGGCGAGCTCGAAGCACTCGGCCTCCGGGTCGGCGGCACGCTCGCAGCGTTCGATCGTCTCCGCGGGCACGGCGACGCCGGGAACCTTCTCGTCGATGAAGCGCAGCGAGCGGGCCGTCCGCACGAGGCAGATCGACGGGATGAGCGCGCACGTCTCGGCGAGTCCCTTCTCCACGGCCTCCGCCATGAATGCGGCCAGGCGCTGTGGCTCGAAGCCGATCTGAAGCTGGAGGAAGCGGGCGCCCGCGCGAACCTTCTTGATCGCGCGGTCGACGCGGTAGTCGTACGGCGGGGCACCGGGATTCTCGACGGCACCGAGAAAGAGGTGCGGCGGCGGATCGATCTTCCTGCCTGAGAGATACCTGCCGTCCGCGATGGTGGCGCCGAGCGCCACGAGCTGCGTCGAATCGAGGTCGAACACGCGCCGTGCCTCCGGCTCGTCTCCGGCCGTGACGTCGTCTCCGGTCAGGCAGCAGATGTTCTCGATTCCGTGGAGCGCCGCGCCGACGATGTCGGCCTCGAGCGCGAGACGGTTCCGGTCGCGGCACGTGAGCTGCATCACGGGCTCCATCCCGAGCTGTCTCAGCGCGATCGCGATCGCGAGCGGCGAGGCGTGTGCGTGCGCCGATGTGTTGTCGGTGGCGTTGACCGCGTCGGCCCACTCTCCGTAGGGCGCGAAGCGCTCCCGCACGCCGTCGAGCCCACCGGAGTTGACCGTGAGCAGCTCCGCGGTGACGACGAATCGCCCCGCGTCGATCGCCCGCTCAAGCCTCGACACGCCACCCTTTCGGAACGAGCTTGTCGCGCTTCGAGAGGAAGTTGCGCCACGACGACGTTCCCCAGAGGCGGTTGTCAACCGGCGGCCGGAGGTCGTGGATCTCGCGCCCCCACGGCGTCTTCGGCGCGCGCTCGACGGCCTTCACCCACACACAGCGCATCTCGGGCTTCACCTCGCAATGCCCGTCGGGGCGTACGCCGCCGCACGGTCCGTTGCGGAGCGTCTTCGGGCAGTTCATCGGGCAGGTCATCCCCGTCGAGTGCAGCACGCACTGACCGCACATCTGGCAGCCCCAGATCGGCTTCTTGACCGCGTACTCGAGTAGTGCGAGAGGACCGCTCGGGCCGGCCATTACACCGTGACCGCAGCGCGCTTCTTCGCGATCAGATCCTTGGCGAGCCGGACGGCCGTCGACGCGTCGGCGGCGTA
>JBGQKY010000027.1:0-20596 GCA_041499745.1 Gaiellaceae bacterium
CGCTCGAGGTCGGCCTCGAGGTGGATCCGCCCCGCCGTTCCGTGCCAGACGTCATCGATCGTCGGCGGCGGCGCCGCGGCCTCGAGCATCGTCCAGATCGCAGTGAGCACCGTCGACTTGCCGCTCGACGCCTCGCCGACGAGCGCGCACATCGAGCGCGGCTCGAAATCGAGGTCGCGCACCGTGCGATAGCCGTGGATCGAGATTCGCTTGAGCGGCGGCACGACCTATTACGGTGCCCAGAGCGACCCGAGATACACAGCCGGGTCGCCCGGCTCCCATCGCCGCATGAAGCGCTGGATCGGCGGATGGAGCACGACGTCGTCGAGCTCGGCGCGCTCGAACAGGCGATGGCCGCAGACCGCCGCGTCCTGCGAGGTGACCGCCTCGAGCGAGCGGCCGGAGAGATCCCCGGCGAAGATGATGTGGACGACGTGCTTCGTCGCGAACGGGCGCTCCGGAGAGATCGAGTCGATGAGCGCAATCGGGCCTTCCACCGGAATCTCGTCCTCGATGCCGACCTCCTCGCGCAGCTCGCGATGGAGCGCGTCCGTGAGGCTCTCGCCGACGTTGACGCCGCCCCCCGGCAAGAGCCAGTACTCGCCCCGTCCCGCCTTCTCGTGCCGGCAGAGCAGGACACGGTCCTGCCAGCGCAGAAGAGCGGATACCCGGATACGAGGCTCGGCCGCCATCACGCCTTCGACGAGCCGAAGCCGCGCACGCCGCGCTCGCTCTCCGGCAGCTCGTCCACCTCGACCGGATCGATCCCGGGGACCTGGAGCACGACGAGCTGCGCGATGCGCATGCCGGGCTCGACGACGAACGGCTCGGTCTCGTCCGTGTTCAGGAGGACCACCTTGAGCTCGCCGCGGTAGCCCGAGTCCACGAGCCCGGGCGTGTTCACGATCGTGAGCCCGTGGCGCGCCGCGAGACCGGAGCGCGGCTGGACGAAGCCGGCATAGCCGTCGGGGATCGCGATCGCGAGACCGGTGCCGACGATCGCCCGCTCCCCCGGTCCGAGCTCGACGCGCTCGCACGACGCCAGGTCGAGGCCTGCATCTCCGGCGTACGCGCGCTCGGGCACGACGGCATCATCCCGCAGGCGGCGGATCGGAAGCTCGATCACGGGCCGCCGTCGGCAACGAGGTACTTCGCGAAGCGGCGGATTTCGCGGCGCGGCAGCCGGGCGACGATGAGCACGCCCTCGGTCGTGTCCTCGCGCTCCTCGATCGGCGCGCCGAGCGCATACAGCTCGTTCAGCTTGCCTCCCTCCTCGTAGGGCAGCAGCAGGCGCACCGATTCGAAGCGCTCGGCGAACCGGTCGGCAATCAGGGAGCACAGCGCGTCGAGTCCTTCGCCGGTGAGCGCCGAGACCTGGAGTGCGTCCGGATAGCGATTTTCCAGCCGGCGCCGGCCGAGCGTGTCGACCGCGTCGATCTTGTTGATCACGAGCTCCATCGGCAGCTCGTCGGCCCCGATCTCGTGCAGCACCGAGTTGACGGCCGCCACCTGCTCGACGAGCTTCGCCTCCGCCACCGATCCATCGACGACGTGGAGGAGGAGGTCCGCGACGAGCGTCTCCTCGAGCGTCGCGGCAAAGCCCTCGACCAGCTGGTGCGGCAGACGGCGGACGAAGCCGACCGTGTCGGTGACGAGATAGCGGCGACCCTCGTGGTCGAAGCCGCGCGTCGTCGGGTCGAGCGTCTCGAACAGCCGGTCTCGTACAGACACCGACGCGTCCGTGAGGGCGTTCAGGAGCGTCGACTTGCCGACATTCGTGTACCCCGCGAGTGCGACGGTCGGCGTCTGGCTGCGGCGGCGTTCCTTGCGGCGCACGTCGCGCTGGAGGCGGAGCTCCTTGAGCCGCCTCCGGAGCAGCGAGACGCGGTTGCGCGCGATCCGGCGGTCTGTCTCGAGCTGCGACTCACCGGGGCCCCGCGTGCCCACGCCCCCACCGAGCCGCTCGAGGTGCTGCCACATTCCGCGCATCCGCGGCAGGTTGTACTCGAGCTGCGCGAGCTCGACCTGGAGCTTGCCCTCGGCGCTGACGGCGTGCTGGGCGAAGATGTCGAGGATCAGCTCGGCCCGGTCTACGACCCGCGCCTGAAGCTCGTTCTCGAGTACACGCTGCTGCGACGGCGAGAGCTCATCGTCGACGAGCAGGACCTCAGAGCCGGTGTCGTGGTAGGCCTGTTTCAGCTCGTCGAGCTTCCCTTTGCCGATGTAGGTGCGCCGATCCGGCTGCGCCCGGTGCTGGACGAGGCGTGCGACGGGCTCGACGCCCGCTGTCCGCGCGAGCTCCTCGAGCTCCGCGAGCTCTTCGTCCGGGTCGACGCCCTGTGCCAGCACGGCCACGACGAATCCGCGCTCGGGCTCCAGGCCCGGCGTGGCATTGGGCTGTCGTACCGCCATCTGCCGGTCATTATGACCTCTGCCGTGCCGCCTCCGGACCTCGCCGCCAGGACGCTCCAGCTCGTCGACGTGCCCTCCGAGAGCCGCTCGGAGGCGGCGCTCGTCGCCCTCCTGCGCGAGCTCATCCCAGGAGAGCCTCTGTACGACGACGGTGAGGTCTTGCTCTACGGCGACCCGGCCGCACCGGTCGTCCTTGCCGGCCACCTCGATACGGTTCCTCCGCAGGCGAACATCCCCGGGCGGATCGAGGACGGCGTGGTGCACGGACTCGGCGCGAGCGACATGAAGGGCGGTGTCGCGGTGATGATCGAGCTCGCGCGGGCGGGCGTTCCGGGGCGCTACCTCTTCTTCACCCGGGAGGAGATACCGGTGGTCGAAAGCCCCCTCCCGACGTTCTTCCAGACTGGCCTCGCCGCCGATGCGCAGCTCGCGGTCGTTCTCGAGCCGACGGACTGCATCCTCCATGCCGGCTGCCTTGGGAACATCCAGGCACGCGTGACCTTTCGCGGAGAGAGCGCGCATTCCGCGCGCCCCTGGACCGGGGTGAACGCGATCCACGAGCTCGTACGCGGCCTCGAGCCGCTCGTTTCGCTCGAGCCGCTCGGCGTCGAGCTCGACGGCCTGGTGTATCGCGAGGTGGTGAGCGCCGTCCGCGTGGTCGGCGGGATCGCAGCGAACGTCGTCCCGGCCGAGGCCCACGTCGAGCTCAACTTCCGCTATGCGCCCGGCGGTACTCGCGAGGATGCGGAGCAACGACTCCGGTCGCTCGTGCCGCAGGGCGAGGTCGAGATCCTGAGCAACTCGCCGTCCGCGCCGCCGGCGCTGACGAACCCGCTCGCCGAGGCGCTGCGCACGCACGTGCCGGACGTCGCGCCGAAGCAGGCCTGGACGCCGGTCGCGCAGTTCGCAGAGCAGGGCATCGACGCGATCAACTACGGGCCTGGCGCGACGGCGTACGCGCACAGGCGGGACGAGCAGATCCCGGTCGCGAGCCTCGAGCGCTGCTGGGAGACCCTCCGCGCGTTCCTCGATAGCGTGTAGTGACCATCAGGATCGCCCCTACGCTCGCGGAGATGGCGACGTACCCCTTCATCCGCCTCGAGGAGGCGCGGCGGCGGCTCGTCGCGGCAGGCGTCGACGTCATCGACTTCGGCAAGGGCGATCCGAACGAGCCGACGGATCCAATGATTCGTGCGGCGCTGATCGATGCGGTGCCCGAGCGTGCGCCCTACCCGCTCGCCGCGGGCCTGCCGGAGCTCCGCGAGGCGGCGGCGCGCTGGTGCCGGTCGCGCTTCGGCGTGACAGTCGATCCGGCGCAGGAGATCGTTCCGACCTACGGGGCAAAGGAGGCCATCTTCTCGCTCGCGCAGGTGCTCGTCGACCCGCACTCGGAGAAGAACGTCGTCGCCTACGGCGAGCCGGCCTACCCCGTGTACGAGCGAGGCGCGTTGTTCGCCGGCGCGCGCGTGCGCACGCTGCCGCTCGTGCGCGAGAACGGCTTCCTGCCGGAGCTCGACTCACTCGACGACGACGTTGCGGTGGTGTGGGTCAACTATCCACACAACCCGACCGGAGCCGTCGCGCCGCTCGCGTTCTATGAGGAGCTCACCGAGCGCGCCGCCCTGCACGACTTCGTCATCGCATCCGACGAGGCCTACACGGAGCTCTGGTTCGACGAGCCGCCGGTCTCGGCGCTCCAGGTCGCCGACCGCTCGCGCGTGATCGTCTTCCAGACATTGAGCAAGCGTTCGTCGATGACCGGCTACCGCTCCGGCTTCGTCGCCGCACCGCTGGAGGTGATTGCCGCGCTCAAGGCTTACCGGCCGACCGCCGGCACCGCACCGCAGGAGTTCGTGCAGCGCGCGTCCGTCGTGGCTTGGAACGACGAGCGTCACGTGGAAGAGACGCGCGCGCGCTATGCGGCGAAACGCGGGATAATGATGCCGGCGATCGCGGCAAATGGCTGGGAGATCGTCGCGAGCGAAGCCACGATGTACCTCTGGGTCGCCGCCGCCGACGCCGACGCGGTCGTCGAACGTCTCCTCGGTCGCGGCATCCTCGTCTCTCCAGGCTCGTTCTTCGGCCCGAGCGGCGAGGGCTACCTCCGTTTCGCACTCGTCCCCACGCTCGACGAGTGCGAGCGCGCAGCGGCGATACTCGCGGAGCTGTGACCACCGAGGAGACGATTGCCGCCCTCGACCGCGGCGACCTGCGCGTCGCCGAGAAGGTCGACGGCGAGTGGCGCGTGAACGAGGGCGTGAAGGCCGCGATTCTCGACTACTTCCGCATCCGAAAGCTCGAGCCGATCGAGGCCGGGCCGTTCGAGTACCTCGACAAGATCCCGCTCAAGCGCGACTACGCGGAGCTCGGCGTTCGCGTCGTACCGCCGGCGACGGCCCGCTACGGCGCCTACCTCGCGCCCGGCGTCGTGATGATGCCGAGCTACGTCAACATCGGCGCCTGGGTCGGCCCGAACACGATGGTCGACACGTGGGCGACCGTCGGCTCCTGTGCACAGATCGGGGCAGATGTCCACCTCGCGGGCGGGGTCGGAGTCGGCGGCGTGCTCGAACCCGTGCAGGCGCGTCCGGTGATCGTCGAGGACGGCGCCTTCATCGGGTCGCGCTGCATCCTCACCGAGGGCGTCCTGATCGGTGAGCGCGCAGTGCTCGCGCCGAACGTGTCGCTCACCGGATCCGTTCCGGTGATAGACGTCACGGGGCGAAAGCAGGTCGAGTACCGCGGCTACGTCCCCCCGTACTCCGTCGTCGTCCCGGGGACGCGGCCGAAGGACTTCCCCGCGGGAACGTTCCAGATCGGCTGCGCATACATCATCGGGAGGCGCAACGAGCAGACGGATCTGAAGACGTCGCTGAACGACGTGTTGCGCGAGTACGAGATCGGTAGTTAGCGACGGAAGCTCACTTCTAGCAACCAGGTTCACATGGGCTCGGCGGGACCCGTCAGCGTCGCGCGTCCCTGCCGCAACCGGACGCGGAGATCGCCGCCGGGGAAATGCACGAGCACGTCGCCCTCGCCGTGCGTCGCCGCCGCGACTGCCACGGCGCTCGTGCCCGACGCCGTCGTCTCCCCCACCCCGCGCTCCCACACGCGCGCCGTCACCTCGCCCGGGGCGTCGACTCGGGCTACCTGGACGTTCGTGCGATTCGGAAAGCGCGGATGTGTCTCGAGGAGCGGTCCGATCTCCGGCAGATCGTCGGGATCGCCGACGACGACAGCGTGCGGATTGCCGACCGACACGGGCGTGAGCTCGTGGCCCTCGACGGTCTCGCGCGCGCCGACGTCGACCTTGCCCATGTCCGACTCGTAAAGCCGGTCGCCCACCCGGCGGACTTCGACGGCGAGCGGGCCGACGTGGACGCGGGCGCTCTCCGACCCCGTTCGATCCATGAGCCACGCGGCCGCGATCCGCGTTCCGTTGCCGGACATCTCCGCGAGCGACCCGTCGGGATTGACGATCGCGACCCGGACTTCGTCGCCGTCGACCTCGAGGACGTGAAGGACGCCGTCGAGATCTGGGTCCATCGTGTACTCGTCGTCCTCAGCGACGAGATAGACGTTCCCGTGTGCCTGCCAGCGCGACAATGTCATCCGCGATCTCGCCCGTCGGGCGGTCGGCCTCGACCATAACGAGGCCCGGCACGCGGCGCATCCACTTGCGCTGATAGGCGGCGTAGCGCCGCGTGCGCGCGACGATCGCCTCGATTGCCTCGTCACGCGGGAGCGACGCGACCTCGTCGAGCCCGATCGTCTTGCGCGCCGTGCTGGACGGCCGTCCCGCGAGCGCCCTCCGAACCTCGTCCGCGACGCCAGCGTCGAACATCGCCCGCGTGCGCTCGTCGATGCGCCGCTCGAGGACGTCCTTCGGCACGTCGAGCCCGACGAGCACGGTCGGATGCCTCGTCTCGTCCGTCCAGAGCCGGTCGTGCTCCGGGGCGAGCGACGCGCCGGCCTCGGCTAGCTCGAGCGCGCGAACGACGCGGCGCCGGTCGTTCTCGTGCACTGTCGCCGCGGCCTCGGGATCGACCTCGGCCAGGTGCTCGTGCGCCGCGTGGGCGCCCTGCTCGTCGTAGAGGCGCGACCAGCGCTCGCGGGCGCCCGGCGCGGGCTTGGGTGGGAGCGAGAGCTCGGCGAGGGCGGCCCGGAGGTAGAGGCCGGTGCCGCCGACGACGACGGGAGTCCGCCCGGACTCGAGGATCTCGTCGATTGCCGCATGGGCCAGAGGCGCGTACTCGCCGACCGCGGCCTCGTGGTCGAGCGGCCAGATCCCGACGAGTCGCGCCGGATAGCCGGCCTGATTCGTGAGGATCGGCAGGCCGCGGTAGACCTGCATTGCATCGGCTGACACGAGGTCGGCCGGCAGCCGCTCCGCCACCGCCTCCGCAACCCTCGATTTGCCGCTCGCGGTCGGACCGAATATGCCGATAACCGTCACCAGTGCATTCTCACGCGCGTTCTATCTATATGGCCCTCTCCGCGTTCGCGCGTAAGACCCATATGGAGCGAACACGAGCAGAATCGCTCGTATTCGTCGTCGCGAGCACCGTCATCGCGCTCGGGACGCTTTTCGCGGTGGCCTGGGTCGCGGGCTTCGGCCCGGTTGCGGCACGGATGCGCGCCGTGGATCCGATCTGGTTCCTCGCCGCCTTCGGTGCGGAGGCCGTTGCCTATGTCGGCTACGTCCTCAGCTACCGCGAGGTGGCGCGCGTCGACGAGCGCGGTACGAGCATGAGTGCTCGCACGGCCATCGCCTCCGTCACGGCGGGCTTTGGAGCATTTGTGGCCCGCGGGGGCTTCGCCGTCGACCTGCACGCCTTCCAGCAGCCCGGCGTCTCCGACCGCGAGGCGCGCGTCCGGGTGCTCGGCCTCGGTGCACTCGAGTACGCGCTCCTCGGGCCTGCGGCGTGCGTGACTGCGATCGTGCTGCTCGCGAACGGAGGGCGCACGCCCAACCTCGCGCTGACGCTGCCATGGGCGATCGCCGTGCCGGTCGGGTTCATCGCGGCGCTCTGGGCAGTACGGCACCGCCAGAGGTTCGTGGACAGGGGAGGCTGGCGGGAGCCGGTTTCCGAGGCACTCGAGTCGATTCACGTCCTCAAGTGCCTGTTCAAGACGAAGCACTTGATCGGGCCCCTCGGAACGGCCGTCTACTGGTTTGGCGACATCGTCTGCCTGTGGGCCTGCCTGAAGGCGTTCACGCACGGCACGCCCGACATCGAGCTCCTGCTGCTCGCGTATGCGACCGGTTATGCGCTGACGCGGCGGACGCTGCCGCTGGCAGGCGCCGGCGCGGTCGAGGCGCTGCTGCCCTTCGCGCTCTCGTGGTACAGCATCTCGCTCGCGGCGGCCGTGCTCGCGGTGTTTGCGTATCGCGTCTTCAACCTCTGGCTGCCGCTCCTCCCGGCCGCGCTCGGGCTGCGCTCGCTGCGCGCTGCGGCCGCGGAGTCCTAAGCGGCTACGACGGCGACCTGCGCGCCACCGAGCGTGGTCGAGGTCGCCCGCTCGATCAGCACGTCTACGAACTCGCCGGCCTGCGCGGCGCCGGTGAAGTTGACCGTCGTATTGCGGCGGGTGCGCCCGCGCACGAATGCGGGGTCGGTCCGGCTCGGGCCCTCGACGAGCACCTCCTCGACACGGCCGATGCGCTCGGCATTGCGTTCTGCCGCCAGCCGCTGCACGAGCTGGACGAGGCGTTCGATGCGATCGCGCTTGACGTCGTCGGGCACCTGGTCTGCCCTGGCGGCGGCGTCCGTGCCGGCGCGCGGTGAGTACACGAAGGTGAACGCGCTCTCGAAGCCGACCTCCTCCACGACCTCCATCGTCTCGCGAAAATCGTCCTCCGTCTCGCCGGGGAAGCCGACGATGATGTCCGTCGTCAGGGCGAGATCCGGGATGCCGGCGCGCAGGTCGCCGACGAGCTTCAGGTAGCGCTCGCGCGAGTACGTGCGGCGCATCGCCTTCAGGATCCGCGTCGAGCCGGACTGGAGCGGTAGGTGCGCGTGCTCGCATACCGCGGCGCATTCGGCCATCGCCTCGATCACCGGGCGGCGGAAGTCCTTCGGGTGCGGGCTCGTGAACCGGATGCGCTCGATCCCCTCGACGGCATCGCAGGCGCGGAGGAGCTCGCCGAACTCGGTGTGAATCTCCGGCAGGAGGTCGCGGCCCCACGAGTTGACGTTCTGGCCGAGGAGCGTGAGCTCGCGAACGCCCCGCCCGGCGAGGTGCGTGACCTCGGCGAGCACGGCGTCTGGGCGGCGGCTCACCTCACGGCCACGCACGGCAGGGACGATGCAGTACGAGCACGTCGAGTTGCAGCCCATCGAGATTTGCACCCAGGCCTGGAACCGCCGCTCGCGGTGCATCGGAAGCGTCGCGGCGAACGTGCGCTCGTCCTGGATGCCCCACGCCCCACGCGCGACACCGAAGCCGCCGGCGCCGAGCCACTCGCCGAGATGCGGGATCGTGCCGGGGCCAAAGGCGACGTCGACCGACGGGTAGAGCGCGAAGAGGCGCTCGCGCTGCGCCTCCGCGTAGCAGCCGCCGACGGCGATGATCATGTCGGGGCGCTCGCGCTTGCGGGCTGTAGCATCGCCGATGTACGCGGCGAATTTCGTGTCCGGCTTCGCTCGGATCGTGCAGGTGTTGAAGACGACGACGTCCGCCTCGTCCTGGCTTGCGGCCTCGCCGAGCCCGAGCTCCTCGAGCATGCCCTTGATCCGCTCCGAGTCGTGAGCGTTCATCTGACACCCGAACGTAGTGACGTGGTAGCGCTTCACCGGACGAAGGGTAGCGACGTCGGCCGCCGTTTCCCGCCGCCCGGTAGCCACCGGAAGTACCACACCGGAATGCGCCGGTTTTCGGCAATGTCCCCCGAGCGAAGACCCAGGTGTCGCTACGGTTCGTCCATGCCGACCGATCTGACCGAGAGCGAGTTGAACGGCCGGTGAGCGAGGTTATCGACCACGTCGGTATCCGAGTCAGCGACTTGCCGGCGAGCCGGCGGATGTACGAAGCGGCGCTGGCGGAAATCGGATTCGTGGTGCTGTCCGAAGGCGAGTTCGAGGATGACACCTACGTCTTGTTCGGGCGCGGCGACAGCGATGACTTCTGCCTGCACACGGTCGGCAGCAAGCCCGGCCGCGACCGGGTGACCACCGGTGCGCACATTGCTTTCTGCGCAAGCGACGCCAGTTCAGTCATGCGCTGGCACGACGCTGCAGTGGACCATGGCGGGACAGACATCGGACCCCCTGGTGTACGTCCCGAGTACAGCGGCTACTACTACGCCGCGTTCGTCCTCGATCCTGACGGCAACAACGTCGAGGCCGTCTTCCGTACGTCGCCGGACTTCGTCGCCGAGCAGCGATGCCTCGCCTGGGCCAGCGTGATCTCGCCTGGCCTCGGACAGGGTGAGTAGCGTAGCGGTGTTTGTAACCGTGCCCTAAGCTCGCCCAGGTGTTCGAGTCAACCGGCCATGAGCGCGAGGGATCGGTGCCGTGCGCGCCGCGCTGACCCGGGCGAGGAGCGTGATGGAGGTCGTCGACGTCCCCGAGCCGGAAGCGGCCGGACCCGGCGAGCTGGTCGTCAGGCCGGAGGCGATCGGGATCTGCGGCTCGGACTTCCACTACTTCCACGGCGACATCGGGCTGACGGACGACCCGGACGAGTTGTATCCACGCATCCAAGGGCACGAGTTCTCCGCGATCGTCGAGGACGTCGGGCCGGACTGCGCGCCCGGCTTCGCGGCGGGGCAGCGTGTCGCGGTCTGGCCGCTCTTGGCGTGCGGACGCTGCCGCTGCTGCCGGATCGGCCGCCAGAACGCCTGCGAGAACATCCGCCTCGTCGGGATCCACGTCGACGGGGCGCTGCAGGAGCTGCTCCGCGTGCCCGCTGAACAGGCGTTTCCCGTCGCTCTGGAGGACGCGCGCCTGGCTGCGTTTGTCGAGCCGATGTCGATCGCCGTCCGGACGGTCGTGCGCGGGCGGGTCGAGGCCGACGAGCATGTCCTCGTTCTCGGTGCAGGCCCGATCGGCCACGCCGTCGCGATAGCGGCGCTCGATCGTGGCGCCAAGGTGCTGCTTGTCGACCGGATCGCTGCACGCCTCGAGCGGAGCGCTTCGGGGGCGGATCTCGCGATCGCGGAAGAGGGCGACGATCTGGTGGCGCGCGCACGCAAGTGGACGGGCGGCGAGCTGCCCGAGGTCGTGGTCGAGGCGACGGGGGCGAAGGAACCGATGCGCCTTGCGCTCGACCTTGTCGCGACAGCGGGGCGCGTCGTCGTCGTCGGGCTTTCGGGGCACGAGGTGCCCCTGCGCATCGGTGCCCTCCCGTTTCGCGAGCTGGACGTGCTGGGTGTCAGCTGCTGTCAGCGACACGAGTTCGCCGCGGCGGCCGAGCTGGTCACGCGCCACCGCCACGCGGTTTCGCCGCTCCTCACGCACGAGTTCTCGCTCGAGGAGGCGCCGCAGGCGATCGCCTTTGCGATCGAGCATCCCGCCGAGGTGCTGAAGGCCGTGGTGCACGTCCCGTGAGCGCCGCAAGCGTCACGGCGCAACTCTTCGACGTGAGCGGGCGCCGGGCGGTCGTCACCGGCGCGGGCAGCGGTCTCGGCCTCGCGATCGCCGAGGTGCTGGCCGACTGCGGAGCCAGGGTTACGCTCGCCGCCTCACCGGCCTCGAGCTTCATGACGGGCGCAGTGATCACGATCGACGGCGGGCAGCTCCTGGGCGAGCCCGGCGGCTGGTAGAGGGTGTGAGCGGGTCGACCGCAGAGTTCTCGGGCTCGGTTCCGGGGTTCTACGACCGGTATCTCGGTCCCGTGCTCTTTGAGCCATACGCTGCGGATCTCGTCTCTCGACTTCCGTCAGGGGATCGGCTGCGAGTGCTCGAGATCGCCTGCGGCACGGGCATCGTGACGAGGCGCCTGCGGGAGGCCCTGGAGGATTCTGCGACCCTCACGGCGACCGATCTCAACGAGCCGATGATCGCCTACGCGCGAAATGCGGTTCCGGCCCCGGGCATCGCCTGGCAACAAGCCGACGCGCAGGAGCTCTTGTTCGAGAACGGCGTGTTCGATGTGGTGGTTTGCCAGTTTGGCTTCATGTTTCTTCCGGACAAGGTGCAGGGGTTCCGAGAGGCGCGCCGTGTGCTCACCCCCGGCGGTGTCTTGCTCGCGAACATCTGGCATTCGATGGAAGCTAACCCGGTCATCGAAGCCATACACGCGACGCTCGCACGGCTCTTTCCGGACGACCCACCCCGATTCATGGAGACCCCATACGGCTACCACGACGCCGACCGGATCCGTGCGGACATGGAGCAGGCCGGTTGGGAGGACGTGCGGATGGAAGCCGTCCGCATTCAGGGTCTCGGCCCGTCGGCCGGCGAGTTTGCACGCGGCTTCGTGTCGGGCTCGCCGCTGACGCACGAGCTTGCAGAACGCGGGGCTGACGCCGATGCGGTCTCGCGCGCGCTCACCGATGCCCTGCTACCGGTTGGCGGCGAGCGCCCGTTCAGGCCGGCGCTTGCCGCGACCGTCATCAGCGCCGTCCGCTGAACGGAGCTCCTTCGGAACTCAGCGTTCGGGGATCTTCAGTTCGCGTCCGAAGTAGAACCCGGAACGTTCCTCGACCACGAACGGCGCCATTGCCTGGCGTCGGTTCGTCTCGACCTCGGACAGGCGATACCGTTCCCGCGAATCGGGCGAGTCCCAGATCGAGATCCCGACGACCTCGCTTCCGTCGGGGGAGTAGCACTCGTAGGAGCGGAGCATCCCTTCGGGGAAATCGCTCGGTCGCCAGGCGCGGCTGAATTCGTCGCGCGCACCCGGTGTCAGTCTGCGGGTCGTGATCCAGATGTAGGTCTGGTCGAGCTCCATGCTTGCTGCCTCCTCTGCGAACCGGCGAGACGCATCCGGAAGCTACCGCAGGGGGCGAGACATTTCCTACCGAAGGACTGTCAAATCTGCTTGACAAAGTCGTTCTTGGTGAACCGGCGCCTGCGCGCGGAGGCGAGACCCCGCTCTCGCCGGGAGCGCAAGCGCGCTTCGTCACGCGCGGCAAAGAGGAGGGGGCTCACGGGGGAACCAGGGGTTCCCCCACGTTTTAGGCAGCCTGGATCGGCGAATCCGGGAGTGGTGCGTCGAGCGCGTGGCCGTTCTCGCCGTCCTGGAGTGCGCCATGGTTCCGGGCGACGTCGACTGAGCGGCTCTCCCGGATCACGGTCACCTTCACCTGGCCCGGGTACTCGAGTTGATCCTCGATCTCCCGCGCGATCTGGTGTGAGAGGAGGGCGGCCGAATCGTCGTCGAGCTCGCGCGGGCTGACGATGACGCGGATCTCGCGGCCCGCCTGGAGCGCGTACACCTTCTCGACTCCCGGCTTCGACGCCGCGAGCTCCTCGAGGGACTCGAGCCGCTTGATGTAGTGCTCGAGGCTCTCACCCCGCGCGCCCGGTCGGGAGGCAGAGATTGCGTCGGCGGAGATCACGAGCACAGCCTCGACGGTCTGCGGCTGCACCTCGTAGTGGTGCGCCTCGATCGCATGCACGACGTGCTGGGTCTCCCCGTAGCGGCGGGCGAGCTGTGCGGAGATCGCCGCATGCGAGCCTTCGATCTCGTGCGTCATCGCCTTGCCGAGATCGTGCAGCATCGCCGCGCGCTTGGCGGTCGTCACGCTCGCCCCTAACTCGGTGGCCATGATCCCCGCGAGGTGGACGACCTCGAGCGTGTGCCGGAGCACGTTCTGCCCGTAGCTCGTTCGGAAGCGCAGCCGGCCGAGGATCTTCACGAGCTCCTCGTGGAACGGGCCGCAGTTCGCCTCGAAGACCGCCTGTTCACCCGCCTGGCGGACGACCTCCTCGAGCTCCGCCTTCGACTGGTAATACGTCTCCTCGATCCGGGCCGGATGGATGCGCCCATCCTCGATCAGCTTCGTGAGCGTGAGTCGCGCGATCTCGCGCCGCAGGCCGTCGAATGACGACAGAACCACCGCGTGCGGCGTGTCGTCGATGATGAAGTCGACGCCTGTGAGGTGCTCGAGCGCACGGATGTTGCGCCCCTCCCGGCCGATGATCCTGCCTTTCATGTCGTCGGAGGGAAGCTCGATCACCGTCACCGTGGTCTCGGCCGCATGGCTCGCCGCGACGCGTTGGAGCGCATCGGCGACGAGGTTGCGGGCGCGGCGCTTCGACTCGGCGCGGGCTTCCTCCTCGAGCATGCGCACGCGCCGCCCGAGATCGTGCTTCACAAGCTCCTCCCCACGCTCGAGCAGATGCGCTTTGGCCTCCTGGAGCGTCATGCCCGCGACCCGCTCCAGCTCGCTCTGCTGCGCAGACTTCGTCTGTTTCAGCTCGTCCTGGAGCTGGCGGAGGTGCGTCTCCCGGTCGGCGAGCCCCTGGTCCTTGCGCGCCAGCTCGAGGAGCTTTCGCTCGATCTCCTCCTCTTTCGCGAGCACGCGCTCCTCGATCTTCAACACGGACTCGCGGCGATCGGCGAGCTCCGCATCGATTTCGGCGCGGAGGATCACAGCCTGCTCGCGCGCCTCGATCTGCGCCTCTCGGCGCACAGCCTCCGCCTCGCGCTCGGCGTCCTCGATCAGCTGCCGGCGGATGCGCCGCGTCTTGCCGACGCTCGTCGCTCCGAAGACCTGCACGGAAACCAGCGCGAGCACGAGTCCTGCGGCGATCCCGGCGGCGACTCCGATGACGATCTGCACGTGCAGGCTCCTCGCTCGGTTGGGTCGCCCCATCCGGCATCGGGCCCGCGGCGCGGATCACCGAAAGTCGCTCAGTTCGACGGCGCGCACGCCCGTGCACGCGCCCGCAGCGCCGGCCCTACTTCGGCGTGAGCCTCCGTCGTCTGCGTCTCGAGGGGGTCATGGAGTCGGGATCCGGAGCGTCAGCGATTTCGGAAAAAACGCAGTTTGCAGGCAAAATGTCGGGTGAAGCGTGCCCTGATCGTAGCGCGATCAGGCCTCGTCCGCAAATCCGCCTGCGGCCTCGAGCGCGGCGTCGTCGAAGCCGCGGGCTGCGAGCCAGCGCAGGGTTTTCGGCCCTCGGCCGCGTTTCTCGACCTGCCGGCGGGCCCGCTCGGCCTCGGGCTCGAGCTCGCCGAGCGCCTCCCCCACGACCTCGGCGGCGAGACCCTCGCGCTCGAGGGCGGCGCGGATCGCCGCGTCTCCGTAGCCGCGCTCGGCGAGCGCCTCGGCTCGGAGCGACCCCACCCGCCGGTCGTCCACGAGCCCTGCGTGCTCGAGGGCGGCGAGCGCGTCCTCGCGGGCCTCAGAGCGGGTCCCGCGCCGCTCGAGGCATTCCTCGAGACGTCGCCGTGACAGGTCGCGGTACCGGAGCGCCCGCGCCGCGGCGCCGATCGCCTCCGCTCGGCGGAGCTCACGCCCGAGCGAGCGCGCCGTGTGGCGGTCGAGCGCACGCCCGACACGGAGGCCTGCCCGCACGACGGCATCGGCAGGCACGAGCCGCCACGGGGCGCCGTCGAGCTCGACCTCGACCGTCCCCCGCGGCCGCTCGTTCAGCGCGGTGATGACAGGCTCCAGAACTGGTGACTACCGGTATTACTGGTTGGAGGCGCCGACCTCGGCGACGGCGGCCGCCGCGGCCGCCGCCCGGGCGGCCTTGCTGCTGGGCTCGCCGTTGCCGCCGCCGCCCCCTTCATCAAGCGGCACAGCATCAAGCGGCACAGCATCAAGCGGCACAGCATCAAGCGGCACAGCACCAAGCGGCACAGCATCGGCCGGCACCGCATCGACCGGCGCAGCGTCCCCCGCAGCTTCCTCGGCGGCGATCGGTAGCAGCCGTGCGGACACGACCTGCTCCGGCCCGACCTCGAGCTGGATCTGCTGGAGGATCTGCTGCATCACGTCGGGGTGCTCGCGCAGGAAGGCGGTCGCGTTGTGCCGGCCCTGGCCGAGCCGCTCGTCGCCGAAGCTGAAGTACGAGCCGGACTTCGTCACGACCTTGCGCTCGCTCGCGACGTCGATGACCGTTCCCTCCCAGGAGAAGCCGGTGCCGTACATGATGTCGAACTCGGCCTGTTTGAACGGCGGCGCCACCTTGTTCTTGACGACCTTGACGCGGATGCGGTTGCCGATCGCCTCGACGCCTTCCTTCAGCGTCTCGATGCGGCGGATGTCGAGGCGCACCGAGGAGTAGAACTTGAGCGCGCGGCCGCCGGGTGTCACCTCGGGATTGCCGAACATGACGCCGATCTTCTCGCGGAGCTGGTTCGTGAAGAGGCAGATCGTGTCGGTGCGGTTGAGCGTGCCGGCGAGCTTGCGAAGCGCCTGCGACATGAGCCGCGCCTGGAGGCCGACGTGCGAGTCGCCCATCTCGCCCTCGATCTCCGCCTTCGGCACCAACGCGGCGACCGAGTCGATCGCGACGACGTCGAGGGCGCCCGAACGGATGAGGAGCTCGGTGATCTCGAGCGCCTGCTCGCCCGTGTCGGGCTGGGAGACGAGGAGGTTGTCGATGTCGACGCCGATCCTCTTCGCGTAGGCGGGATCCATCGCGTGCTCGGCGTCGATGAACGCGCAGATGCCGCCCCGGCGCTGCGCCTCGGCGATCACGTGATAGACGAGCGTCGTCTTGCCGGATGACTCCGGGCCGAACACCTCGACGATGCGCCCCCGTGGAAGGCCGCCGATGCCGAGTGCAAGGTCGAGGGAAAGTGACCCGGTGGACACGGCTCCCACCGACACGGCCGCGCGGTCGTTCATCTTCATGACCGAGCCCTTGCCGAACTGGCGCTCGATCTGCCCGAGGGCGACGTCCAATGCTTCGTGCTTGTCCACGTTTTCAGCCTCCTAGGGCAACCGATGCCAGTACGACGTACTGCGCCCCGCCGGGATGCAGTCGTGATAGATAAGCAGCCGCGTCGGACGGAACAAACGTTCTCATGGCCGGCGGGTCGAGCTCCAGGCGCGGACGCTCGCGGAAGCGGGCCACCGTGAGGTGCGGCAGCCACGGCCGGTCCTCCCGCCTATAGGCCCCGAGGCCTTCGAGGCGCGCCTGGAGGGCCTCTGCGAGCGCGGTGGCGCCGCCGCCGAGGTCGTCGAAGACGAGCATCGCGACGCTCCGCGTTTCCCGGTAGCGGGCCGGGGCGAGACGCAGATCCGCCGAGGCGTCGGCCGCAGCGGCGCGCAGCTCCCCGACGATCGCGTCGAGCTCGCCTGCGGGCCGAGAGCCGAGGAACGCGAGCGTGATATGCAGATGCGCGCGGGGAACCGTGCGGACGCCGCACAGGTGCTCGCCCTCGAGGTGATCGCCTTGCCACGCCGCAACGGAGTCGAGAACGGGCTCGGGCAGCCGCAGGCCGAGAAAGAGTCGGAGGCGCTCATCGCCACCGACGCTAGCCGCCGAGGTCATACAGCTTCGTCAGAGCTCCGTGTCAGAAGCCGCCGCACGAGGTGCAGTGCACCGACGACGGAGCGGGCGCGGATCGAGCCGCGGTCGCCCGGGAAGCTGAACTCACGGCCGATGCCGCCCGTTGGCCCCTCGGCATGCAGGTAGACGAGGCCGACCGGTTTCTCGTCCGAGCCACCGTCGGGCCCCGCGATACCGGTCACGGCCACCGCGACCGCGGCGCCGAGCCGCTCGCGCGCGCCGCGCGCCATCGCCGCTGCAACCTCGGCGGACACCGCTCCGTGCGCTTCGAGCAGCTCGTCCGGGACGCCGAGCTCGCCTCGCTTCACCTCGTCGGCGTAGGCGACGATCCCGCCGAGCACGACGTCGCTCGAGCCCGGAATCGAGGTCAGCCGCGCCGCGACGAGGCCGCCCGTGCACGACTCGGCGGTCGCCAGCGTGTAGCCGCGTTCGCGGCACAACTCGAGCACGTGCTCCTCGACCCCCCGCTCGTCGCTGCCGTAGAGCCAACGCTCGAGCGGCGGCAGGAACCGCGCCTCGAGCGCGTCCGCCTGCTGCTCGGCACCGGCTTGCACGACGACGTCGACGTGGATCTCGAAGTCTCGAGCGCAGATGGTGACCTCCACCCCATCGCCGTCTCCGCCCGCGGCGGCGAGCGCCTGCGCCACCGCCGACTCGCTGACCCCGAACAGGCGGCGCACCCGCCGGCTCGGCGGCTCCGCCCGTGCGAGCAACTCCCGGAACGCGTCCGTTACGAGCGCGTTCGGCCACAGGCGCTGGAGCTCGGACGGCGGGCCGGGGAGCACCACGACCAGGCGGCCCCCGTCGCGCGGTACCAGCAGCCCGGGCGCGGTGCCTGCGAGCCCGAGCACGATCGCTCCGTCCGGAACGGTCGCCTGCTTCGTCACGCCCGGAGCGAAGTCCGCGTAGTCGCGCTTGAGCCGAACCGCTGCTGCACGGGAGACCGCCTCGATCTGGGACTCGAGCTCAGGCTCGACGTGCAGCCCGATGCCGAGCGCCTTCGCGACGAGCTCGACCGTGCGGTCGTCGTGCGTAGGCCCGAGCCCGCCGGACACGAGCACCGCGTCCGCCTCGGCGAGCGCCCCGCGCAACGTCGGCTCGAGCTCCTCCGGGGAGTCGCCGACGATCGCGATCCGGGCGGGCTCCAGCCCGAGCCTCATCGCCTCGCGCGCGAGAAACGGGCCGTTCAGGTCAGTCCTGTCGCCGCGCACGAGCTCGCTGCCCGTGACGACGACGACCGCGCGCGGCCGCCGCGTGAGCTTGCTCATGCGGCAGGGGAGGGGGACTCGGGGGAACCGAGAGGTTCCCCCTTGCGCCGGGCCGCGCCTTCGGTACGGCCCGGCGGGAACACCAGCCGGGTCAACCGCCGGAGCGCGCCGTCTTCGTCGGCGTGACGACGACCTTGAGGTTCCGCCGCGCGGGCAGCGAGACGGGCTTGCCGGCGAGCTCGAAGCGGACGCCCGCAGGACGGCGGATCGAGAGCCAGAAGCTACGGCCGACGAGGAACTCCTCGTCGCCCCGCTTCAACGTGCCCTGAAAGAGAACGGGCCCGGTGGCCGAGCTCCTGCGGATCTCGAGGTAGGTGCCCTTCTTGAGTCCGACGAACTGGAGCCCCTTCGGCGCAGCCGGCTGCTTGTGCTGGCGGGTGACGACGGCCGGTGTCGAGCTCGATGAGTCGCCGCCGCCGAACTTCCACGCGACGATCACGAGCGCGGTCACCGCCGCGATCCCGAGCAGCCCGAGCAGGACAATCCGGCCCTCGAGCGCGCGCTGCTGCTGGATCCGCGGCTGGCGCCGCTCGCGCGGCGCCTCCTCGGGTCCATCCGCGATGAAGCGTGACTTGTACTCGTCGACGTAGAGCTGGCCGTCGAGGCCCAGGTACTCGGAGTACGAGCGGAGGAAGCCCTTGATGTACGTGCCCCCCGGCAGGAGCTCGAACTGCTCGTCCTCGAGCGCCTTGATGTACTTCGCGCGGATCTTCGTCGCCAGCTCGACCTGCGAGTAGTCGAGTCCCTGGCGCATCCGCGCCTCGCGCAGGCTGTTGCCTATCTCGAACATTCCGCGGCCATTGTAGAGCCGGACGCCACCTAACCTTCCAGGCGGAGGAGGAGCTCGTAGAAGCCCACGGCGATCGAGGCCGAGAGGGCGAGACAGAGGCCGGCGACGCCGAGCCAGCGGCTGAGGCGGATCCTCCCCGCCCCGCCCGCGCGCTCGAGCGTCCGGCGGATGCGCCCACGAGCGCCGCGGGCAAAGAGCAGGGCGCCGAGGCCGCAGAACGCGGCCACGGGAATCGCCCAGACCGCGTCGAGCAGGCGCACCCCTGTGGTCTGCCGGGAGAGGACGACGGCGACGGGGACCGCGGCGACGCCCACGAGGCCGAGCACGGCCGCGAGCGAGGCGCGGTGGTTACTGCTTCGAGTAGGGGCGGCCAACTGATGCGGGCGGAATCGAGCGGCCGATCACACCGGCGACGGCGATCAGCGTGAGGACGTACGGTAGCGCCTGGAACAGGACGGCGGCCGCATCGGAATAGACCGCGAGACGGAACGACAGGGCCGTCGAGGCGCCGAACAAGATCGCGGCGGCGTAGGCGCCGAACGGCCGCCAGTTGCCAAAGATCACGGCGGCGAGCGCGATGAAGCCGCGTCCCGCGGTCATGTTCTCGCCGAACGCGCCGACGAAGCCGATCGAGAGGTACGCGCCGCCGAGCGCTGCGAGGATCCCGGAGAGCGTGACCGCGGCGTAGCGCGTCGCGTACACCGAGATGCCGACCGTCTCCGCCGCCCGCGGATGCTCGCCGACCGCGCGAAGCCGCAGGCCGACCGGCGTGCGGAACAGGACGATCGACGCGACGACGAGGAGCACGAACGAGAGCCAGATCATCAGATTCAGGTCGCCGATCGCCTGGCCGAAGAAGCTGACGTTGTCGAGGAACGCGATGTGGACGTTCGGGATCCGGGGCAGGTCGCCGGGCGTGCCGTTGTCGCCGTAGACCTGGATGAAGAAGTAGCCGGTCACACCGAGCGCGAGGAAGTTGATCGCGGTGCCGCCGACAATCTGGTCGGCACGCAGGTGGATCGCGAAGAACGCGTGCAGGAGCGCGAAGCACCCGCCCGCGACCATGGCGGTGACGAGCCCCATCGCCCACGAGTTGAACTTGTCGGCACCGAGACACGCGAAGAAGGCGCCGGAGAGCATCATCCCCTCGAGACCGATGTTCACGACGCCGCTGCGCTCCGAGAACATGCCGCCGACCGCCGCGTAGCAGAGCGGCGTAGCCCAGATGAGGGTCGACGAAACGAGCGCCCCCCAGGAGACGACCGAGTCGAGATTGTCCGTCGACGAGCGCGTCGCGAGGACCCCGAGCCCGATCCCGATCATCCCGATCGCGACTGCTCCCCACGCGACCCGGCCGGCACCCCGGCTCACCGACCAGATGCCGCACGCGACTGCCAGGAGGCCTACGAGCGAGGGCACCCAGGCTGCGTGGGTCTCGACCGGCGGGAGCGCGAGAAAGAACGCGAGCCCGCCGAGCAGCATGCCGCCGATCGCGACCCAGCGAGGACCCGGCGAGAGGCGGTCGCGTGTGGCGGCGAACGTGTTCATAGGCTCACGCCGGCACGCTCTCGTCCGCCTTCCGTCCGAGACCGATCTTCTTGCGCGCGTTCCAGACGGCGAGGATGAGCACGTCCGCACCGACGAAGAGGAGCACGAGCGCCTGGATCATCAGCGTCAGGTTGCCCGCGAGCTGCGGCGGGAAGACG
>JBGQKY010000028.1:0-20210 GCA_041499745.1 Gaiellaceae bacterium
CTGCAAACACTGGTCACGGAGCTCTCGGTCGCGTCGGCACTCCTCGACGAGAGCGCCCTGCCGCCGTTGCGGGAGCTCGTCACCGACCTGCGCGGCAAGCTGGAGCCGCTCCTCGCCGTCGACCTGGGTGTCCCTGCCGACTCCTTCGACAGTGTCATCGGCGAGATCACGGGGCTGACCGGGCAGCTCGGCGCAGCCGTCGACCGGATCGACCCGGGGAAGATCGCGGGGCCGCTCACGAGCGTCCTCGGTGACGTCCTGCACGTGCTCGACGAGATCGAGCACGTCGCCGAGCAGGTCCGGGCGGCCTTCCAGAGCGCGTTCCAGACGATCCGCCGGGCGATCGAAGCGATCGATCTGCGGCCGGTGGCCGAGACCATCCGCTCCGCGCTCCAGCCGGCGGTCGACGCGCTCGCGCAGGTGCAGGCGCTCGTCGGCGAGGCGCAACAGGCGATCGAGGACACCTCGGCGGCGGTGATCGCCGCACTCGACGACGTCAAGTCGAGCCTCGGCGACGCGGCCACGACGATTCACGACGCCTACCAGTCGGTTGCCGACGCGATCGAGGCGCTCCACCTCGACGAGCTCGAGAACGAGATCCACGCCGGCATCGACGAAGTCGTCCATGCGCTCGAGAGCGCGCAGCTGAAGCCCTACTTCGACGCGTCGATCGACGTGATGACGACCGCCGCGGATCTCGTATCGAAGGTGCCGGTCGACATCCTCCCCGATGACGTCAAGCAGGATCTCGAAAAGGCGGTCGCCCCGATCAAGCAGATCGACTTCGACACGTCGATCAAGCAGGTGCTCGAGGGTCAGCTGCACGACATCTTGGCGACGCTCGACACGTCCGTGCTCGACGAGGTCGCCCAGGCGTACGCCGACGTGCTCGCCTTCCTCGAGAGCATCGATCCGCGCGACGCCCTCGAGCAGCTCGAGCACGATGCGTTCGACCCGATGCTCGAGCGGCTCGCCGCGATCGACCCGGCCGCCGTGCTGCAACCCGTGTCCGACGTCCTCGACGGGCTCAAGGACGCCGTCCGCTCGCTCGATCTGCGCGCGGACGTGTTGAAGCCGCTCGACGACGCGTTCGGCGAGCTGCGCGGCGCGTTCGCCGACCTGAACCCGGCCCAGGCGATCGCGCCGCTCGTCGACGAGGTCGGCTCGCTGCGCACGGAGATCGCCGACGCCCTCCACCTCGACGAGTGGAGCGCGCGGCTCGACGCCGCGCAGGCGTTCGTCGACCGGAATCTCGCCCGTCTGGACTTCGAGCGGCTCGTCGTGCTGCTCGATGCCGCCTGGGACGCGCTGCGGCCCGCTCCGGGCAGGCACGACGGCCCGAGCGCCGTCGGCACGCTGCTCGCCGGCCTGCTCGAGGACCTCGGCCTGCCGGTGCGGGCGGATGCCTTCACGACGGTGCTCGGCTGGCTCGCGGGCGCCGACGCCGCGGCGGAGGTGCGGGGCCGCCTGGGCGAGGCGGCTGCCGCGGTCGAGTCGGCGAAGGATGCGGCCGAGCACGCGGACGTGCAGGCCTTGTCGGCCTCGATCCAGCCGCTGTACCGCGACCTGCTCGCGGCGGTGCGCAGCCACCCCGAGGCGAGCCTGCTCCGCCGCCGGCTGGAGCCGGTGCTCGTCCGCACCGCGCCCGCCGATCTCTTCGGACCGCACGTCGACAACCGCGCGCGCTACCTGGCGGCCCTCGACCAGGCGCTCGCGGCGGTGCAGGAAGCCGCCGGCTCGGGCCGCAGCGAGCTGAACGCGGTTGCCGGCGGCCTGCGCGAGGCGCTCCGTCCCCTGCAGGCGGTGCCCGACAAGATCCGCGCGCTCTTCGCACGCTTCGGGATCGACGTCGACGGTCGCGATCTCCGCGAGATCACGAAGGGGATCTTCGACCTGCTCGAGCCGTCCCGGCTGCTCGCACCGCTCACCGCGGCATTCGCCGCGCTGCTCGCGAAGGTGTCGGCCCTCGTCCGCGACGGTCTGCTGGCGCCGGTGCGGCAGGCAATCGCCGACCTTCAGGGTGTCCTCGCCGCGCTCGACATCTCGTTCCTCGCAACGGACTTGCAGGCGATCCACGACGACGTGCTCGCGGAGATAGACGCACTGTCGCCGAGCGCCCTTCTCGGCCCGATCGTCGACTCGTTCGAGCAGACGCAGCAGGCGATCCTCGCCTTCGACCCGCTCGGCGCCGCACGCGCCGTCGTCGACGCGATGAAGGCTGCGGTCGCCGAGGTCGTCAACGACTTCCGGCCGACGACGATCTTCGCGCCGCTCCTCGACCTGTACGACCACATCCTCCAGATCGCCGGCGGGCTCGACGTCAAGAATCTGCTCGAGCCGATCCTGACGGCGCTGCACGAGATCGAGACCCAGCTCGACGACGGCCTCGACCGGACCGCGGACGCGCTCGACAAGCTCCAGGCGGCACTGCCGTGACGAGCCTGCTCCTCCCGTCGTCGGCGACGCTGCTCGCGTACAAGCGGCTCGTCGACTGCGTGGAGAGCCTGCAGCGCAAGATCGTCGCAGACGTCTTCGACGTCGGTTTCTTCTTCGGCGCCGAGACGGTCCGCGTCAACGCGGCAGAGCGGCAGGTGCTCGGGCTCGCACGCGCCGCCCAGGCGATGTTCGAGGCGGGGCCCAAGGCCGACCTGCTGGACGCGCCGCACCGCCTCCAGGTCGGGCAGGGACTGAGCAGGTTCGCCGTCCTCGGCAGCGCCGGCTTCGAGCTCGCGGGCTACGCCGACGTCTTCGCGCCGGGCGGCGCATGGGCGCCGAATGCGATCCGGCGCGGCACTCCCGATCCGAACATGAGCCGCGTCGTCGTCGGCACGACGCAGCTGGCGGTCCGCGCCGGCGAGCTCGGGCTCGCGGAAACGGCGAACGCCGACGAGCGCAGCCGGATCCAGGCGTTCTCGATGGGCCTGCTCTCGAGCGTCGCCTACGGCGCCGTCGCGAGCCCGGTGCTGCGCGGCCTGCAGGCGAAGCGGACGAAGCGCGAGTGGAGCCGCCACTCTCCCGCCGGTGACGTCACCGCAGCCGAGAGCCGCGTCCTGCGCGAGCTGCTGGGCGGCACCGGTGCAGCCGGGCGCTGGCAGTCGTGGTGGCCGCCGACGCACGACGTCCCGGACGCGCTCTTCACCGGCTTCGTCAAGGCGCTCGAGGAGGCGTACGGGCTCAGCGCCAACCGTCCGCGCGGCTTCGCCGACTTCGAGGACGGCTTCGTCGCGGGCGACCCGCTCTCCGCCGTCCGGCTCCGCGAGGGCTACTCGATCCTCCGGCAGGACGCAGCCAGCTCTGCCTGGAGCTGGCCGCACTGGTACCTCGTGCTGACGCCGCTGCTCGTGATGCCGTCGATCGGCCTGATCATCGCGCGCGAGCTGCCGCACGCCGGTGCGTTCTTCCACGGCGGCAGCCTGGACGAGGCCTCGTTCTTCGAGCTGCTCACACTCGGCATGGGCCTCGGCGCGCTGCCGACATTCGGCTACTCGATGTACCTGTGGTCGCAGATCGCCGAGCACAGGGGGACGTTCGTCACCTCGCTCGTCCTCTTTCTCGCCCGCGCGGTGCTCGTCCCCCTTGGGCTCGCCGAGGGCGATGCCAGCGCGCTCGTCCGCTGGCTGGTGCTCTTCCTGCCGCTCGTCGGGACGGACATCTTCGCCGCGATCCGCGCCATCGTCGCCAGGGGAGAGCACCGGCCCGGCGATGCGTTCGTCTACTTCCTCAACACCCTTCCGGCCCTGACGGCGGTGCAGCTGCTGCTCTTCGCCGGGCTGATGAAGCTCGTCGGCGTCGACTCCAACGAGGCCTTCTGGCTGCTGTGGGCGCTCTTTACGCTGTTGATGCTGCTCGCGCTCGGGCTGCCGCTCTCGTGGGCGCTCTCGCGCTCAGGCGGCTACGCCACGTTCTTCATGCGCGACCGGCCCGACGGGTTCCCGCTGCTCTCGAGCCTCGGCGACGCGGGCGCGCCCGACGACGTGGCCGCGCTGGCTCTGCTCTTCGACGAGTCGGGCCTGTGGCACGACCCGAGCGTTCCGGTGCCGACGCTGGCCGATCTTCGCTACCCGTCGGGCCCGCGTGCGCTCGTCCGCATCTGGTGGACGGGTGACGGTGAGCTCCAGATAGCCCACGACGACCACAAGGTCTCGCTCAAGCACGGCAGCGACGTGCCCGTCGACATTGTGCTCCCGCCGGGAAAGCTGACCGCAGCCGACATCGCGGCGCCCCTGCAGGCAGCGCTCGCCGGCGTCTCGGCCGAGGTCGTCGGCCCCGGAGACCCTGCGTACGACCTGCCGTTTCCGCACACGCTCGCCGACCCGGGCGACGGCTTCCCCACACTCGAAGAGCACGAGGCGCACAAGGGCGACTTCGTGCCGGTCGGCAAGAGCCGCGACAAGGCGTACCTGCTCCGTCACGCGCCGCGGGTCGAGCTCGTGACGAGCTACGGCGACCTCGGCTCGACCCGGTCGCCGCTCGACGCGATCGGGCTCGTGCCGTCGGGCTCGCTGGCGGATCTCGAGGAGGCCGCACTCGGGCTCGCCGCCGACCTCGGCGTCCTCCTCTCGCTCGGTGCGGCGCCGAGCGTGGCCGGAGCGCCTGTCAACGCGGAGCCGTTCGCTCCCGGGCCTGCGCTCGCGCCGGCGACGCCGGTCTACCAGGTGTTCCGCCAGTGGAACCTCGACGAGCGCCGCGTCAACGAGTGGCGGATGCTCGTCACCGGCGGTGCCGAGAGCGAGAAGCTCGACCCGGCGCAGCGTGACCCCGCGATGCGGCCCGATCCGGGCGGCGCCGCGTACGCGAGCCACGTCCCCGGCGGCGAGCCGCTCTCCCGCCAGATGGGCTGGATCCCGCTCTGGCGCGCGTGGCTGCGGATGGCCTCCGACCTGACCGCCGACACGAGCGCGGCCACCGCGATGCCCTATACCCCCGCAGTCGCGACGCGCGACGGGCACACCTTCCAGCCGACGAACGCGCAGCTGACCGACGGCATCCGCTTCCTCCTCGACCTGCCATGAGCAACGGCGACCCCGATCCCGAAGGCCCGAGCGCCGACCCCGAGCCTCGCGTCAGTACGTACGAGCTCCAGCCCGGGCGCCTGCCCTTCGACTCGCAGCTCGACAAGAAGCATGCGTGGGAGAGCGGCGCGGGCACGCTGCCGTCGATCCCGGCCGAGCAGCCGCTGAACGGCGGAGCGCCCGACACGGCCGGCGGGGCCGGGACGGGTTTTTCGACCTTCGACACGATCGAGCCGCCGCCGATCGTGGCCGCGACGGCCGCGGGGTCGCGCGACCCGCGCCGCGCGGCGGCCGTGGCCGGGCTCGACACGGGTGCGCGGCACAACTGGGTGCTCAGCGGCCCGCGCAACGTCGGCGGCCGCGTCCCGGCGTTCGCCGTCCACCCGACCGACCCGCGAATCATGCTCGCGGGGGCCGCGTCGGGCGGCGTCTACCGCTCGACCGACGCCGGCGAGTCGTGGCTGCCGCTCCCGTTCTGGAACAACCTGCCGTCGCTCGCGATCGGCGCGATCGGCTTCTGCCGAGGCACCCCGCAGACGATCTACGTCGGCACCGGCGAGAATCAAACAGGAGGCAACGAGGTGATTCCCGGCAACGGCGTCTACCGCTCGGACGACGGCGGTGACACCTGGGTAAACCAGAACGCGGTGGTACCGCCCGTGCCGGGCGCAGCGCCGAACCAAGCGTTCTCGTTCGAGGCGATCGCCGTTCACCCGACTGTGCCCCTGCACTGCTGGGCCGTCGGCAGCGCGGGCGTCTTCCGGACGCTCGACGGCGGCCGGACCTGGACGCAGTTCGAGGCAGGCGTCCATTACTCAGACGTCGCTTTCTCGACGAGCGCCGGCGCGGGCCCGCACCCCATCCTTTACCTCGTGCGCGCGAACGCGAACGGTGCGGTCGTCGTCCGGCTCGACGATCCGGGCGGCGCCGACCAGGCGGCGATCTCGGCGGCTGCGAACAGCACGCTCGTCGCGGCCTCGCCCGCTCCCGCGGCTCCCGCACCCGGCGTCCTGCAGGTGCCGGCCGACGATCTCGCGCGCGCGAAGATCGCGATCGCACCGAGCCGGCCGGACGTCGCGTACGTCCGCGTCGTCACCGCCGGCGGGCTCGATTGCAATCAACTGGGCGCAGGTGGCAAGCATTTCGGCGTCTTCCGCACGCGGAACGCGCGCAACGGACCCGCGAGCGGGATCGCCTGGCAGATGCTGCAGGACCACATCGACTGGCAATGCGAGAAGCAGGGCGCCTACAACCTCTCGCTCGCCGTCGATCCGACCGACCACAACAACGTCGCCACCGGGATGGTCGACTTCTATGTCTCCCGCAACGCGAATGCCGCGCCGCGAGACGTCCGCTGGCTGCGCGCGATGGCATGGGAGCTGTACGTTCTCGACCGCGCGCACCACGGCGACCACCACGCGGCCGTGTTCGCACCGCAGCCCGGCGCCGCAGCCGGCACGCCGCCGGCGCTCTGGGTCGCGAACGACGGCGGTATCTCGCGCTGCCTCGACTGGAAGACGGCCGCCGGCTATCCAGGTGCGGTGCGGGAGCCGCTCGGCCACCTGCATCCGCCCGCGCAGCAGGCGCAGCTGACGCTTCCCGTGACCGGTGTCGACGGAGTCGGGGCTCCTGTCGCGGCTGCGCCGATGACCTGGCGCAAGCGAAGTCACGGCATCTCCGCGGCGCAGATGTACGACCTGACGCAGAGCCCGCTCGTCCCGACGCTCTACGGCTGCGGCTTCCAGGACAACGGGGTCTTCGTCACGTCCGGCTCCGAGACCTGGCACTTCGCGCTCGGCGCTGACGGCGCCTTCGTCGCCTTCGACCCCGACGACCCGTACCGCTTCGTGGCCAGCTGGGACCTCGGCATTGACGAGGTCGAGTTCACGGGCCGACTCGACGGGACGTTCCCCGTACCGGGCGACCCGATCTCGTCGGGCCTCTGGCCACGCGAGCTGCACGAGGGCCTCAGCGCCGACCCGGCCGCTTTCGTGTCCGCGACGGCGTACCACCCGCGCAAGTCGCGCCGCGTCCTGCACGCGCGGCAGAATCGCCTGTACGGCAGGCCGGCCCAGGGCGAGACGTGGCAGCTGGAGCAGGTCGGCGGCGGCGTCGAGATCTCGATGACGGGCGGCGCCACCGTGATCGAGGTGCAGGACTCGCCGGGCGCTCGCGCGCTCGGCCTCGTGCCGCAGGTGAACAGCGGCAGCCTCCGGAGCGGACGCGGAGAGCCGTTCGTGCTCGCCCACAACGACCAGCTCGCACTCCTCGTGAACGGCGCCGCGCGCACGATCACCTTCCAGAACGGAGGGGCGATCGGAAACCTGGCGCGGGCGTCGGCGGCGGAGGTCGCGACCTACATCCGCGCCGCCGGCACGCTGCTGCCGGCGCCGTCAGTGGCCGCACGGCCGTTCTTCGCGCCGACCGGACTCACCGTCGAAATCACGACACAGGGCATCGGAGCGGCGCAGCAGATCACGCTCGGCGGCTCGGCCCTTGCACCTCCCGGAGCCGGTCAGCTTCCCCGGCTCGGCCTGCTCGCCGGCACCTACGGCGGCTCGCCGAACCGGCCCGCTGCGGTGACGCTCGCCTTCCCCGGCCTGACCCGCGCCGACTTCGCGCGCAACCGCGACCTCCGGAACCCGGTCGCAGGGCCGCCGCTCGAGTTGACAGTCCAGATCAACGGCGGCGCGGTGCGCCACGTCCCGCTCGCGGCGCCCGCGTTCGCCGACCCGGGCTGGGTAAGGACGGGCGAGCTCGCCGCCGCGCTGACCGCCGCACTCGCGGGCGACCCGGCCGGCGTGATGACCCGGACGGCGTTCAAGCTGGTGCGACTGACGGGCACCACAGCCGCCGGCGTGCAGGTGACGGGCACCGCCGCTGACCGCCTGAACATGCCGGCCGGCGCTGCCTTCGGCTTCCTCAGTGCGCGAATGTTCTTCCAGCGCGACCAGTTCCGGGGGCAAAACGCAGGCAACTTCAACAGCTGGGACCTGACCTCGACCGGTGCACCGCTGCAGCTCGTGATCAGCGACACCGTCAACGTCGCGCCGCCGCTCGTCTTCAACGCTGCCGTCGGCGCCGCGAACCTCCGCTGCGTGACTGCCGAGGAGCTGCTGCGGATCATCACGGCGCATCTCGCCGGGCTCGGGGCCGCGGCGCCGAGCGTCCAGGTCGATCTCGTCGAAGGCTCGGACACCGGGACGCCGCGCGTGATCCGGTACGCCGAGAGCGACCCCGACACCGTGTGGGTCGGCGGCGACGACGGTTACCTCGCTGTATCCAAGACGGACCCTACGAGCTGGGCGTCGGTCGGGGACCCGCGCTTCCGGCTGCGCGACCGCTACCTCTCGGCGATCGCCGTCCATCCGACCGATCCCCAGACCGTGTATGCGGGACTCGCCGGACGCTCGCGGGGGACCGCGCCGGACACCGGCTTCGTGTTCCGCACACGCGACGGCGGCGTTACCTGGAATCCTGTCAGCACCGGCCTCGTCGACAGCGTCGGCGTCGCGGTGGGCGTCAACGCGCTCGAGATCGACACCGGCGCGCCCGCGACCGTGTTCGCGGCCACGGACGTCGGCGTCTTCCGCTCGACCGACAGCGGCGACCACTGGGCGCCGTTCAACGAAGGGCTGCCGAACGTGCTGATGCGCGACCTCGCCTTCTCGCCGGCGCTGCGGACGCTCCGTGTCGGCGCGTGGGGCCGCGGCGTCTACGAGCGCCACGTCGGCGACCGGCCGGCCGGTGACGTCCACCTCTACGTCCGCCAGAACGGCCTCGACGACGGCAGCTCGCGGCCCGCCCCGGATGGGCCCGATCCCTTCTCGCCGACGCCGCGCCAGACCGGCGCCGACGCGCCCGACATCAAGGTGAACCGCGACCGGCCGCCGCTGATCGGCGCCGACGACCTCGTCGACGGAGTCGAGTTCGACGAGGACATCGTCCACGAGGAGCCGGTCGCGGGTCACGGCAACGTCTTCGTCCAGGTGCACAATCGCGGGGCGTTCCCGGCGACCGACGTGCGGCTCGTCGCGCTCTGGGCCGACGCGGCGAACGGTCCGCCGCCGCTGCCGGCCGACTTCTGGACGAAGTTCGCGGCGGCCGGCGTGATCGATCCCGCGCTCGGATCGTGGACGTTGATCGGCGACAGCCGCTCCTCCGCGGGCGCGATAACGGTCCAGCCGGGCTACCCGCGCGTCCACACGTTCGGCGTCGACTGGCCGGACGGCCTCGATGATCTTCGCCGCATCGGCATCGTCCTGCTCGTCTCGAGCGCCGAGGACCCGCTCGCCCAGGCGGCGCTCGACCTCCCGACGCTGCTCGCGATCGACACGAAGATCGGCTACCGCGAGACCGCGGTCGCCCGGCGCGCCGACGACCACACACTGTTCCTCCAGCAGACCGGACCGGTGCAGTTCACCCTGGCGAATCCGGCCGCGGGTACCTCAGCCGCGCCCGCGCTCGGCATCCTGGCCCCGGCCCTCGGCCCGGCCACATCCGAGCTGCGCGCCGGCAGCGAGCCGTTCAACCTGACGCCGGCGCCGCAGGCGCTGACATTCTCAACCCCGGCGCAGACGATCACGGTCGCGTTTGTGCAGGGGCCGAACGACATCCCGAACCTCGGCGCCGCGACCGCGCTCCAGGTCGCCGCCGTACTCAACCGGGAGTTCCTGCTGGCGGGAATGCCGGTGCGCGCGTCAGAGGACCCGATCGCAACACCACCGCCCCCGAACAACTTCAGGCTCGCACTCGCGCTGCACGGCTCGCTCGGCTCGACGGTCGCGGTCGCCCCGCCGGGCGTCCCGGATGCCGCGCCGGCACTCGGTCTCGCCGCAGGCCCGCCCGCGAACATCCTCGTCGGCGGGACAGAGCCGTTCGTGATCCCTCCCGGCTCCGCGTTGCAGGTGACCGCGACGAATACCACGACGATCCAGCTCGCCGCCGCCGATTTCGTCGACCCCGTTCATGCGACCGCGCGCGAGGTACGGCGCGCGCTCAATCGCGGCCTCGCCGTCGCGCAGCTCACCGTTCGCGCGAGCATCCCGAAGGTCGAGCTCCGGATCCGCCGCTCCAGCACCGATGCCGACGGCGCGCCGGCTGCGGTCGCGGGACGCCGCCTCGCCGATCTCGCCTGGTCGGGGGCGGCCGTCGCAGCGGCTGCCCGCCCGGCGCTCTTCGGGTTCCTCGAGATGCTGAAGCAGCCGCTCGTGCAGGCGAGCCACGACGGCTTTCTCTATCTCCGCACGGCCAACCTCGGCACCGCGGCCGAGCCCGCTGCGCGGCACCGCGTCTACCAGCTCGCGCTGGGCTCGTTGCCGGCCGCGCCGGCCCCGATCGGCGCGGCCGTCGCGGCAGCGGTGCCGGCCGGTGGATCCGCGATTGTCGAGCTGCCGTGGAACCCGGGGGCCGTCGCCGCGGGAGACCGGCTGTTCGTGCTGGCGGTCGCCGACGTGGACGCGGACCACCGCCGCCTCGACCCGCCTGCCAACTTCACGAGCGTCGAGGAGGTCGATGCCTTCTGCGACGCGAACCCGAACGTCGCCTACCGCGAGTTCACGGTCTTCGTCTAAGACCGTCCAGCAGCGGCGCTCGCCTTCGCGGCACGAAATCACGGGTCGCTCGGCGGCAAGGCGAAGGACTTCCACTATCCGCGCTCGGCGTCTGGACAGGCGTCGGCCACCACGCCGCCACCGGCCTCGTCGACCATGTCGACCTACGGCCCGGCGATCCCGGCAAGCCGACCGTCTTTCCCGACCGTTAGCCGGTCGTCTTTCGAGCGCGGCAGCTGGAGCGCACGTGCGGCGGCCGTGAAGGCGGGTGTGCCGGCGAGCGAGTAGCGGTCGTCGAAGTCGACGGCGCCGTTGAGCTCCAGCACGGTGTAGCCGCCGCCGGCGAGCGGGAGCAGGTCGATGCCGACGAGATCGCCCCCGACAGCAGCCACCGCGGCGAGTGCGAGTCGCATCGCCTCCTGATCGGGCGCGGCGCCGTGGAGGCGGCCGCCGAGCGAGCAATTCGTCCGCCACTCTCCCGGCTGCGCCTCGCGTGCCGCTGCCCCGACCACCTTCCCCCCGGCGACGATCAGGCGGAGATCTCGGCGCGGCGGCTCGACGAGCTCCTGGACGAGTGCGCCTTGCCGGCGGAACCAGTCCCGGTGCTCCACCGCTCGCAGGCAGTTCCGCAGCTCCTGCTCCGTCCGGCAGCGGTAGACGTCGCGGCCCCAGCTGCCGTGCCGTGGCTTGACCACGACCGGCGGGGAGAGGTCGAGATCGCCGTCGGCTCGCAGAACGTGGGTCGTCCGCGGGTGCGGGATCTGCGCCTCGTCGAGTCGGCGCGCGGTCTCGAGCTTGTCGTGGGCTCCGATCAGCGCCCAGGGCGCATTCAGGATCGTGACCCCGTGGAACCGTAGATCGGGGACGCGTTCCAGTCCGGGCTCGAAGCCGTCGAGCGCCGGCGTGACGTCGAGGCGCAGCAGCGCCACGTCGCCGGAGCCGAGCACTTCGGCAGCCGTATCCGGAGCCATGATCCGGGCATCGATTCCGAGGGCCCGCCATGCGTCCACGAGGACGCCGTTGGTCTCGCCTGCGCGGTGAGCGATGATCGCGATGACAGGTCGTTGGCCATGCTCGCGTGACCGTCTGCCGAACCGAGCATGCATCACGAGCTCCTGCCGCGTTGAGGGCCGGGCCTCGCTCGTCGCCGCCGCGCCAGCTCACGCTCGGCGAGTCTGCGCAGGTTCCGGTGCAGGCGGGACTCGAGGAGGCCGATCGCCTCGTTCTCGGAATCCGCTCCCACGTGAGCGCGAACCGGGTTGCCGCTCACGTCGATGGTCGCCTTGGCGACGACCGGCCGGGCGAGTGCGGGATCCTGGTGCCGGGTCAGGGAACCGGTGATCCCGAGAACCGGTCGCGGCGCATCGACCGCGACGTGCACGAGCGCTTGCGCGAGGCTCGCGCGGCCGCGTGGCGAAACCGGCCCGCGGACGCTGATTGCCGGCTGCGTCCCCACGTCCGCGTGGCGCGCGGGTAGGCGGTCGAGCTCGAGAGCCCGCCGGCCGCGTGCGGTCAAGCAGAGGGTGCGGTCGACGAGTCCGTCCTCGATCAGCTCGCGAACATGCTTCCGCCGGGGACGCCGACCTGTCGTCACGGCCTCGCGGAGGTCGGTCAGGCAGGACGGCGACGCTCCGAACGTCTCGCGGAACCGCATCGCGTCGAGCGCGAAGCTGAATCCGGGCGCCGTCTCGGTCAACTCCTCTGCATCGTCGAGGACAGCGACTGCTGCCCCGTCGACGAACGCATCGATTGTTCCTGCGGGAGCCGCGACGAGGCGAAGCTCCGACCCGGAGTCCGAACGGCCGCAGAAGAGCAGGCGCCGAACATTCGTGGGTGAAGGCGGCGCGGCCTCGCCCGTTCGCAGCCGGCTGCGCCAGCGCCGCCGGTCTGCTTCGGTTACAGGGGCTTCTGCGAGCAGACGCTCGAAACGCCGTCGGAGGCGTTGCAGGCGGACCTCGAGGTGACGGCGCGCTCGGCTTCGCGGCTGCGCACGGCGGTGCTCCTCGTGCACGCGCCGGTACTCGTGAACGACCTGTTCGAGCTCCCCCGGCGAGACCGGCGGCTCAACCTGGAGCTGACGACTTCGCGCAGGCACGCGACCCGAGCGATCGCTGCTGCGCCGGAACCCCGCGATCGCCTCCCGTCTCGCGGCACGTGTCCGCTTCGGGCGCATCTATCAACCTCCCGCGACGTGGAGGAGGCGGCGGCGGGTGCCGCCTCCTCCGGCTTCCTTCATGCCTTCGTGATCTCGACCTTGTGCGGCTCCGCGTGCGCGGTCTTCGGCACGTGGACTGTCAGCACGCCTTTGGTGTACTCGGCCGTGACGTGCTCGCTGTCGATCTCCGCCGGCAGCTCGAAGTGCCGCTCGAACCGCTTCTCGAGGCGCTCGCGGAGGCGGAGCGCGTTCTCCTTGCGCTCCGTCTCCTCCTCGCGCTCGCCGGTAACCGAGAGCGTGTGGTCGCGAACCTCGATCTCGAGCTCCTTCTCGTCGAAGCCGGGCACCTCGAGCTCGACGACGAACTCGCCGTCGGTCTCGTAGACGTCGGCCGCCGGCGTGAGCGCCGGCCCGAAGCCGAGATCCTCGAAGAAGCGCCGCATCCGCCCGTCCATCAGGTCCAGCTCGCGGAACGGCGTCCACTTCTGCAGGGGCATGGCTCACCTCCTTCTGGACATTTCATCCCCCGGATCGGCCGCGTCGAGATCGGTAATTCGGCGCAGGTCGTGGTCGCCGGGTCGCGGCGGCGCGCGATTGATAATGATGGGGCCGTGGAGACGACCTGGGCGATCCGCAAGCGCGACCGCGCGCCGCGATGAACGCGAGGCTCGAGGCGCAGGCAGCAGCCGAGCTCGACGCCCTCCGCGCGGCGGGCACGTACAAGACCTTCACAACAATCGAGTCGCCGCAGGGCCCCGTCGTCCGGATGGCCGGGCGCGGAGAGGTGGTCGTGCTCTCGTCGAACGACTATCTCGGCCTCGCGGCCCGGCCGGAAGTCGTTCGTGCCGGCATCGACGGGCTGACGGCGTACGGCGCGGGGACCGCGTCCGTCCGCTTCATCTGCGGAACCTTCGCACCGCATCTCGAGCTCGAGCGCGCGCTGGCGAGCTTCTCGGCCACCGAGGCGGCGCTCACGTACGTCTCCTGCTGGAACGCGAACGAGGCACTGATTCCGACGCTCGCGGACGCCGAGTCCGTGATCGTCTCCGACGAGCTCAATCACGCCTCGATCATCGACGCGATCAGGCTCGCGAAGCCGGAACAGAAACTGCGGTACGCCCACTCGAACATGTCCGAGCTGCGCGATGCGCTGCAGTCGTGCCGCCCCGAGCAGCGGAAGCTCGTCGTCACCGACGGCGTCTTCTCGATGGAGGGGGATCTTGCGCGACTGCCGGATATCGTCGAGCTCGCCCGCGCCCACGACGCGATCGTGGTCGTCGACGACTCGCACGGCGTCGGCGTCCTCGGAGCCACCGGTCGGGGAACGGCTGAGCACTTCGGGCTTCTCGGTGCCGTCGACGTCGTCACCGGAACGCTCGGCAAGGCGCTCGGCGGCGCGGCCGGCGGATACGTCGCGTCGAGCGCTGCGGTCTGCGACCTGCTCGCCCAGCGCTCTCGGCCACAGCTCTTCTCCAACGCGCTGCCGCCAACCGTTGCGTGCAGCGCGCGCGCCGCGCTCGGGATCCTGGAAGCCGAACCGCAGCTGCTCGAGCGTCTGCACGAGAACGTTCGCTTCTTCCGCGAGCGCCTTCGCGAGTTGGGGTACATGCCGCTCGACGGCGAAGCCGCGATCGTCCCGATCATCGTGGGCGAGACAGCACGGGCGATCGAGTTGAGCCGCGAGCTGCTGGAGCGCGGCGTCTTCGTCACCGGCTTCGGCTATCCGGTGGTCCCCGAGGGGGCGGCACGGGTCCGAGTCCAGCTCTCGGCCGCCCACGAGCGCGACCAGCTCGAGCGCGCACTCGAAGCCTTCGCCGCGGTCGCGGAGCCAGCACGGCGCACGGCGTAGAGCGCGTGTCGAGCGTTCCGGAGGCGATCGCACGGCTGCGCGAGGTCGAGGCATCGGCTCCACACTCGGACGGCGTCGTGTGCTTCGCCCGGCTGTACCGCGAGGTGACGGAAGGGGTGAACGCCCAGCTCGGGCAGCACACGTTCGCGAACGGCCGGTTCCTGGAGTCGCTCGACGTCTGCTTCGCGGGGCTGTTCTTCTCGGCGTTCGACGCATACGAGCGCAAGCCGACCGACGCACCTTCAGCGTGGGCGCCGCTCTTTGGGCAGCGGTCGCATCGCGGCATCGCACCGCTCCAGTTCGCGCTCGCCGGGATGAACGCGCACATCAACCGCGATCTGCCCGTTGCCCTCGTGAGCACATGCCGAGAGCTCGGGCTCGATCTCCGCGAAGGCTCTCCGGAGCACGCGGACTTCGTGCGGATCAACGTCCTGCTCGCCGAAGTCGAGTCGCGGATCAAGCGCTCCTATCTGTCCGGCTGGACGGCGCTCGCCGACCGGCTCGTCCACCGTTTTCATCGCATCGACGATGTGATCGCGATGTGGGACATCGGGCGGGCGCGCGACGCGGCGTGGACGAACGGCCAAATGCTCTGGCAGCTCCGTGACGAGCCGGCCCTCGCGTCCCGCTTTCTGCTCGCGCTCGACCGGATGGTCGGGCTCGCGAGCCGCGGCCTGCTCGTCCCCGCAGACTCGGCACTCCAGAAGCTCGGCCGGCTCTTTGCCTAGAGATCCCTCTAGGCCGGCTTCTCCGGCTTCGAGATCGCGGGCACCGCGGCCGCAAGGGTGTCCTGCGCCCAGCGTTCGCTGAATCCGGCGAGGAAGCTGACGACGAGCAGCGCCAGGCGCCTATTCGTGCTGGACTCGCTGGCGGCGATCGGGAGGTGCAGCAGTCCGCCGTTGAAGGCAAAGGAGATCACCATCGCGAACGCGCCGCCGATCAGCGGGCGCAGGCCGCCGAGGAACATGGCGTAGGGCCGGCCGACGTCGTATTCGAGCGTGAACTTCCCGGCGTTGATCCGCTGGATCACACTCACGACCGCGCCGAGCGCGCCTGCGACCAGTGCTGCCATCGGCGCCGCCCACGAGATCGAAAGCCAGACCGCCGCGCAGACGGAGATCACCGCGGCAACCGAAGCCATGCCGACGAAGTAGACGACCTGCGCCTGGCCGTTCGCGGCATCGCGGTAGTACGCCTCGGCCTGCGTGAGCGCATCGCGTTCCTGCTCGAGTGCTGCGGCGTTCTTCGCCAGGTCGGGGCGCGTCGCGCGCCTGTCCACGAGGCTCAGCAGGTGCGCTGCGGACGCCATCACGAGTTGCATGCAGATCAGCTGGCGCACGCCCGTGAGCACTGTCTTCGTCCGCACCGCGAGCTCGTCGCAGCGGTGCAGCTCGCGCGCGATGTCCGGTGAGTGCTGCGTCGCCCAGTCGCTCTCACGGTGGAAGGTGGAGATCGGGTGCGCCCACGGAAGCATGCGTCTGGCATGCGTCAGGGCAACCGCGCTCTCTACGTTCGAGCACCAGTAGGCGCTGACGATCTCGCCGTGGTGTCGCTGGAACTCGGCCAGGGTGTCGTGGTAGGCGGCGGTGGTGGAGGGCTCGAGCGTGTCCTCGCGGAGTGCGCGCCACCAGTCGAAGTGCGTGTAGACGAGCTCGGAGAACGTCGCCGAGTGGGGCGCGGCAGTACGCTCAGGGGCGCTCGTCGCTTCCGTCGGTGCCGCGGCAAGCGGCTGCGTCAACTCGGTCACCCGTAGACCTCCGTTCAGCCGCAGCCAGCGTTTGCATTGCAGGGTACGTCCACGTGCCCGCGCGCACAAGGGCGTCTTGCCCCGGTTTAGCGCGAGGAGTAGCGTCTGCAGAGCGAACGAGGCCTGCGGCCCTTCCGGCGAATGGAGAACGCATGACCACGTTCAGCACAGTGCACACGACGAGCGAGACGGCGTAGCGTGGCCGCAGTCCCGGTCGTCCACTCCAGCCCGCCGGATCTGCCGAGCGATCACGACGTCAGAGAGCTCCGGCTCGCGCTCGTTTGCTACGGCGGCGTGTCGCTTGCGATCTACATGCACGGAATCACGAAGGAGCTCGAGAAACTGACGCGCGCGTCGGTGCGCCTGATCGAGTCCCCGGACAACAATCCGTTTCCGCCGGACAAATCCGAGCATGCGTACTTCAACGCGCTCGAGCGGAAGGCGAAGCACGACGGCTTCCGCACGCGTGTCGTCGTCGACATCATCTCCGGCACGTCGGCGGGCGGAATCAACGGCGTCTGCCTCGCGAAGGCGATTGCGCTCGACGCGCCCCAGGACGGCCTGCGAAAGCTCTGGCTCACGAAGGGCGCGATCCTGAAGCTGCTCGCGAGCTGGCCGCTGCTGCCGCCGCTCGCCGGCAACCGGATGCTGAACTGGCTGGGAACCGCGTTCGGCGACATGGACGGCACGAGCAAGGGCTCGCTGATGCCGCCGGGACTGACGCTCAACCTGTTCGTCACGACGACGGACATCCACGGCTACAACCGGCAACTGCCGATCGCAGATCCCGCCGCGGTCAACACCGTCGTCAACAAGCACGTCTTCGAGTTCTCCCACCGCGACGGCGCCGGCAACCTCGACGAGGACCACAACTCGGCCCTCGCGTTCGCAGCGCGCGCAACGTCGTGCTTCCCAGGGGCGTTCCCCGCTACGCGCCTCGCCGACATCAAACCGCAGGAGGCGCGGGAGCGGTTCCCGACGGAGTTCTGCAGGGCGTACGAGCTCGCAGGCTCGCCGGTCGACCTGACGTTCTTCATCGACGGTGGCGTGCTCGACAACTTTCCGTTTCGGCACGCCGTCCGCGCGATACCCGGCAAGCCTGCCGCGACCGAGGTCGACCGCCGGCTCCTCTTCATCGAGCCGGACCCGGCCGACCCGCAGCAGAGTCCGGACGGCGCGGTGCCGGGGTTCCGCACGACCATCTGGGCGGGCCTGTCGAAGCTGCCGCGCCGCCAGCCGATCGGCGACGCTCTGGACGAGTTGATGCTGTACAACCGGCGCGTCCGGCGGGTCAAGCAGATGATCGGCGCCGTCGAGGACGACGTCCTCGACGCGGTCAAGCCGCTGCTCGGCCTCGACTACGACGCTGCGAACCAGAAGGCCAACAGCGATGCCATCAAGTCGAGTCCCATCGCGTTCCAGGCGTACCTGCGACTGAAGCTTCTCTCGGTCGTCGAGGGAATGGCAGCGGCGATCTCGCGGATCCTGCGCTACCCACCGGCATCGACCCAGGCGCTCTTCGTGCGCGCCGCGCTGCTCACGTGGGCCGACGAGGCGCAGCTGCTCGCGACGAGCGGCGAGCTGACCACGCCGCAGAAGGACTTCCTGCAAACGTTCGATCTCGGCTACGGACAGCGGCGGCTCACCTTCGTGATCGGGCGGCTGAACCACTTCTACGGCGAGGCCGACCGCGAGACGCTCAACCGCCTCAAGCACCGCCTCTACGAGCTCGTGTCCGACCTGCAGTCGGTGCTCGAGCGCGGTGAAGCGTCGTCGCTGCGCGACGCAGTCGGCGAGCTCTTCGGCGAGCAGCGGCTTCGGCCGTATCTCGAGGACTGGAAGAT
Source organism: Gaiellaceae bacterium (assembly GCA_041499745.1). GTDB lineage: Bacteria > Actinomycetota > Thermoleophilia > Gaiellales > Gaiellaceae > Palsa-739. The sequence continues at coordinate 18,160 of JBGQKY010000028.1, forward strand.
CCAGCAGTTCCTCGACGACGCGAAGGTGAAGAACGAGCTCGCCGGCCTTCGTGACCAGCTCGGCGCCTATCTCGGAAAGGCACTCGACGGGTTCGGCAAGGACGCGTACGCGGAAATCGCGCGCCTCACTGCAGGCCTGCCCGAGGAGATACGCGACGACATCCGCGTGCGCTACGTCGGCTTCCCATACTGGGACGCGACGACGTACCCGGCCCGCGCACTGAGCGACGTGTCCGAGCTCGACGAGGTCAAGGTCGTGCGGGTCAGCCCGCTCGACACCGACCGGCTGACGCCGCTGGGCAAGGACGGTAACCCGAACCATCGCCTCAAGCTCCGCGGCGTCGCACTGGCGCATTTCGGCGCGTTCTTCCGCCGCAGCTGGCGCGAGAACGACTACCTGTGGGGGCGGCTCGACGGCGCGCAGCGAATCCTGTGGCTGATCGGTGATCCGAGCGACGAAGCTGCGAGGGAAGCGTTCGGTGCAATCGCCGCCGAAGAGGCGCCGACGCTCAAGAAGGCGGCGGCGCTCGTCGGCAAGGTGCAGAAGTACGCCGCGGGCTGATCGAGCTCACGCCCGGTTCCAGGGCCCGAACGGGTTCGCCACGCCGTGCAGCGCCCGTTCGAGCTCGGGGAAGTGGCGAAGGAGCAGCGTTCGCATCGAGTTGCTCTCGACCCAGTCGATGCCTTCCCGCGTGTAGATCTCGGGCCGGTAGTCGCGGGTGAAGAAGCGGTCGCTCTCGAGCCGGCGCGAGGCCATCAGGATGAAGATGCGAAACGCCGTGTCGCTGAAGCCGAACCCCTTCGGCTTTCGCTCCGCATACATCCCGATCATCGTGTCGACACGCTCGACGTCGCCGTAGATCCGGCGTAGCTCTTCCGCATGCTTCGGGGTGTCGGCCAGCTCCTCGAACGTGTCGAACGGCTTCAGGTGCAGCAGCCGGCGGAACTGGTTGTAGCGCGGCACGCCGCGCTCCCGCGTGCGGAGCACGTCGATCGAAGCGAGATCGATGAGCGTGCCGTCGGGCCGCTCGAAGTGCTGGAGGACGCGCGGATAGTTGTGGAGCGTGATTGCACCGGGATGCGACGTGCCGAACGAGTAGAGCAGGTCGCCCATCGACAGCTCGTCGAGCCGCTCGCGGACGTGCACCGCTCCAAGATCGGGGAGCGTGCGCTCCTGGAGGACCGCGTCGTTCGCGAGCGAGCGGAAGCTGAAGTCGTCCGGAATCAGCGGGTGCATGCGGTAGACCGCGACGAACTCCTCGGTGAGCGAGTAGGGCACGCCGTGGTGGTTGGTGGGCGAGCCGGGGATGCCCCGGATCACCTCGTTCTTGGTGAGCCGGCCGAGCAGCTTGTCGAGTCGCTCGCCCTCGAGTCCCCACCAGTTCGTCCGCAGCGCGACCACGGTCGTCGGGTGGGCGATGATCGCCGGCGTCCAGTCGACCGTGTGGATCTTCGCCATCAGGGCAGCGACCACGAGGCGCGACTTGTCGTAGAGCTCGTCGTCGGACAGCTCCGGGTGGGCTTCGTGCAGGTGCTCGCAGACCGCGTTGTGCTCGCGCATGAAGAGCGAGTGCAGAAGCGCGAGGCCGACCCAGAAGTTGCCGGCGACGCCGGTGAGGTCGACGTGCGCGTCGAGGTCGCGCGGCGGCAGGCCGTGCTCGTCCAGCCGCAGCTTTCCGTGCTCGCCGGAGCGCAGAGCGTCGGCGAACGCGACGTCGCGGCCGTAGATCTGGGAGCCGTCCCACCAGTGCGTGTCGTCGGTGACGAAGGTCGGAGGCCCATCAGGGTCAGCGCTCGGGTCGCGGCGCGTGCGCGGAATCTGCATCGGGTTCGCGGGCCACGGGTCGTCGTACTCGAGCGGGATCGTCCACGGCGCGTCGGGCTCGTTCTTGCCGTGGCTGAACCAGTCGTGGACCTCGAACTGGATCCACGCGCCGGCGATCAGGTTGAGCGTCGTCGCCGGCTGGAACTCCTCGCGTGTGAGTAGCTCCCGGCTGACGAGTCTCGGGTTCGGCTCGAGCAGCATGTCCTCCGGCTCGCGCACGGTGAAC
>JBGQKY010000029.1:0-20043 GCA_041499745.1 Gaiellaceae bacterium
AGAAGTGTCCGATCGATACGAGCGCGAACTCCTGAGGCCCGCGGGGGACGTTCGAGCCCACGACGTCGACTTTCCAGACCCCGGCGGACGGCTTCTTGACGAGAACGAGCTCGGCGTTGTTCGTCCCGTCGAGCGTCGGCGGCGCGTTCAGCCGCTGGTTCCCGACGAACGTGCGGCCGTCAGGGGCGGTGACGATCAGGTTGAGGTTGTTCACGAGTGTCGGTCCGGGCGGGTCGGACCAGGCGAGAGCGATGCGTAGCGGTCGGCGGTTCGACTTGACCGTCAGCTTCCTCGAGCTCACCTGGCCGGTCTTGAGCCCGGGCCGAACTTCCGTGAAGCGGCTCGAGGCCGGAGCCGGCGGTGCGATGACGCCGTCGAGGTTCACGCGCCCGAAGCCCTGGTCGTTGTCCACGACGGCGCCTGCGGCCCCGTAGTGGGCGAGTCTGGTTGCGCCCGCGATCAACGCCGCCTTGATCAGCGCGGCGCTCGGGTTGCTGATCTGCTTCTTCGTGCGCAGGTACTCCCGGAGCACGGCGACGCCCCCGGAGACGAGCGGCGTCGCCATGCTCGTCCCGCCCATGTAGAAGTAGTACCGGCTCGCGGGGAACGCGGCCCAGGCCGTGTTGTTCGCGGCGATCATGGTCGACCGCGTCGACAGGACGAACGTGCCCGGCGCGACGAGCTCCGGCTTGAAGCGATTGTCCTTCGTCGGCCCGCGGCTGCTGAAGGGGACGACCTCGTTCGGATCGTCGGCCATCGAATCCGCCTTGAACGGTGCGACCGGGAAGTCCTTGGGCCACCAGTCGCCGTACATCTCCGCATCGAAGTCATGCCGCCTGTTTTCGCAGGCGCCGACCGCGATGCAGTTCTTGGCCGTCGCCGGCGAGCTCACGCTCATCGGGTTGACGCGCCCGTCGCCGTCCGAGTCGGTCCCGTCGTTGCCGGAGGAAACGACTATGCAGAAGTCCTTGTGGTCCCAGACGAACTGGTCGAGCGCCCGGCACTGGTCGTCGTAGGAGCCGGGGTCGCCCCCGCCCCACGAGTTCGAGTGGATGCGCGCGCCCTTCGAGTAGGCGTCGGAGAGCAGGGTCTTCAGATCCGACGGGATGCCGACGAGCAGGTAGCGCCCATAGGTCCGGTAATCGCCGGGTTTCTTCCACTTGCACTCCTGCTCGACGGCCTGGAACACGAGCTGCGCACCGTAGGCGAGCCCCCGAATCGGCGAGCCCAGCCCGGGGAGCCCTGCCGAGGACGCACCGCTGCCGAGGACCGAGCCGGACGTATGGGTTCCGTGGCCGCTGTCGAGGTCGGCCGGCCCGTCGTTCCCGCCCGGATTGGTCACGTACGGCGCGAGATCGCTCGTCATCGGGTAGCTCTTGATCCACGCGATCCGCCCCCCGAAGTCAGGGTGGATCGAAGCGGGGTCGCCGGTGTCGAGACCGGTGTCGCAGACGCCGATCGTCTCGCCCTTCCCGCTCAACCCGAGACCCGTGCTCCCCATGGACACGGCGGTGCCCATGAGACCCGCCGCAACGTTGTTGCTCGAACGCTTGACGGCGCGTTGCCGGATCTTCCGCACACCGTGCACCTTCGACAAACCCTTGAGCTGCTTCAGGCGCTCGGCCTTCTTCTCGCTCGTCTCGACGACGAGCATGTTCCCCTTCGGCTCCTTGACGAGGATCTTGAGCCCGAGCTTCCTCACCTTCGGCAGCGCTGCGGGGATGTCTTTCGCGCCGAAGAACTCGACCGTGTACACGCGGGCAAGATGCCGCGTGCGCGGCAACACGTCCGAGCTCTCTCCCTGGACCTCCCTGCGCACCGACGTGGCAAGGCGCTCTTCGTAGGGGAGATGCCCGGTCCAGCGCACGTAGGGCAACGCGGCGATCTTCGTGATCGCCGCGCCGTCGGCGCGAACGACGAAGACGAAGTTCTCCCAGAGCTGGCGCGGCTCGCCGCCGGCCCGCTTCACACCCCGCAGCCACTCGTCCTTGATCGGCCCGGCAAACTGCACGAGGTAGTGGTGAGCACCGGTCGAAAGCGAAGGGGCGCGCCGGTACGCCGGGTGCCCACGAGTCACTCCTTTGTCATCGACGCGCGGTGCCGACGTGTCGATCACTCCGGCGCCGATCCGGATCTGGTACAGGTCGGTGATGTCCTCCACCAGATGCTTGCGCGCGATCGTCTTCGCCTGTGCGGGCGTGGCCTCGACGAGGGCAAAGGCGTCGTACCGCTCGACGACCTTGAGCTTCTCCGCAAGCCGCGCCTGCTCGGCCCCGGTTGCGAACACCTTGAGGATCCGGTTCATCGTTTCGCTCCTTCTCCTTCGATGACGACCCCCTAACGGTTACACCCGGAAGGTCGCCGGTTCAAATCCGGTTTGCGAGCCGGGCCGGTTGACGGGGGCGCGGCATGCGGCGTACCGTCGCAGCCGTGAGCACGACCGCCGTCGTCGCGGAGATCTTGATCGTTGGACTCGAGGCGGAAGCGTGGCTCGCGTTGCTCATCGTGACCATCTTCGGCACGGGCTGGATCGATCTCACCACCGCATCGAAGTTCGCGCCGATCCTGCTGGTGCTCATGCTCGCAACCGCCTACGTCCTCGGGATCATGGTCGATCGCGTCGCTGACTCCGCGTTCAAGCTGTTCAACGGAACCGGCGTCGGGCGATGGAACAACCGCCGGTTCGGCAAGACGAGCGAGGACTGGACTCTTCCGGCGCGCGAAGAGACGATGCGGATGGCGGTGATGCGCGAGGGCGGCGGGATTGCGGGCTTCGTCGACTATCAGCGCAGTCGTATTCGCGTCGCCCGCGGGACGGCCCTGAACCTCATCGTCGGCGTGATCGTCGGCGGTGTCTACTTCGCCTGGCGCAAGGGATGGGGCGACACGGTGCGCTTCGAGGCGCTGCTGCTCGGGCTGCTCCTCGTGACCGTGCCGGTAGCCGAGCGGATCCGTGCGGCCTGGCTCGGGCGCCTCCAGGACGCGTACCGTGCGCTCGTGCCCGAGGATCCGAAGCAACAGAACGACGGGGTGGTGGCTGCGGTGCCGTACGAACGGACGGCGGTCGGGCCGCGCTTCCTGATCGTCCGCACCAAGGGCCGGACGCGGTGGACCTTTCCAAAGGGCCACGTGGAGGTGGGGGAGAGCGGCCGCGCCGCGGCCCTGCGGGAGCTTCAGGAGGAGGCCGGAGTTCGAGGCGAAGCGGAGCCGGAGCCGTTCACGACGTACCGATACCCGCCGACGCGTGCGGCTGCGTCGCACGACTCGCTCGTCCAGGCGTTTCTCGTCGAGGTCCCAAAGGGGACGCATCCGGCTCCGGGAGAGCACTGGCGCAAGCCTCGCTGGTTTGCACCTGAGGAGGCAAAGGCCAAGCTTGCAGAGGATCGCGAGCCGCAGTCCGCGTCCGAGCACCGCCGCGTGATCGACGAGGCGCTGGCCCGAATCGGCTGATGGGTTGCGAGCAGCTCGGCGGCCGCCGGGTCGGCGGCGTCGGTCTCGCCGATCCGGTGGATGAACGCCATGTTCAGTAGCTGAAGACGGTCGCACCCTCGCGGATGAACTCCCACAACGGCGTGGCCCCGGCGAGGCGCGCGTTTTGAACGAGCTCGGCGGCGTCGAGCCTCCGAGCCTCGACCACCTGCTTCCCCGCCGCTAGGCCGGCGGTCGCAACGAGGAACGCGATGTTACGCGTTCGGCATCCTCGTGTCCCGCCGCCAGGTTGACGACGGCCTTTGTCTCCAGGGCCCGCTCATCAGTGCGGCTGCGGCACGATCCGGATGTACGGTCGCGGTTCTTTCCAGCCGTCCGGATAGGTCTCCTTGGCCTCGTCGTTCGAGACCGAGCCGGCGATGATCACGTCCTCGCCCTGCTTCCAGTTCACCGGCGTCGCGACCTTGTGCTTCGCGGTCAGCTGAAGCGAGTCGATCACGCGCAACACCTCGTCGAAGTTGCGCCCCGTCGTCATCGGATAGACGAGGACGAGCTTGATCTTCTTGTCGGGACCGACGACGAAGACGTTGCGCACCGTCTGGTTGTCCGCCGGCGTGCGTTCGGCCGGGTCGCCCGAGGTGCTCGCGGGCAGCATGCCGTACAGCTTCGACACGTTGAAGTCGTCGTCGCCGATCATCGGATAGTTCGGCGCGGTCCCCTGCGTCTCCTCGATGTCACTCGCCCATTTCGAGTGCTTGTCGACCGGATCGACCGAGAGCCCGATGATCTTGACGTTCCTACGGTCGAACTCGGGCTTGATCTTGGCCATGTAGCCGAGCTCGGTCGTGCAGACCGGGGTGAAGTCCTTCGGGTGCGAGAACAGGACGGCCCACGAGTCGCCGAGCCAGTCGTGGAAGCTGATCCGGCCTTCCGTCGTCTCAGCCTCGAAGTCCGGTGCCGTATCACCAAGCTGTAGAGCCATCATTCCTCCTTCTTGGAAGACGCCGCCTTGTCTGTAGAGAACGACGCGGCGGCGCCTGTTATTGCACCTCTCGGCCGCTGCCTACCGTCGGGTCAGTGTCGCACCAGCGGCAAGGTGGTCGCAACTGGGGACGGCCGAGCGAGTACGCGATCACCCGGCCTTGGGCCGGCCCATGTGCATGTAGGTATCCCGTGGACGACGCCGCCCTCGCGCACGGTGCAGGCGTCGAGGTCGAGACGCCCGAGCCCGCGAAGGCATACGCGCGCTTCACGCGGCCCGCGGCGGTGCCGTTCCGCGAGGAGTTCCTCTCGGGCTGGAGAACTCGCGAGTCCCCTCACTGCCGGCCGCGGCCGATGATCAGGTCGGCGACGAGCCCCGTCCAGCCCGTCTGGTGCGAAGCGCCGAGGCCCTGGCCGGTGTCGCCGTGGAAGTACTCGTGGAACGGGATCAGGTCGCGGAACGACGGATCCTCCTGCAGGAGGCGGTAGCCGCCGAAGACCGGCCGCCGGCCGTCCTCGCCGCGCAGGAAGATCGACGTCAGCCGCCCGGCGAGCTCGTCGGAGACCTGCGCCAGGTTCAGCGTGCGGCCGGAGCCCGTCGGAAACTCGACCTGAAAGGCGTCGCCGAGGTAGCGGTGGTAGACGCGAAGCACCCGGAGGAGCAGGTAGTTGGTCGGGAACCAGATGGGACCTCGCCAGTTCGAGTTGCCGCCGAAGAGGCCGCTGGTCGACTCGCCCGGCTCGTAGTCGAGCGTCGCCATCACGCCGTCGACGTTCACCTCCAGCGGATGGTCGGCGTGGTAGCGCGAGAGCGCGCGAAGGCCGTAGTCGGAGAGAAACTCTGCGGGATCGAGCATCGGCGACAACACGCGGCGCAGCCGCTCCTCGTCGACGATCGCGAGCATCCGCCAGCCGCCGTGCTCCTGCGACTTGATGTGCTGCACGACGGCGCGGCCCTCCGGCCGGTTGGCGGTGAACCACTCGACACGTCTCATGAAGTCGGGAAGCCGCGCCATTGTCGCGGGGCCGAGTGTCGTCACGGCTGCGAGCGGCAGCAGCCCGACCACCGAGCGCGCGCGCAGCGGAAACGACACGCCGTTGCCGAGCTGCAGCACGTCGTAGTAGAAGCCGTCCTCCTCGTTCCAGAGACCCTTGTCGTTCAGCGCGGACGCGATGAGCGCGAAGTGCTCGTAGAACTTCGTCGCGAGGTCCTCGTACGTCGAATCCTGCTCCGCCAGGATCAGGGCCACCTCGAGCAGGTTCTGGCAGTACATGGCCATCCACGCGGTCCCGTCGGACTGCTCGAGCGAGCCGCTCACAGGAAGGGTTGAGCGGTCGAAAGGACCGATGTTGTCCAGTCCCAGGAAGCCGCCTGCGAACAGATTGTTGCCCTCGGCGTCCTTGCGGTTCACCCACCAGGTGAAGTTCAGGAGGAGCTTGTGGTAGACGCGCTCGAGGAAGTCGTAGTCCTCGTCGCCCGCGATCTCGTAGACGCGGAGCGCTGCCCACGCGTGCACGGGCGGGTTGACGTCGCCGAATGCCCACTCGTAGGCGGGTAGCTGCCCGTTCGTGTGCATGTACCACTCGCGGCAGAGCAGGATCAGCTGCGACTTCGCGAACTCCGGGTCGACGTGCGCGAGCGCCACGCAATGGAAGGCGAGATCCCACGCGGCGTACCACGGGTACTCCCACTTGTCGGGCATCGACATCACGTCGGCGTTGTTCAGGTGCGTCCAGTCGTGGTTGCGCCCGTTCCTACGCGACTCCGGCGGCGGCGGGCCGGCCGGATCGCCGTCGAGCCAGCGCTGCACGTCGTAGTGGTAGAACTGCTTCGCCCAGAGCATCCCGGCGAGCGCCTGCCGGAGGACGAGCGCTTCGTCCTCGGTCGCACGCGCGGGCGTCAGCTCCGCATAGAACTCGTCTGCCTCGGCCTCGCGGGCGGCGAGTACCTCGTCGAAGTCCGAGCCGATCCCGGCCTCCTCGCGCAGGCGGAGGCGGATGACCACGGTCTCGCCGCCGCCGACCTCGAGGCGGTAGCGAAACGCAGCCTTGGTCCCTGTCTGGTCCGGGTTCACGGTGGTGGCACCGTGCACGACGTGGTCGTTGATGCCGTCCTTCGGGTACGGCGTCGAGCCCGCGACGCCGAAGAGCCGCTCGTAGTTCGTCTCGTTCTCGCAGAAGAGCGCCTCGGGAGAGTCTTCGCCGCTCAGGATGCTGGCGCCGGCGATCGAGCCGTTCTCGAGCCGCAGCTCCGGCTTCGAGTCGTCGATGCCCCACGACCACGTGTTGCGATACCAGAGCGTCGGGAGCACGTCGATTGTCGCCGGCTCGGGTCCGTTGTTGCGAACGTGGACCCGGACGAGGATGTCGTCGGGCGACGCCTTCGCGTAGTCGGCCGTGATCTCCCAGTACCACCCGTCGTCGAAGACTCCGGTATCCGCGAGCTCGAACTCCCGCTCGTGCTTGCCACGGTGGCGGTTCTCCGCCGCAAGCCATGCGTACGGGAATTCGAGCTGCGAGTACATGTAGCGCCAGCGCATCCACGAGTGCGTCGGCGTCGAGTCGAGATACCACCAGTACTCCTTGGCGTCCTCGCCGTGGTTCCCCTCCGGCCCGCTGAGGCCGAAGATGCGCTCCTTCAGGATCGGGTCGCGCCCGTTCCAGAAGGCGAGCGCAAAGCACAGCTCCTGGCGGTCGTCGCAGATGCCCGCGAGCCCGTCCTCGTTCCAGCGGTACGCCCGCGAGCGCGCGTGGTCGTGCGGGAAGTAGTCCCACGCCTCGCCCGTTGCGCTGTAGTCCTCCCGCACGGTGCCCCACGCGCGCTCGCTGAGGTAGGGGCCCCAGCGGCGCCACGGGGCGCGGCCCCTCGGGACCTCGTTCAGGCGCTGGCGCTCGGCACCCATGCCGGGAGAGTCTCGCGGATCCCGCCGAGCGGTACAGGCGCAACGAACCGCCCGTCGCGGCAGACTCACGAGGCATGCGTTTCGGCCGGCAGCTCTGCGGCGACCTCGGCGCCGCCTCGGCGCGCGAGTGGCTCGTCTCGGACGGACTGGGCGGCTTCGCGATGGGAACCGTGGGAGGGTTGCGCACGCGCCGCTACCACGGGCTGCTCGTGGTCGCCACCCGGCCGCCGGGCGGGCGGATGCTCGGGCTCGCCGCACTCGACCCGGTACTCGACGGCCGCGTCCGCCTCGCCGTCCACGAGTGGGGGAGCGGTTCCGTCGACCCGGACGGCAACGTCCACCTCGCGTGGTTCGAGCTCGAAGACGGGCTGCCGCGCTGGCGCTGGCAGGTCGGCGACGTGATCGTCGAGCGCAAGCTCGCGCCCGCACACGGCCGGGCGGCCGTCGAGGTCGTGCACCGGCTCGTCGCGGCACCGGCTCCGGTCGGGCTGGAGCTTTCCGCGCTCGGCACGTGGCGCGACGCGCACGGCGAGCGGCTCGCAGCCGGCGCGCCTGCCGTCGAGCACCTCGCGGACGGGTACGTCCTCGAAGGCGCCTATCGCGTCGCCGGTCCCGGATTCGAGCCGGCTGGCGAGTGGTATACCGGCGTCCGCTATCGCGAGGAGGCGGCGCGCGGACTCAACGACCGCGAGGACCTCTGGCACGCCGGCCGGTTCGCGGCGGTGCTCGCACCCGGCGAAGAGCTGACGGTGCGCGCGTGGGCGGGAGATCTCGCCGACGAGCCGTCGGGGCTCGTCGATGCCGCACGCGCGCGGGCGCGAGCACTCGTCGCCGGCGCGCACGATGCGATCGACGCGCAGCTGCTGCTCGCTGCGGACCAGTTCGTCGTTGCAGGCCCGACGGTCGTCGCGGGCTACCCGTGGTTCGGGGACTGGTCGCGCGACACGATGACCTCGTACGAGGGCCTCCTGCTCGAGACCGGCCGCGTGGAGGAGGGCCGCGAGCTCCTACTGCGCAACGCCGCGACGCTGAGCGAGGGGATGCTCGCGAACACCGCGGACACCGGAACGCTCGAATACAACACCGCTGACGGCACGCTGTGGTTCCTGCACGCCGTCGGGAGACACGTCGCGCGGACGGGCGACATCGACCTCGCGGCCGACCTCGCGCCGCAGCTGCTCGACGTCGTCGCGGCGCACGTCCGCGGGACCCGATACGGCATCCGGGTCGATCCTGCCGACGGCCTGCTCGTGCAGGGCGAGGACGGTCAAGCGCTGACCTGGATGGACGCGCGCGTGGACGGCCGGCCGGTCACGCAGCGCGCGGGCAAGGCGGTCGAGATCAACGCCCTCTGGATCAACGGCCTCGCGCTCGTCGCGGCGCTCCTCGAGAGCGTCGGAAGCAGTGCCGTGGAGGTGCGCACCCTCGAGGCGCGCGCACGCGCGTCGTTCCCCGGCGCGTTTCTCGTCGGCGGCCGCTGCCTCGACGTCGTCGGTGACGCCTCCCTGCGGCCGAACCAGCTGCTGGCGGTCTCGCTGCCGTTCGCGCCGCTCACCGAGCGCTCGGTCGTCGAAGCGTGCGCGCCGCTCCTCACCTCGATCGGCCTGCGCAGCCTCGAACCCGGCGACGCCGCCTACGTCGGCCGGCACTGCGGCAGGCCTGCGTCACGCGACGCGGCGTACCACCAGGGCACGGTGTGGCCGTGGCTCATGGGCGCGTACGTCGAGGCGGCCGGCAAGACCGGCGTCGGCGTCGAGGGCGTGCTCGACGGGCTCGAGGCGCATCTCGGCGAATGGGGTCTCGGCTCGGTCTCGGAGACCGCCGACGGCGATCCGCCGCACGCCGCCACGGGTTGCCCGTTCCAGGCCTGGTCGGTGGCGGAGCTGCTGCGGGCGCGGCGGCTGCTTATGCAGGTGCGGGCGCGTCAGCCGACGTAGACGCCGAAGTACGTGGTGCGGAGGAGTGCAGAGATGAGGATGATCAGGACGGCGAGAAGCGCGATAAGCACGACCGTCCCCGTGTGAGAGCGAGCCGGTCGTGACTCGGGCGACGACGTAGAACCCAGGTCCGAGCTCGAATCGGGTGCAGTCGCGGGTGCTTGCCTGGAAATGATGATGAGCCCCTCCTAGCGTGCGGGTGCCGTGGCTCTTGCGGCTGCCGACTCCGCTGCTGCCGCGAACTCAGCGACCTCGGTGGAGGCGCGGATCAGGTAGCTGCGGCCGCCGCAATGCACAGTTGCGCAGGGAAGCGGGGCCGACTCCAGCCAGCGCTCGACGAGCGCGAGAAACTCGAGCACCCATGCTCCACCGGCCGGCGGCTGCACCCTGACAATCCAGGCGGGGCCCGAGACGACCTCGGCCGGATAGAGCGGCGCCGCGTACTCGAGGAGCAGGTCGGTGCAGTAGCGGTCGGGAGCGACGATCTCGATCGGTTGGGTTGCTCCCGGGGGTGGGCGTCTCTTCGCGCGCTCGAGCAGCGGCGATGCGGGTGCCTCGGTCATGTCTCCTCCGCTGGTCGGGGCGTAACCGCCGACCACGCTGTGTGGGGTCGGCCGCAATCGACTCCAGCCCGCAGCGACTGTGGGAGGACATTCCGCCCGGCCACCTGCCTTGAGGCCCGGCGAGTACTCCGCGGCACCGGTGATTACGGCAACCGCTTGCGAAACGATAGCAATTCCGCCCTCCAGCGGCCCGTCCGGTCTGGAGGTAGAATTTCCGACGCTCCTGACTACCCTGATGCCCGAGAGCGACCTCCAGCACCTACGGGTCCTGATCGCGAACGAGAAGCGCGACCGGCTTGAGCTGCTGGCGCAGGTCGTGATCGGGCTCGGACACGACGTGATCGCCCGCGAGATCTACGTCAAGGAGGTCGGGCCGGCCACCGCCAGGGAGCGCCCTGACGTCGCCCTGGTCGGGCTCGGCTCGAGCTCGGAGCACGCGCTGGAGCTGATCTCCGAGATCGTCCGCGAGGCCGCTTGCCCGGTGATCGCGATCCTCCACGCCGACGACCCCGCGTATGTCCACGAGGCCGCCAAGCGCGGCGTCTTCGCCTACATCATCGACGGCACCCCCGACGAGCTGCAAAGCGCGATCGACATCACGCTCCAGCGCTTCACCGAATACCAGAGCCTGCAAGGGGCCTTCGGACGCCGCGCCATGATCGAGCAGGCAAAAGGCATCCTGATGGCACGCCACTCGATCAACGCCGAGAAGGCCTTCGAACGCCTCCGCGAGCACTCGCAGCACAACGGCCGCAAGCTCAGCGATGTCGCCGCCGCCGTCGTCGAAAGCCACCTCCTCCTTCTTCCTCCGGCCCCGATTCCCTGACCGCGCGCGACCGGCGGTGATGCCTCCGGCTTAGCGCGTCGTCTCGGCGACCGCGGTGCGCCGCGCGAACCGCGAGGACCTCGAAAGGCTCAAGCAGATTCTCGAGAGAACGACCGGCCGAGGTCGCCTGCCAGGAACATTTCCGTAGCCCGAGGCGGTTGGCCTAGGATGCCGGGAGTGACTGATCTCGATACAGCGACCCAGCGGAGGGCAACGCGCGCACCAGCGGAGCAGGGGCTCGAGCTGGAACGGCATCGGGCGGAGCTGACCGCGTACTGCTACCGGATGCTGGGATCGGCGTTCGAAGCGGAGGACGCAGTCCAGGAGACGCTGGTACGCGCGTGGCGCGGCTTCGATCGCTTCGAGGGAAGAGCGGCGCTGCGCTCGTGGCTCTACCGCATTGCGACGAACGTCTGCCTCGACATGCTGAGCGGGAGGGAGCGGCGCGCGCGGCCGATGGATCTCGGGCCTGCGCAAGCGCCCATCCTGGACAATCTGAACACGCGGCCCGAGGTGACCTGGATTCAGCCGATTCCCGACGGGCTCGTGGCGACAGAGGGAGATCCGGCTGAAGTGGCCGTGGCGCGCGAGACGATCCGGCTTGCATTCGTCGCTGCGCTCCAGCACCTTCCGCCGCGGCAGCGGGCGGTGTTGATCCTGTGCGAGGTGCTGCGGTGGAAGGCGACGGAGGTAGCCGAGCTTCTCGATACGAGCGTCGCGTCGGTCAACAGCGCGCTCCAGCGCGCCCGCGCAACGCTCGAGGCGAGCAACGTGAACGCAGTGGACCCCTCGTCGCCGCTCGAGGCGGCGGATGCGGAGCTTCTCGCACGCTACGTCGAAGCATTCGAGCGCTACGACATGGACGCGCTCACCTCGCTGATTCGCGAGGATGCGACCCAGTCGATGCCGCCGTACGACATGTGGTTGCACGGCCGCGACGACATCTTCACCTGGTGGTTCGGACCCGGAATCGGGTGTCGCGGCTCGCGCGTGATCCCAACCGTCGCGGCGAACGGCTCGCCGGCATTCGGGCAGTACAAGCCGAGCGAGTCCGGAAGCGGCTACGACCCGTGGGCGCTCCAGGTGCTCGAGATCGAGGACGGCCGGATCGTGGAGCTCACCTTCTTCCTCGACACCGAGACGCTGTTCCCGCTCTTCGGCCTGCCGCCTCGGCTCGACGCGTAAGCGTCAGTCCGGCAGAACGTCGCTCAAGCCCATGAAGGCGACCAGCTCGAGCAGCTCGTCGGACGCATTTCGCAGTCGAACCTGGCAGCCGGTTCGTTGGGCTGCAAGCTGGAGCCGCGCGAGGGCATCGACGGTCACCGCGTCGGGATCGACCCCGCTCACATCGCAGAGCGCGACGTCGGCATGACTCCTCCCCAGTAACACGCAGACACGTGCGCACAGACCGGGCAGGTCGTCGTGGGCGATGGGGCCCCAGACAGCGAACGCGATTGTCGGCGGCGCTGAGAAGGCCATCGCAGGAGAGGACCGTCCGAGCGGGCAATAATCATCGGTCAGGCACCTGCAACCGTTCTTCAGAGCTTGATCAATCTCGATCAAGCCGCGCTGCCCGTCACGGCGTAACCTGGTTCCGCAGGGCATCGAGGGAGATCGCGACGCGCCTTCGTGGGCGAGACGCGACGGCGATGCTCTGCGACGCTCTCGTTCCAGGCGACAACTGTTAGGTCCTCGTCGAACGCGAAGAGCGGCACCGCCGTCGCGAGCCGAAACTCCACCGGCCGAAGTATCGAAACCGGCGCGGTCGCTGCCATCCGTACTTACCCGAAAAGCTCATCGGGTCGCACGCCCGATGAGTTCTCCGTCGCCCCGCGGTCTAACTCTCCGGATGCGCAACCGGAGAGGAGAAACCGACATGACCATGGACAGCCGCACGCGCTGGCTCGCGCTCTACGTCCTCTGTCTCGGCAGCCTGATGATCGTTCTCGACACGACGATCGTGAACGTCGCGCTGCCGTCGATCAGGGAGGACCTCGGCTTCTCCCAGACCTCGCTCGCCTGGATCGTGAACGCCTACCTGCTCACCTTCGGCGGCTTCCTCCTGCTCGGAGGCCGGCTCGGCGACCTCTTCGGCCAGCGGCGCCTGTTCCTCGCGGGCATCACGCTCTTCACCCTGGCCTCGCTCGGCTGCGGCCTCGCCCAGACGCAGGAGGTCCTCGTCACGGCACGGGCGATTCAGGGACTCGGCGGCGCGATCGCGTCCGCCGTCTCGCTCTCGCTGATGATGAGTCTCTTCACCGAACCGGCCGACCGGGCGAAGGCGATGGGCGTCTTCGGATTCGTCGCAGCCGGCGGCGGCAGCATCGGTGTGCTCCTCGGCGGCGTCCTCACGGATTCGCTCGACTGGCACTGGATCTTTCTCGTGAACCTCCCGATCGGCGTGCTCGTCTGCGCTCTCTCGCTGCGGCTGCTGCCGGCTGCCCGCGGTCAGGTCGGCGCACGCCTCGACGTCGCCGGCGCCGTCACCGTGACAGCCTCGCTGATGCTCGCCGTGTACGCGATCGTGAACGGCAACCAGCACGGTTGGACGTCTGCCCAAACGACTGCCCTGCTCGCCGGCGCCGTTGCGCTGCTGGCGATCTTCCTCGGGATCGAGGCGCGCGTTCCCTCACCGCTCGTGCCGCTGGGCCTCTTCCGGCTGCGGAACGTCGCGACCGCGAACGGCGTCGGTGTGCTGTGGGCCGCGTCCATGTTCGCCTGGTTCTTCCTCTCGGCGCTGTATCTCCAGTTGGTGCTCGGCTACAGCCCGCTCCAGGTCGGGCTCGCGTTCCTGCCGGCGAACCTGATCATGGGAGCGTTCTCGCTCGGCCTCTCGGCCAAGCTCGTGATGCGCTTCGGCATCAGGCCGCCGCTGGCGACGGGCCTGTTGCTCGCCGCAGCGGGGCTCGTGCTGTTCGCGCGAGCGCCGGTGGGCGGAACCTTCGCCGTCGACGTCCTCCCGAGCATGATCCTGCTCGGGTTCGGCGCCGGCATGGCGTTCAACCCGATGCTGCTTGCCGCCATGAGCGACGTCGACCCGCGGGAAGCGGGCCTGGCCTCGGGAGTGGTCAACACGTCGTTCATGATGGGAGGGGCGCTCGGCCTCGCTGTGCTGGCCAGCCTCGCCGCCTCTCGGACGGGAAGCCTGGCCGCCTCCGGCGACGGCCACCTCGTCGCGCTCAACGGCGGCTATCACCTCGCCTTCGTGGTCGGTGCAGTCTTCGCCTCGGCAGCGGCCGTGCTCGGCGTTGCGCTCCTCCGCGCCGGGCATTCGGCGTCCGCCGAGGAAGGTGAGCACTCGCCTCGCGTCGCCGCCGCAGCCGAGTGCTGATCACCTGCGCACAGCGCCGCGCCATATGATACCCTAGAGGGGTATAGGAGGAACGATGGACGAGCGGACGTACCACGTCCCGGGCATGAGCCATGGTCGGGTGACGGCGTCAACAACGCGCCCGCGCCCGCACAGGCCGACCTCGGGCTCGCGATCGGCACCGGTACCGATGTGGCGATCGAGGCATCCGACCTGACCCTCGTCTCGGGCGACCTGCGCGCTGCGGTGGACGCGATCCGCCTCGCCCGGAAGACGCTCGCCACGATCAAGGGCAACCTCTGGGCGTTCGCGTACAACGTCGCCGCGATCCCGCTCGCGGTCGCGGGCCTGCTGAGCCCGATCGTCGCCGCGGCGATGGCCGCCTCGAGTCTCTTCGTCGTCAGCGACAGCTTGCGTCTGCGTCGCGAGACCAACCGAGGAGGAACGACGTGACCAAGCCCGCCGAGAAGCACGCGCACGGCTACTCGAAGGACAAGGACGCGCTCGTAAAGCGCTTGCACCGCGTCGAGGGGCAGGTGTGCGGCATCGAGCGCATGGTCGAGGACGACCGCTATTACATCGACATCCTCACCCAGATCGCAGCCGTGAACACGGCGCTCGAGTCGCTCGCGCTCAAGATCCTCGACGAGCACGTGCGCCACTGCGTCGCCGGTGCTCTCACCTCCGGGGACAAAGCCGACGCGAGCGTCAAAACCGAGGAGCTGCTCGAGGCCGTCCGTCGCTTCGCACGCACGCGATAAGACCGGACTTGCTGCTAGCGGCAGTCCGCGCACGAGCCGCGCAGGAGCACCTCGTGTCCCACGACCGAATAGCCGCTTCGCTCCTCGACCGCCTCGATCGCGCGCTCGAGCCGCGGGTCCTCGAACGGCTCCACCTTGCCGCATTCGCCGCAGACGAGGTGGTGGTGATGCTCGCCGCGCCCCGTCGGCTCGTAGCGGACGATGCCGTCGCCGATGTCGATGCGCTGCACGAGGCCCTGCTCGTCGAGCCTGTCGACCATCCGGTAGACGCTCGCGAGACCGATCGTGCGGCCGCTCACCGTCAGCGCCTCGTGGATCTCCTGGGAGCCGCGGCAGCACGGCTGTGAGGCGAGGTACTCGAGGACGGCGGTGCCGGCGGCGCCCGGCCGGTAGCCGGCGCGCTGCAAGTTGGCTCGCGCCTCCTCGACCCAGTCCATGGCGCAAAGGATAACGAGAATCGTTATCGTCTCGCCGTGCAATGAGAATCGTTCTCGCAATTTGCCTCGCCGCGCTTGCCGCCGGCTGCGGGTCGACCTCCAGCGGCGACGGCCGGACGACCGTCGTCGCCTCCTTCTACCCGCTCGCGTTCGCAGCCGAACTCGTCGGTGGGGCGCTCGTCGACGTCCGAAACCTCACGCCGACGGGGGCCGAGCCGCACGATGTCGAGCTCACGCCGAAGCAGGTCGCGGAGCTCCAGCAGGCCGGCGTCGTCATCTATCTGTCGCACGGCTTCCAGCCCGCGGTGGAGAAGGCCGTGCAGTCGGCGTCCGGAAAGCGGGTCGATGTTCTCGCGGGGATCACGCTCCGCTCGGGCGTCGGCGACGAGGCGGGCAAGGCCGACCCGCACGCGTGGCTCGATCCACTGCTTTACGCACGGATTGTGCGCCGGATCGGTGCCGTCCTCGCGAGGCCGCGGGCGGCGGGCGCTCTCGCAGCGCGCGTGGTGAAACTCGACGGCGAGTACCGCACCGGGCTCGCACACTGCGCCAGCCGCGAGTTCGTCACGAGCCATGCCGCGTTCGGCTATCTCGCCGCCCGGTACAGGCTGCACCAGCTCGCGATCACCGGCATCGACCCTGAGTCGGAGCCGGCGCCGCAACGGCTCGCTGCGCTCGCGATGCTCGTCCGCCGCGAGCACATCACGACGGTCTTCTTCGAGCGGCTCGTCTCGCCGAAGCTCGCGGAGACCGTCGCGCGCGAGGCCGGCGCGCGCACGGCCGTGCTCGACCCGATCGAAGGTCTGACGCCTGGAGAGGCGCAGCGTGGCGAGACGTACCTCTCGCTGATGCGCCGCAATCTCCGCGAGCTCCGGAGCGCCCTCGGATGCCGCTAGCGGTCGAGTTCGACGGCGTAGACTTCGCCTACGCGCAGGGACAGCCTGTGCTGACCGGCGTCGACCTCGGCGTCGAGGCGGGGGAGTTCGTCGCGATCGCCGGCCCGAACGGCGGCGGCAAGACGACGCTGCTGCGGCTCGCGCTCGGGCTCGAGCGGCCGACGCAAGGACGAGTGCTCCTCTTCGGCGAGCCGGCGCGCGCCTTCGGCGATCGCGCGCGCATCGGCTATCTCGCGCAGCGCACGCGGATCGGCGTGCGCGCGCCCGCGACCGTTCGCGAGATCGTCGAGGCGGGACGCGCACCGCTCCGCCCGCTCGGCCGCCTGCGCAGGGAGGACCACGAAGCCGTCGCCGAGGCGATCGAGCGGGTCGGCATGACCCAGCTCGCGCGCCGGCCGCTGACGCGGCTCTCCGGCGGCCAGCAGCAGCGTGCCTTCATCGCGAAGGCACTCGCGGCGCGACCGAAGCTGCTCGTGCTGGACGAGCCGACGACGGGTGTCGACGTCGAGGCACAGGAGGCGCTCGCGGCACTGCTCGACCGCCTGCACATCGAGCTCGGCGTCACGATCCTGTACGTCTCGCACGAGTTCGGCGCCGTCGAGCACTTCGTGCAGCGCCTCGTCCTCGTGCGTGAGCGCATCGTCTTCGACGGGCCGCCGTCGGAGCTGCCGGGGATGTGGCACGACCCGTCCCACACGCATGCTTGACCTCGAGTTCATGCGGCTTGCGTTCGCCGCCGGCGCGGTCGTCGGCGTGCTCGCCCCGACCGTCGGCTTCTTCCTCGTGCAGCGTGAGATGAGCCTGATCGGAGACGGGATCGGCCACGTCGCCTTTGCCGGCGTGGCGGCGGGGTACCTGCTCGGGGTGTCGCCGGTGTGGACGGCGCTCGCGGCGGCGGTCCTGGGCGCGGCCGGCATCGAGTGGCTCCGCGCTCGCCGCCGCGAGGCCGGCGACCAGGCGCTCGCGATCGTGTTCTACACGGGGATCGCAGGCGGCGTTGTACTCATCTCGGCGGCCGGCGCGCTGAACGCGAATCTCTTCGCGTACCTCTTCGGCTCGATCCTCACCGTGACGCGCAGCGACCTCGCGATCATCGCCGGCCTCGGGCTCGGCGCGCTGCTGCTCGTCGCCGTGCTGCTCCGCGGGCTCGTCGCGGTGGCACTCGACGAGGAGGGTGCGCGAGTGGCCGGGCTCCCGGTGGCGTGGCTGAACGGCCTCGTGTCGATGCTCGCCGCGCTGACGATCGGCGTGTCGATGCGTATCGTCGGCATCCTGTTGATCGCCGCGCTCATGGTGTTGCCGGTGGCCGCGGCTCAGCGCATCGCGTGGAGCCTGCGCTCGACGATGGCGCTCTCGATCGTGCTCGGCCTCGTCGCCGTGCTCGTGGGCCTGACGGTCTCGTACTACGGCAACCTGCCGCCCGGAGGGACGATCGTGCTGACCGGCACCGCGCTCTTCCTCGTTACCTCGGTGGTCGAGACCGTCCGCCGCTGAGTCACGCCGGCAGCGGCTCCGCCACCGGCAGCCGCTCGTGCCTGCCGATGCGGAGCGAGAGCGCGGCCGCGAGCAGGCAGAGCGCGCCCGAGCTGACGAACGCAAACGTGTAGCTGCCGAACCAGCCGCGTGACGCGCCCGCGGCCCAGGCTGCAAACGCGGCTCCGAGCTGGTGCGATGCGAAGACCCAGCCGAAGACGATGCCGACTCGTTCCGGCCCGAAGGTGTCGGCGGTGAGCGAGACGGTCGGCGGCACGGTTGCCACCCAGTCGAGCCCGTAGAAGACGGCGAATGCGACAAGCGCGGCCGTCGAGCCGAACGCGAACGGCAGCGCGACGATGGCCAGCCCGCGCAGTGCGTAATACCAGGCGAGCAACCGCCGGGGATTCATGCGGTCGGTCAGCCACCCTGAAACCGTCGTGCCGATGACGTCGAAGAGACCCATCAGCGCGAGGAGCGACGCGCCCGCGACGGCCGTCATGTGGTGGTCGATGGCTGCGGGGATCAGATGCGTTCCGACGAGCCCGTTCGTCGAAAGGCCGCAGATGAAGAACGTCGCGACGAGTAGCCAAAACGTCCGCGACTTGACGCCGAGCAGCAGGCCGTCGATCGCAGGCCGGAAGGGACGTTGCGAGCGCTCGGGCACCGGCACCGGCTCTGTCGCGCCGTACGGTTCGAGCCCGATCGACTGCGGGCGGTCGCGCACGAAGAGCGCGACGATCGGGAAGACGAGCAGCAGCGCGACGGCTGACACGCTGAGGGCGGCCCACCGCCAGCCGTAGTTCGTCGCCAGCACGGCGAGCAAGGGCAGGAAGATCATCTGCCCGCTCGCGTTGCTCGCGGTGAGGATGCCGGTGACGAGGCCACGGCGGGTCGAGAACCAGCGGGTCGCAACAAGTGGCGGCGAGCGGTACGGAGACTGCGCCCGTCGCGCCGCCGACCACGACGCCCCACAGCATGTCGAGCTGCCACGGCGCGTTCATCACGGTGGTCAAGGCGGCCCCGCTTGCGATCGTGACGAGCGCGATCAGCATCACGCGCCGCACGCCGAAGCGCTCCATGAGCGCTGCGGAGAAGGGCGCCGTCAAGCCGAAGAGCAGGAGCCCGAGCGAGACTGCGAGCGAGATCGTGCCGCGCGACCAGCCGAACTCGTCCTGGAGCGGGACGATCAGCACGCCGGGCGTCGCGCGGAAGCCCGCCGTCGTGATCAGCGTCACGAACGTGACGAGGACGATCAGCCACGCGTAGTGCCGCCGGCCGCCGACGAGGCGGTCGATCACGCGGCGCCGACCAATGCGTGGAGCTCGGCCAGGAGCCCGTCCGTCCGTCCGGCGCCGAAGCGGCGCGCAAGGTCCTTCTGCGCGCGCGCCCAGAGCGGGTGCGCCTCCTTGACGAGCGCGACGCCCTCGTCCGTCAGCACGACAATCCGCTTGCGCCGGTCGTGCTCGTCGGGCTCGGCTTCGAGGAGCCCTGCTTCGACGAGCGGCGCGAGCTCGCGCGAAAGCGTCGTGCGGTCCATTGCGAGCCGCGCAGCGAGTGCTCCAAGCGGCAACGGCCCTTCGCGACCTGTGCGCGAGAGGATCGAATAACTGCTCGTGGTGAGCCCGATGGGCGCGAGTGCGCCGTCGTAGTGCCGGTTGACGACACGGCTCGCCATGCGCAGCGTCGTGCAGACGCAGATGGAGGGAGCAGGCGCGATGTCCATGAATAGGAGTATATGCACCTATGTACAGGCGACGCGCGAAATGCCGTCACAGCATTTCGCGAACGACTCGTTAGAAATGTACAAACACCCTTGCGTGCATCCGCGGTTTGGTCTAGGGTTGAACCCGGCATACGCCGATCACACGATGACAATGACGATCAAAACCCACCTGTTCCTCGACGCAGCGGCCCTCGCCGTCGCGTCACCGTCCTGCGTCTGGACGGGTCGCGGCGCGCGCCGGTCGAACGACGTGGGAGCCCTCGCCGGGGGCGATGCGAGCTAGCGTTTTGCTTGCATCCGAGCCGAAGTGAGGGCGACCCGAGAGGGTCGCCTTCGTCGTAGTTCGAGCAAATTGACGAACACAACCGAAGGGTGATGCTCTACGTGAAACGCAACAAGTGAGACTCGAGGCCCCGCCTGAGAGAGAAAGGTCCTCTGCGCCAACGGCGCAAGGCAATTCGCTGCTGAATAAGCCGCGGCTTTTGCCTGCGAATTTCCGGAAGGTGCAAGAGCGCCGGGCTCCAGTGCTCCTCCACGTAGGACGCCGTCCGACGGCGATCCAGGGTCGAAGGGTAGGCGAGTGGCTTGAACAACATCGTTCGGCTTCGCTTCGCTCGCCTTCACGGGGGAAACCATGTTTCCCCCGTGGGCCCCCTTCTTCGGCGGGCGGAGGCACGCGTGGATGTGTGAGCGGCGGCGAAGCCGCCACTCACCAAGTGCAGAAACCGCACCGCGTGGTCGTAGCTCAGCCCGGTAGAGCGGTCGCCTGAAACGCGGCGCGCCGCAGGTTCGAATCCTGCC
>JBGQKY010000030.1:0-19884 GCA_041499745.1 Gaiellaceae bacterium
CCGTCCGGCGAGGAAGGCCGCGACTGCGACCTCGTTCGCGGCGTTGTAGGCGCACGGGAAGGTACCGCCCTTCTCCCCCGCCTCGCGCGCGAGCGCGAGCATGGGGAACGTCTCGAGATCGGGCGCTTCGAACTCGAGCGTGAGCGCGGTGAGGTTGAGCGGCGGCGCAGGGGTGGCAGCGCGCTCGGGATAGGTCAATGCGTATGAGATCGGTACGCGCATGTCGGGATAGCCCAGATGCGCGAGCGCGGCGCCGTCGCGGAAGCGAACGAGCGAGTGGACGATGGAGGTCGGCTGGAGCACGACTTCGATCCGCTCGTACGGGATCCCGAAGAGGAAGTGCGCCTCGATCAGCTCGAGCCCTTTGTTCGCGAGCGTCGCGGAGTCGATCGTGATCTTCGGGCCCATGCGCCACGTCGGATGGGTGAGCGCCTCCTCCGGCGTGACGTTCGCGAGCTCGTCGCGGGTCCGGCCCCGAAACGGGCCGCCGGAGCCGGTGAGCACGAGCGTATCCACCTGCTCGGGCAACCGCTCCTCGAGGCACTGGAAGAGCGCGGAGTGCTCGCTGTCCACGGGAAGCGTCCGGCCGCCGCCGCGCGCCTGTGCCTGCGTTGCGAGCTCGCCGGCGGCGACGAGGCTCTCCTTGTTGGCGAGTGCGAGATCGACCCCGTGCTCCATCGCCCAGAGCGTGGCGTGGACACCGGCGAAGCCGACGACCGCGTTCAGCACGACGTCC
Source organism: Gaiellaceae bacterium (assembly GCA_041499745.1). GTDB lineage: Bacteria > Actinomycetota > Thermoleophilia > Gaiellales > Gaiellaceae > Palsa-739. The sequence goes on from JBGQKY010000030.1 coordinate 737, forward strand.
GGCTCTGCACGCTCGAGCAGCTCGGTGAGATCGCCGCCGACCTGCTTCAGAGGCGCGTCCACGTCGTCGAGCGGCGACGAGCCGGACGCCGCCGCACAGAGCTCGAGCCCGGGATGGGCCTCGACGATCTCGATCGCCTGCCGTCCGATCGATCCGGTCGCACCGAGAAGGGCAACTCTCTTCATTCGTTCCAGTGTAGGTCCAAGGAACGCACCCAGGTCGCCGGAGGCAACCTGGGTGCACAATCAGACGTAGTTGAACCCCAGCACCAGGTAGAACGCCGCTGCCGAAGCGAAGAGCAGGGCGTCGACGCGGTCGAGGACGCCGCCGTGGCCGCCGAGCAGCCGCCCGGTGTCCTTCACCTGCATGTCGCGCTTCAGCATCGACTCGAAGAGGTCGCCGGCCGCGGCCGCGAGCACGACGACGAGGCCGAGGACGACGGCCTGCCACATCTGGAGGTAGTGATCCCGGTCCTGGTAGAGGGCGACGAACGAGACGAACATGCCGACGATCGAGCCGACGACGAAGCCCTCCCACGTCTTGCCTGGCGAGAGGGTCGGCGCGAGCTTGCGGCGGCCGAACAGGCGGCCGCCGAAGTAGGCGAACGTGTCGGCGGCGAACACGGTCAGCAACACGCTGAACGCGAGCAGGCGCGGCTCGTCGTGCATCTTCCGCAACAGCACGAGGTGTCCGAGGCCGAGGCCGATCCACGCCGAGCAGAGCACGGTCGCGCCGATCGCGGCCGTCGACGGTGCGCGGGTCTCGGCGACGGCGTTGAGCGCGAACGCGACGAGGAACACCGTCAGAAAGCCGCCGAGCATCCAGACGACACCCCCCTTCTGGGCGCCGAGGAGCGCGAGGATCGTTCCGACATAGGCGGCCGGCGCGAGTGGGCGCAGCGGCCGCGCCATCGTCACGAACTCGTGCACGGCCACGAGCCCCACCGCCGCGACGAGCCCGAACAGCCACCAGCCGCCCAGCCAGACGATGCCGAGCACGACCGGCAGGCCGACGACTGAGACCAGAACGCGCGAGAACAGGCCGCTCATCTACCGCCGAATCTGCGGCGGCGGCTCGCGTAGTCCTCGATTGCAGCGCGAAACTCGTCGGGACCGAAGTCGGGCCAGAGCGTGTCGGTGAAGACGAACTCGGCGTAAGCCGACTGCCATAGGAGGAAGTTCGACACGCGGAGCTCCCCGGACGTCCGGATCACGAGATCGGGGTCGAGCATCTCCGGTGCGTAGAGATTCCGCGCGAAGGCGTTCTCGTCGACCTCCACCCCGCTATGCGCGAGCCGGCGCGCCGCCTCGACGATCTCGGCGCGCCCGCCGTAGTCGAAGGCGATCCAGAGGTTGAGACGCGATTCCTTTTCCGTCGCCGTCTCGAGCCCGGCGAGCTTCTCCCGGAGCCACTCCGGCGCGCGGTCGCGGCGGCCGACGAACCTCGTGCGCACACCCTCTTTGGCGAGGTCGACCAGCTCGCGGTCGATCGTCTCGCCGAAGATCTCCATCAACGCCTCGACCTCGTCCCCCGGTCGGGTCCAGTTCTCGGTCGAGAACGCGTAGACAGCCAGCGAGTCGACGCCCAGGTCGATCGCCGTCTCGACGACGGGGCGCAGCGCGCGCGAGCCCGCGCGATGCCCTTCGGCCACCGACACGCCGTGAGACGCGGCCCAGCGGCCGTTGCCGTCCATGATGATCGCGACGGCGCGAGCGACCTCCGGGAGCCCGTGCTCGGCCACCGGTTCGGCGTCGGTTCCGGAGACGCTAAACCTCCATCACCTCCGCCTCTTTGTGCTTCAGCAGGTCGTCGATGTGCTTCGTGTGCTCGTCGGTGAGCTTCTGGACGCGATCCTCGGCGCGGCGCTCCTCGTCGGCGCCGACGTCGCCCTTGTCGACGAGCGTCTTCAGATGCTTCATCGCGTCGCGCCTGATCTCGCGAACGGCGATGCGATGCCCCTCCGCGAGCCCGCGGACGACCTTGACGAGGTCCTTTCGGCGCTCCTCCGTCAGCTGGGGGATGGGGAGACGGATCAGCTTGCCGTCGTTCGACGGTGTGAGGCCGAGGTCGGACTCCTGGATCGCCTTTTCGATCGCTCGGATCGAGGTCGGGTCGAACGGCTGCACGGTCAGCATGCGCGGCTCCGGAACGCCGATCGTGGCCAGCTGCTTCAGCGGAGTGGCGGTGCCGTAGTAGTCGATCGTGATGCGGTCGAGCAGCGCCGCCGATGCGCGGCCCGTGCGCACGGTGCCGAACTCGTTGCGCGCGTGCTCGACCGACTTCCCCATCCGCGTCTGCGCTTCCTGGATGAGCTCGTCGACGGTTGCCATAGCTCCGCTGCCCTCCTACTCCGGCGCTAGCCGGCGGTCTCGATGACTGTGCCAACGTCCTCGCCGGCGACGACGCGGGCGATGTTGCCCTCGGCGAGCTCGAAGACGTGAATCGTGAGCTTGTTGTCCATGCAGAGCGAGAGCGCGGTCGTGTCCATGACCTTCAGCCCCCGCTCGATCGCCTCGAGATGGGTGAGCCGCGGCAGGAACCGTGCGGTCGGATCCTCGTTCGGGTCGCCGTCGTAGACGCCCTCGACGCCGTGCTTCGCCATCAGGATCGCGTCGGCGCCGATCTCGAGCGCGCGTAGTGCGGCCGCCGTGTCCGTCGTGAAGAACGGATTGCCCGTGCCTGCCGCGAAGATGACGATGCGGCCCTTCTCGAGATGCCGGATCGCCTTGCGGCGGATGTACGGTTCGGCGACCTCGCTCACCTCGATCGCCGAGAGGACGCGCGTGTGCGCGCCCTGGTGCTCGAGCACGTCCTGGAGCGCGAGCGCATTCAGCAGCGTCGCGAGCATGCCCGCGTAGTCGGCGGTAGCGCGCTCCATTCCCTCCGCCGCGGCCGCCAGGCCACGGTAGAAGTTGCCGCCGCCGACAACGATCGCCACGCCGACGCCGGAGTCCTGCACCGCCACGATCTCCTCGGCGAGCCGGCGAACGACGGGGACGTCTACGCCGTGGTCGCGCGTTCCCATCAGCGCCTCACCCGAGAGCTTCAGCAGCACACGCCGGAACCCTGGTGCGCCTGCCGCCGGCACGTGGACCGCCTCTTCAGGTCGGACAGTCATTCCGCGAGTGCGAAGCGCTCGAACTCGAGCACCTCAGCGCCCGCCTCCTTCAGCGCCTGGCCTACGGACTTCGAAGAGTCGTGGATCCATTCCTGGTCGACGAGGACGTTCTTGCCGAAGAACCACTTGTTGAGCATTCCGTCCACGATCTTCTCGCGGGCCTGCTCAGGCTTAGACTGCACCTCGTCGGAGTTCGCATAGATCTCGCGTTCCGGGGCGACGACCTCCTCCGGCACGTCCTCGCGACCGATCCACTGCGGATTCGACCACGCGATGTGCATCGCGAGCTTGCGAGCGAGGTCGGCGTCGCCGCCGCGCACCTGCAGGAGAACGCCGAGCTTGTTCGCAGGCGGATGCGCGTACGCGGAGACGAGCCCGCCGTCGACCGCCTCGAAGCGGGCGCCGCCCACGACAGCGATGTTCTCGCCGAGCTTGGCGGACAGCGCGACGCGCTCCTCCTCGAGCTCGCTCTCGGCGCCGACGCCCTTTTGCTCGACGAGCTCGAGCACCTTCTTCGCGTACGCGAGGAACTCGTCGTTCCCGGAGACCGGCTCGGTCTCGCAGCCGACCGCGACCATCGTCCCCTTCGAGCCGTCGTCGGCGAGCCGGAAGCCGACCTTGCCCTCCGTCGTCTCGCGGCCCGCCCGCTTCGCGGCCTGCGCCATTCCCTTCTCGCGGAGCAGCGTGACTGCCGCGTCGAGATCGCCGTTCGTCTCCTGGAGCGCACCCTTGCAGTCCATCATCCCCGCGCCGGTGCGGTCGCGGAGCTCCTTGACCAGTGCGGCGGAGATTTCCGCCGTCACTGCTCCACCTCCGTCGTCTCCTCCACGGGCACGGTGAGCGTGTCCGGGGCGACGAGCTCGGGCTCCGCCGCGGCGGCGGGCTCCTCGGTCTCAGCCGGAGCGGCGGTCACCTCGGTCTCCGGAACACCGCCCTCGGGCTCGGCCGGGAGCTCCTCGGCGGGAGCGGCCGCGGAGGGCTCCGGGGTCGCCGCAGCGGCGGCTGGCTCCTCGAGCTCAGCCGCAGCGGCCGGCTCTTCGATCGCCGCGGGCGCGGAGCCGTTCTCCTGCCGAACCGGCTGGAATTCCTTCGGCGAGACCTTCTGCTGGCCCTCGGCGATCGAGTCGGCGATGACGCGCGTGATCAGCGCGCACGCCCGGATCGCGTCGTCGTTCCCCGGCACGACGTAGTCGGCCTCGTCGGGATCGCAGTTCGTGTCCACGAGCGCGATCACGGGCAGGCCGAGACGGCGCGCCTCGCGAACGGCGAGCGCTTCCTTCTTGAGATCGATGATGAAGACCGCGTCCGGCTGCTTGCGCATATCGGCGACGCCGCCGAGGTTTGCCTCGAGCTTCTCGAGCTCGCCCGCCATCGCGATGCGCTCCTTCGCCGGCAGGAGGTCCATCTGGCCCTCGTCGCGGAGGCGCCGCATCTCGTGCAGGCGCTCGATCCGGTCGGACATCGTCCGCCAGTTCGTGAGCAGCCCGCCGAGCCAACGGTGGTTCACGTAGGGCATGTTGACGCGCTTGGCCTCGTTCTCGACCGCGTCCTGGGCCTGCTTCTTCGTGCCGACGAAGAGGACGGTGCCGTTGCGCTCGGAGAGGTTGCGGACGTACTGCGCAGCCTCCTCGAGACGCTCGCTCGTCTGCGTCAAATCGATGATGTAGATGCCGGACCGCTCGGCGAAGATGAAGCGGCGCATCTTCGGGTTCCAGCGTCGCGTCTGGTGGCCGAAGTGGACTCCGGCCTCCAGCAGCTCGCGCATCGAGGCGACTGCCATGACTCAGCTCCTTTACGGTTGGATTTGCCGTGCTCCGGCGGGGCTCGAGGCGCACCGGCCTCAAAGGCCGGCACCCGCGCCCACGGCGTGTTCCGCCGGGTCGTTTGACTGGATGCGGAAGTGTAGTGCACCCGGCCCTAGCTGCGGATCCCGAAGGGGGCGCTCGCGGTGCTCCAGTACTGCACGCCGCCCGCGAACCCGACGTAGTAGCGACCCGAGCGCAGGTTGCGGAAGCGGGCCATGCCATCCCGGCCGGTGCGTGCCGTCCCAGCCTGGCGCCACGCCTGCGCCGTCATCCGGAACAGGGACACCGTCTTTCGGGCCAGCTGCGGGATCGGCGCGAGGCTGACGGTCACCGTCGCACGAGCGAGCACGACACGCAGCAGCGGCATGACGCGGACCAGGCGCTCCGCCGTCGCGCCCGCGAACTCGACCTCGTAGCGCGTCGTGATCGCCGGCTTGACTCGCAGCTGCCAGCGCCCGCCGGCGGGCTGCACGGTCGCGATCCGGACCGAGCCGGCCGAGCCGCTGGGCCGAGCCCGGATCGTCACGGCGGCGCCGGCCGGGCCCGCCGCCGCACCGGAGAGCACCGTGGCGGCGCCGTAGCGAACGGGAGCGTGCGGGTCGATCGCAACGCTGCCGGCGCCTGTGACGACGAACGTCCCCCGCCGCGCCACGCCGTCGGGATAGCCGGCTACGGTGAATTCGTACGTCCCCGACTCGGTGGGAAAGCGGGCGAAGCCGCCGGGGTCGATCGTCGCGTGCGCGCCGGGCAGCGTCGTCGTCACGTTCAGCGGCGTCGACGTGTGATTGACGAACGCGATCTCCTGGGGAGCGCTCAGAGAGACATCGCGCGGCGACACGTTCACGTCGAGCAACTCGATGCGCGCGCCGGGGCTCCAGTCGCAACCGGCCAGATCGCTCGGTCCCGGCGGCGCAGCGACCGGCTGGTACGGCGGCCCGGTCGTCGGCTGCCAGTCAGGCAGGCCCGCAACCGTACTCGGAGCGCCCTGCGGGGTGAACGTGAGGCGTCGGACGCCGCCGCTCAGGTCGGTCGTGCAGAGGTCGGCGTTCTGGATCCACGCGATCGCCTGGCCGTCCGGCGACCAGGCCGGGCGCGCCGTTCCATCGTTTCGTCCCTGAAGCGTGTAGCTGACCTGATGCGCATTGGCCCCGTCGGCGTCGACGACCCACACCTGCCCGTTGGAGGCGACGAACCCGAGCCGCGTTCCGTCCGGAGACCACGACGGGCCGCCGTTCACACGCTCCGTGCCGGGAATCGCCTGCGGCGTGGTCGTTCCGTCGAGCCCGATCGTGTACAGGCCGTCGCTCGTCCCGTAGGCGATCCGGGTGCCGTCGGGCGACCAGGCCGGTAGGACGACGCCCGCCGTTCCGAAGGTGAGCTGCGCCTCGGTTTGCGTTGCGATCTGGATCACGAAGACCTGCAGCGCCCCGTTCGGCTTCTGCGGTTGCGCCACGCCGTCGTAGCGAACGATCGCGAGCTGGTCGGCGTGCGGCGACCAGCTCGGCCAGATGCCCGGGCCGACCGCGACCGCGCCGGTTCCGTCGCTCTCCGCCGTGTAGACGACGTTGTCCCGGACGAAGGCGAGCTTCGCAAGGTCGTTCGACCACGCCGGCTGGGTGCCGGCCACGACGTCGTGGGTGGTGCCGGACCGCGGATCGAACGCGACCACGACGCCGTTTCGCTCGAAGGCGATCGCCCCGTTGACGCCGGGCACAGCGCCGGCCGCGGCGTTCCCACACAGAACCAGGCCTCCGAGAAGTGCAAGCCAGTACCGCACCGCCGCCACGGTAGACCGGAGTTGTAAACAGGATGGAAGCGTCAGGCGCGGGCTGCGCCGAGCGCCGTCTCGAGGTCCGGCGGCAGGGGCGACGAGACGTCCACCTGCTCCCCGCTGACCGGGTGCTCGAACGCAAGCCGCGCGGCGTGGAGGAACTGCCGCTCGAGCCCGAGCTCACCCGGCCGGCCGTAGAGCGGGTCGCCGGCGACGGGCAGGTCGATCGCGGCCAGGTGCACGCGGATCTGGTGGGTGCGTCCCGTTTCGAGCGTCACCCGCAGGAGCGCGTGGCGCGCGAGAAGCTCCTCGACCTCGAAGTGCGTGACTGCGTCCCTCGGGGTGTCCGTGTCGAGCGATTGCCGCAGCGCGTCGCTGCGGTCGCGCCCGATCGGAGCGTCGATCGTGCCGCTTCGCGACCGGGGACGGCCGACGACGAGCGCGATGTACTCGCGCGTCAGCTCGCGGTGCTGCACGAGCTTCTGCAGGGCCCGGTGCGCCTCGGTAGAACGTGCGACGACGAGCAGCCCGGACGTGTCGCGGTCGAGCCGGTGCACGATGCCGGGCCGCTCAGGCTCGTCGCCACCTTCGACGTCGTAGGCGAGCAGGCCGTGCACGAGCGTCCCGCGGGCGTGTCCGGGCGCCGGGTGCACCACCAGACCTGCCGGCTTGTCGACGACCAACAGATGCTCGTCCTCGTAGGGGACGACGAGATCCATCTCCTGCGGCTCGAGCTCGCTCGTCCGCGCCGCCGGCGGCTCGAACTCGAGCTGCTCCCCGCCTTCGAGCTTGTAGCCCTTTGCGCGCGGACGCCCGTCGATGGAGACGCCGCCGCCGCTCAGCAGCCGTTCGGCGACGGCACGCGAGCCGATCTCAGGCAGCTCTGCGAGGAAGCGGTCCAGCCGCTTGCCGACGGCGTCAGGAGGGACGTGCAGTCGCGTCACGCACACGCCGGGGCCGCCGCGGCTCGCGGTCTGCGAGCATCAGTGCGCCGAGCAGCAAGAGGACGCCGACCACGATGAAGCTGTCGGCGAGGTTGAACGCCGGCCAGTAGCGCAGGTCGAGGAAGTCGGTGACGTACCCGAGCCGGACGCGGTCGAGCAGGTTCGAGAGGCTGCCGCCGATCACGAGCCCAAGGGCCAACGGCAGGATCGGATGGCGGGCGCCTGAGCGCGCGAAGAACGTCAGCATCCATGCGACTGCGACGCCGGTCAGCACGATCACGACGGCCGTCGCGCTCGCGAACAAACCGAAGGCGATGCCGGAGTTCTGCACGTGGTGGATCCAGAACGGCCCGACGACATGCGTGCCCTCGTCGAGGCTGAGGCGGCTCGTCACGATGTGCTTCGTGAGCTGATCGGCCGCGATCGCCGCGAAGGCGATCGCGCCGAGCGCGAGCCACTGTGTCAAGTCCGCAGCGAGCGAGCGCGAAGCAACCGAGACGGGCGAGAGCCCGTCTGTCGAAGACCCGACGCGAACATCGAGGCGCCTGACCGGCTGGCTCACCCGCGCTCGGCCTTCCGTGCGTCGTCGATGCAGAGCGACGCCCACGGGTACGCCTCGAGGCGCTCCTCGCCGATCTCCCGGCCGCAGACGATGCACGCCCCGTAGGTGCCTTGTTCGATCCTCTCGAGTGCGTCGTTGATCTCGCCGAGGACCTGCTCGGAGTTCTCGCCGAGCGTGTAGTCGATCTCGCGGCCGAGGGTGGCCGTCGCCGCGTCGCCAAGATGGTTGTCGCTCGCGCCGGTGATCTCCTCGGTCTCGTCGTCGAGCGAACCCGGGTGGCTCTCGCGCAGGTTCTGGATGGCTCTCTGTACGCGCTCGCGCTCCGTCAGCAGCTCCGTGCGAAATCGGTCCGTGTCGATGCTCATGAGCGTCTGTCCTTTCGTGCTCGATCGTCTGTCGAAGCAGACGCGAGGCGGCGTTCGATGAGCGCCGGGCCCACCCCGTGCAGCTCGACGATCTTGTCCCGGCCGCCGTGGCCTGAAACGAGTGTCACTGCGTCACGCGGTAGCGAGAGCGTGTCCGCGATCAGCCGCAGCACGGCCTCGTTCGCGCGGCCGTTCTCGGGCGCCGCGGTGACACGCACCTTCCACGCATCGCCGTGGCGGCCGACGATGGCCGCGCGACCCGCGCCGGGACTGACACGCAGGCGAAGGCGAGTGGACACCACCGTCATATGACCCAGTGTATGTCGAGCTATGCGGCTTCGCGCTCGCCCGGCCACGTGTTCTGGCCGTCGTCCTTCGCGGGCGGGGCGTCTTCGGCGGCCTCGACGTCGTCGATCGTCTCGAGCGCGGCGCGCAGCTGCGCCCGCAGACGGCGCGACTCGACAACCAGCCGCTCGTTCTCGGCGATCGCGTTCCGCTGGACGGCGCGCACCTCGGCGTGTGCCTCGCTGAGGATGAGGTCGGCCTCACGGCGGGCCTGCTCCTTCAGCCCCGTGGCCGCGCGCTCTGCCGACACGAGCGTCGTGCGGAGCAATGTCTCGAGCTCGCGGAAGCGCACGAGATCGACCTCGAGCTGCTCGACCTTGTCCACGAGGTCTGCGCGATCGCGCCAGACGTCCTCGAAGGCAACCGCGATCTCCTCGAAGAGGCGGTCCGTCATCCCTCGCTTGTAGCCCATGAAGCCCGTACTCGGGCGCAGGTGTCTGATCTCGACTGGTGTGAGTGCCATGAGTCTCCCCTCTCTAATGGAACTGGTTCAGGATCCGCATGAGCACTCCGGCGACGACCCAGAGCACGATCGTCGCCACGAGCGGCGACAGGTCGAGCGAGCCCATCGACGGGAGGACCCGCCTGAAGATGCGGAGATACGGCGCGGACACTTCGTAGAGAAAGCGCTGGATCCGGTTCAGCCAGGGCGAGTACGGCAGCCGCACCCAGCTCGTGAGGATGTAGGCGAAGATCACGAGCGTGTACACGACCGTGAACGCCCAGATGAAGCTGTTCACCGCGTCGATCGCATCGGCGAGCAAGGTGAGGTTGGCAGCGCCGCCCATGGTCACCGCCCTTCGCCGTCCGGGGCGAAACTCCTAGCTCTGCCTACGCCTGGTTGAAGAAGTCGCCGCGCTCCAGCAGCCGTGCCCGCTCCTCGGCGGACACCTCGACGTTGCGGGGCGTCAGCAGGAAGACCTTGTCGGCCACGCGCTGCATGCCGCCGTCGAGCGCGTAGGTCAGCCCGCTCGCGAAGTCGATGAGGCGCTTTGCGAGCTCCTGGTCCGAGCCCTGGAGGTTGAGGATGACGGGTACCCCCTCCTTGAAGCGGTCGGCGATCTGCTGCGCGTCGTTGAAGCTGCGCGGGAGGACGAGGTGCACCTTGACCGAGGCGCCCGACGGGACGCTCTCGACGCCGCGCAAACGGCGCGGCTCGGGCGCGGGGCGCAGGACGCTCGTGCGCCCAGTCCCCGGCTCCGGGTCGGTCCAGTCGTCGAAGTCCTCGCGGCGCGCGCGACGCGGCGCGAGCCGGCGGACGTTCGGACGTTCGGCGTACGCGCGCTGAAGCTCCTCGTCGGTGAGGTAGCCGTCCTCGTCCCACTCCTCCTCTTCGGCGATGCCGAAGTAGACGAGGGTCTTGTTCCAGACGTCGGCGAAGCCCATCGAGCGAAATGTTACTGGGGTAACCGGCGATTCTCTGTCAGGTGGCATCAGCCACCTAAAAGGGCAGATCCGACGCGGACGTACGTCGCACCCTCCTCCACCGCGACACGGTAGTCCTGGCTCGTCCCCATCGAGAGCTCACGGAGCCGGTGCTCCTCGGCGAGTCCGCGCAGCCGGGCGAAGTACGGCCGCGAGGCCTCAGGATCCTCCGCGAACGGCGGCATCGTCATCAATCCCCGCACGTCGGCGTAGTGCTCGAGGAACTCGGCGAGCTGCTCCGGCTCGATCCCCGACTTCGTGGGCTCGCCGCTCAGGTTGACCTCGACGAGCGCCGGGATCGTCAGCCGCTGCGCGGCCGACTCCGAGGCGAGCGAGTGGCAGAGCTCGCACAGCTCGTTGACGGTCTTCGCCTTCCGGCTCTGGAGATGGCCGATGAAGTGCCAGCGGAACGCGTTGCCGTAGCGTCCGTGCTTCTCCTCGAGATCCTGCGCCCGGTTCTCGCCGACGACCTCGATGCCCGCCTCGAGGAGCACGGCGAGCTCGTCGGCCGGCACGTATTTCGTGGCGACGACGACGGTGACGCCGGGGCCGACGTCCTCGTTGATCTGCGCGTAGCGCTCGCGGAGCTCGTCAGACGACGTAGGCAATGACTCCCTGGCGGCCGGTTCGGCCGTGATCGCGCCGGTGCGAGAAGAACCGCTCGCCGTCGCAGGACGTGCACATGTCGGAGCGCTCGACGCTCTCCACGCCGGCGGCCCGCAGCGCCCGCTCCGCGGACGTCCAGAGATCCAGCTTCCCATCACGGGCGACGTCGTCGCCGAACGCCTGCCGGAACGGCGAGGCGACCTCCTCCCCCACCTCGTAGCAGCAGGGGCCGATGCTCGGCCCGATGGCTGCGACGAGCGCACGCGAGCCGAGTGCGCGAACGCCTGCCGCGACGATCCCGGCGAGCAGCCCGCGCCAGCCTGCATGGAGGATCTCGACCGCCGGCCGCACACCGTCCGCGCGCGCGATCGCGATCGGCATGCAGTCGGCCGTGAGGAGCAGCATCGCGCGTCCGGGAGCGTCGCTCCAGAGGCCGTCGCAGTGGTCGTACACCGTTCCAGGCGTGACGATGCCCCGCGGTTGCGCGCGCGTGACCGTCGCACCGTGCCGCTGCCATGCCATTGTCGCGCCGTCGGGATCGGCGCCGACCGCCTCGCACAGCCGCGTGCGGTTGACGACGACACGCGCCGGGTCGTCGTCGGTGAGAATCCCCAGATTGAGCGAGGCGAACTCGCCTTCGCTGACTCCGCCGATACGGGTGGAGAACGCGACGCGGTACGGACCCGGCGCACCCCACTCGATCAGAGAAACGTCCACGTTCGCTCCACTCTAAGAGGTTCTAACTGAATGCCAGGTGCCGCCGCGGCGTGAACGGTCAGCCCTTCTTCCGGGCCGCGCGCCTCAGCAGCTCTTCGCGCGTGTTCAGCTTTGGATCGTCGACCACGTCGCGGAGGAGGTTTTCGAGCACGCGGCCCAGGCCGGGGCCCGCGGTGAAGCCGGCCTCGATCAGGTCCTTGCCGTTGACTGCGAGGTCGGCGAGGCGGTGCGGGTGCTTGCGCTCCCGCTGGAGCAACCGGCGGAACCGATCGAGCTTCTCGAGGTCCTCGACCGGCGGCTCGGCGTCCGGCCCCGGCTTGCCTCTGTAGTCGGCCTCCTTGTGATCGATCAGCTCGAATGCGAGCTCGTCCCCGTACTTTGCGAGGAAACGGCGCGCGCGCAGCTCGTCGCCCTTGCCGATGCTGAACATGTGGTGGCGGACGAGGCGCTCGACGCGCCGGCGCAGAGCGGTCGGATAGCGCAGGCGTGCGAGCGCGCTCTTCGCGAGCTCGCATCCGACCTGCTCGTGACTCTTGTCGGCGCGGCCCGGCTTCGCGTAGTAGTGCAGCCGCCCGTCGGAGCCGCGCCAGGCCACGTGCGGCTTGCCGAGATCGTGGAAGAGCGCACCCAGCCGCACCGCGAGCGAGCGGCCGGCGTCGGCAGCCGCCTGCACGACCGCGAAGGTGTGCTCGTCGACGGTCAGCGAGTGGTACCTGCTCTCCTGGTCGAAGCCGATCGCGCGCTCGAACTCCGGCAGCAGCTCGACGAGCACGCCCGTGTCACGGGCGATCCGGAGCGCGCGTGCCGGCTCCTTGCCGAGCAGGAGCTTCGAGAGCTCGCCCATGCCGTCTGCCGCGAGACCGCCACCGACACGCTCTCCGGAGACGAGTCTGATCGACTTCGCCTCGTCGCGCATTTGCCGGAGCGTCGAATCGTCCGGCTCGAATCCGAGCTGGGACACGAAGCGCAGCGCACGCACGAGACGCAGCGGGTCCTCGGCGAAGCTCGTCGGCGACACCGTCCGCAGCACACGCGCCTCGAGGTCCTTCCGCCCGTCGAGCGGATCCACGATCTCGCCGGTCTCGAGACGACGCGCCATCGCGTTGATCGTGAAGTCGCGCCGGCGCATGTCGTCGTCGACGGAGAGCGAAGGGTCGGCGACGATCTCGAAGTCGTGCCGCCCGGGACCGGTGCTCACCTCCTTGCGCGGCGGTGCGAGCTCGATTCCGGCCCGGGCGAGCTTCGAGATCGCCCTGTCGCCGGGATGCAGCCGTACGCCGACGAGCCGCCCGCCGACGACAAGATCCTCGACGTGCCCGTGCGGCTCGAGCGCGCGCTTCAGGCCTTCGGTGTCGACGCCGGGCACGAGAAAGTCGACATCCTTGGACTCGAGGCCGAGCAGCTCGTCGCGGACGGCGCCGCCGACGAGATAGGCGTCGAGCCCGAGGTCACGGACGTAGTTCTCGATTTCGCGCCGCACCGGCGCATTGTGGTGTCTAGGCGAGTGCTACGGCTTCGATCTCGACGAGCGCGCCCGAGGGGAGCTTGGAGACCTCGACCGTCGCGCGGGCCGGCGGCCGGTCGCCGACGTGCTTCACGTACACCGAGTTCATACCCTGGAAGTCGTCGAAGTTCGCGAGGAAGACCGTCGTCTTCACGAGCCGGTGGAGGCCGCTGCCTGCCTCCTCGAGGATCGCGCCGAGATTGGCGAAGACCTGCTCCGTCTGCTCCTCGATCGTCGAGCCGACGAGTTCCGTGTGGCCCGGCGCGAGCGCGACCTGCCCTGAGACGTAGACGAAGCCGTTGGCGGCGATCGCCTGCGAGTACGGCGCTCCCTGGAACGGCGCGGGCGCCGCGTCGGTGCGCACGACGGTCTTATCGGCCACCTGCTCCTCCTTCGCTCGTCGCTTGCGCGAGGGCAACGCCCAGCGCCTTGAAGATCGCCTCGAGGACGTGTTGCGTGTCGGTGCCGTTCAGAAGGCGGACGTGCAGCGTGAGCCCCGCACCCTCGACCAGACGTTCGAGGAAGCGTCGAGCGACGTCCGTCCCGAGGCCGCCGATGCGCGCCTCCGTGAGATCGACGTTCGAAACGACGAGCGGCTCGGCCGACACCTCGAGCGCAACGCTCGCCAGCGCCTCCGCGGAGGTCATCGACGCGTAGCCGTACCCGCACGCACCGTCGGCGCGCAACAGCTCTGCGAGAGCGCGGCCGAGCGCGCTGCCGGCCTCGGCGACCTCGACCTCCGCCGCGCCTGGCTCGACCTCGAGCGCGAGATCGAACCGCGCGTACTCCGCGAGCCGCTCGAGAAGCCGGTCGAGCACCGGCAGCCCGGTCTCGACGTTCGCCACGCCGCTGCCGCTGAGCTGCACGCGAATCCCACTGCGTCCCGCCGCTGTCATGGTCGTCGCGGAGGCTACAGGAGTACGCCGAAGATGGGCCGTTCGGCCCATGGCAACCTCGTAGCGGCTTCCGATACTCGAAGGACACGATGGCATGGCTCGGAGCTTTCCTTGCAGCGGCAGTGCTCGCACCGGTACAGCCGGTGACGATCGCGGTGGTCGACACGGGCGCGAACGTCCGCGTGCCGGAGATCGCAGCAAAGCGCCCCGCCACGTACGACGTTCGCACGGGCGGGCGCGACGTTCGAGATCCGAGCGGCCACGGCACCCTCGTTGCCTCGATCGTCGCACGCTCGAGCGGCAGCGCCCGCTTGCTGATCATCCGCGCCGGCAGCGCGAGCGGCGCATTCAGCGACGCGAACGAGGCGGCAGCGATCCGGTACGCCGTCGACCACGGCGCTCGCATCGTCAATCTCAGCCTCGGTGGACCCCGCACGTCGACCGTCGAGCGATCCGCTGTCCGGTACGCGATCGGCCGCGGTGTCCTCGTCGTTGCAGCCGCGGGCGACGACTACGCCGGCCGGCCGGAGTACCCGGCCGCGCTGCTCGGCGCAGACGGTCTCGCGGTCGCCGCCGTGATGCGTGACGGGACGCGGGCGCCCTTCTCGAACACCGGTCCCTGGGTCTCGGTCGCGGCATTGGGAGAGGCGGGCACCTCGTTCGCCGCGCCGCTCGTGTCGGCCGCAGCGGCGCTCGTCTGGACCGCGAACCCGCACCTCTCCCCGCGGCAGGTCGTCGGGCTCCTCCGGGAAACCGCCACGGGGCTCGGCAGGCGCGATGACGGGCTGGGCTACGGCGTGATCGACGTCGCAGCGGCCGTCGCCCGAGCCCAAACGCTGCCTTAGACGTTCCTGCGCAACTGCAGCCTGGACCTTCGGGGATTGTCCCTTCTCGGGGGTGGTCCTAGAGTCCGAAAGCGATATGACGTGCGCACGGACTGCAACTGCGGCAGCGATCGTGGGCCTCACCGCGGTTGCGGCATGGTCTGCAATCCCTGGTCCCGAAGGGGTTGGGCGGCTCGCAGCAGGCGCCGCGGCACCGGTCGCCCGCTCAACCGACGCGCTCGACTGGCAGTACCAAGCGGCGGGTGCCGACCGCGTGCCGGAGGCCGCACTGCGAAGCGCGGCAGCGATCACAATCGCCGTCATCGACACCGGAGCCGACCTCTCGGCGCCGGACATCGCGGCGAAGCATCCGCGCACCCACGACACACGTAACCGGAAGTCGTCGTTTTCGGACACCAACGGCCACGGGACGTTCGTCGCCTCGCTCGCTGCCGGAGCGGTCGTCGACGGAGACGGGATCTCAGGCTTCGGCGGCGACGCCCAACTGCTGATCGTGAAGGCCGACAGTCCGCGTGGGTCGTTCACGGCCGCCGATGAGGTGAGCGCGATCCGCTACGCCGTCGACCGCGGCGCCCGGATCATCAACCTCAGCCTCTCGGGGACGACGACGTCCCCGATGGAGCGAAAGGCAATCCGCTACGCGATCGACCACGGGACGCTCGTCGTCGCTGCGGCCGGCAACGAGTACGAAACAGGGAACCCCGTCGAGTACCCGGCCGCGCTGCTCCAGCCCGTGGGATCGAACGGCCAGGGAGGCGCCGGCCTCTCCGTCGTCGCTTCGACCCGCAACGGCACGCGCGCCGAGTTCTCGAACACCGGGTCGTGGGTCTCGCTCGCGGCACCGGGCGAGGGCGTGCTCGGGGCAGTGTCCGAGCAGTCCTCCCCGGCCTCGTATCCTCGGGTCGCCCTGCCCGGCGTCCGCGGGCTCTACGGCTATGCGAGCGGCACCTCCTTTGCCGCACCGGAGGTTGCGGGCGCCGCCGCGCTCGTGTGGGGCGTCAACTCGTCGCTGACCGCTCAGGACGTGGCGCAGATCCTCAAGGACACGGCGTCCGGCCACGGAACCTGGACGCCCGAGCTCGGCTACGGCGTCATCGACGTCGCCGCCGCCGTCGCCCGCGCTCAGGGCTCCTAGTAGGAGGGCCGAGCCCTCCTAGCTTCGGGCGTCGACCCGCTCGATCGACGCGCCGAGCGCGCGCAGCCGATCGTCGATGCGCTCGTAACCCTTGTCGATCTGGCGCGCCGCACCGATCGTCGACTGCCCCTCCGCCGCGAGCGCGGCAAGCAGCATCGCCATGCCGGCCCGGATGTCGGGGCTCTCCATACGCTGGCCGAGGAGGCGCGCGGGGCCGGTGACGACCGCGCGGTGCGGGTCGCACAGGATGATCCTCGCACCCATCGACACGAGCTTGTCGGTGAAGAACAGTCGGTTCTCGAACATCTTCTCGAACATCAACACGGTGCCGAACGCCTGCGTCGCGAGGGTCACCGCGATCGACGTCAGGTCGGACGGGAACGCCGGCCAGGGCCCGTCCTCGATCTTCGGCACGGCTCCACCGAGGTCGTCCTCGACGATCAGCCGCTGACTGGGCGGCACGTGCACGTTGTCCTCGCCCAGCTCGACGCGAACCCCGAGCCTCTCGAAGACCGGGACGATCGAGATCAGATCGCTCGGGCGCGCGCACTCGATCGTCACGTCGCCGCCGGTGATCGCGGCCATCCCGATGAAGCTGCCCACCTCGATGTGGTCCGGGCCGATCGTCCAGTCGCCTCCGCTCAGTCGCTCGACGCCGTTGATGCGCAGCACGTTCGACTCGATGCCCTCGATCTGCGCGCCGATCGACACGAGGAAGCGACAAAGGTCCTGCACGTGCGGCTCGCACGCCGCGTTGCCCAGCACCGTCTCGCCGAGAGCCAGCACGGCAGCCATGACGGTGTTCTCCGTCGCCATGACACTCGCCTCGTCGAGGAAGACGCTCGCGCCCCGCAGGCTCGCAGCGCTCAGTTCGTATGTCGGCCCGATCTCGATCTCGGCGCCGAGCTTGCCGAACGCGTGAATGTGGGGATCGAGGCGACGCCGCCCGATCACGTCGCCGCCCGGCGGCGGCATCGTCGCGCGGCCGAAGCGCGCGAGGAGCGGACCGGCGAGCAGGAAGGAGGCGCGGATGGTGCTGCAGAGCCGGGGATCAGGCGCCGATTTCGACACTCCGGTGGCGTCGACCCGCACCTCGTTCGTCCCCGCCCACGCCACGTCGGCTCCGAGGTCCCCGAGGAGATCGATCATGCTGTCGACGTCGCGGATTCGCGGGACGTTGGAGAGCGTCACCGGCCCATCCGCGATCAGCGTCGCTGCGAGGATCGGCAGGGCGCCGTTCTTGTTGCCCGCGGCGCGGATGGTTCCACTCAACCGGCTTGGCCCTTCGATGACGAAGGCGTCGGCGAGCGCTGGTGCGACGGCCATAGCGGGCTATGCTAGCCGCGCGTTGGGACCGACTCGAGAACAGGCCTGGGGCACGCTCACGAAATACACGAAGAGCGAATCCCTCCTCAGGCACGCCCTTGCAGTGGAGGCATCGACGGCGGCCTACGCACGGAAGTTCGGCGAGGACGAAGAGCTCTGGCGCGTCGCCGCACTCCTCCACGACTTCGACTACGAGATCCACCCGACGCTCGACGAGCACCCGCAGGACGGCGCGCCGATCCTGCGCGAGGAGGGCTACCCCGACGAGGTCATCGCGACGGTCCTCTCCCACGCTGAGCACCTCGGCCTGCCGCGAGATACGCAGCTCAAGAAGGCGCTCTTTGCCTGCGACGAGCTGTCCGGCTTCGTCCACGCATGCGCGCGGGTGCGGCCCACCGGACTCGACGGCCTCGAGCCGAAGTCGGTGCTGAAGAAGCTCAAGCAACCGTCGTTCGCATCCGGCGTTCACCGGGAGGACGTCTACAAGGGGGCAGAGGAGCTCGGCGTCGAGCTCGACGACCACATTCGTGTCGTCGTCGACGCGCTGAAGCCGATCTCGACCGAGCTCGGCCTACCGGGGTAATAGGGCCTCGACGAGCCGCCGGAGATCGTCCTCGCTCGTCCACCAGCCGCACGACGCGCGCACGAGGTTGCGCCCCGGCAGCTCGCGGACGACGACGCCGCGGTCGTGCAGCTCGGATACGAGCTCGGCAGGATCCGCCTGCGGCCGGAACGATACGAGCGTCGAGTGCGCGGGCGGCGTCACCACCTCGGCGTGTGGCGCGAGCAGCTCTGCACATCGCGCAGCGGTCTCCGCGGCGCGTTCATACCGCCACTCCGGGTGGGTTGCGAGCGCGGCCACGATCCCGACGAGCGCCGGCACGCCGATCCAGCCGCCGTCGAACCGTGCAGCGCTCTCCTTCGGCACGAAGGCCCCGGACAGCTCGTACGAGTCCTGCGCGAACATCGACGGCGTCTTGACGCGCACGAGCTCCGGATCGCGGACGTAGAGCGCGCCCGCGGGATCGGGCGCGCACAGCCACTTCTGGGCAGAGACCGTGTAGAAGTCGAGCTCGCCGACGTCGACCGGGATCGCGCCGGCTGACTGCGCGCCGTCGACGAGGATCGGCAGCCCGGCTTCGCGTCTCACGCGATGCACGTCCAGGCGCCGGCCGGTCGTCCAGAGGACGTGCGAGGTCGCGACGAGCCTCGTCCTCGGCGTGATGGCACCGAGGATCGCGTCCTCGTCGGCGTCGACGATGAGGACGCGAGCGCCGGTGGCGTACAGGGGTCCCGTCAGACCGAAATGCTCCTGATCGGTCGTGATCACCTCGTCCTGGCCGCTGAGACCGAGCCCCGCCAGCACGGTCGCGCAGCCGCGGCTCGTCGACTCGACGAGTGCGATGTGCACCGGGTCTACTCCGAGCAGGCCGGCGAAGCCCTGCCGGGTCTCCACGCGCAACTCGAGCATCCGTTCGAAGTACTGCTTGCCGCTCCGGCCATCGCTCAGGTCGCGGCGGGCCTGCTCGACGAACGCATCCACCGTCGAGCGCGCGAGCGGCCCGTTCGTGCCCGCGTTCAGATACGCCGTGTGCTCGAGCACGGGGAACTGCGCGCGGGCCTCCTCGAACGTCATCCGATCGTGAGTTCTACCGGCGCGTGATCGGAGAGCAGCACGCCGTCGAGGCGGCGGCGGTCCTCGGGCCACGCGACCGGCGGCGTCGCAGGCAGCCCGCGCACGAGGATCTGATCGATGCTGCGGGGTAGCGGCTGCGAGAAGCGCC
>JBGQKY010000031.1:0-19871 GCA_041499745.1 Gaiellaceae bacterium
CGAGGACGAGCAGCGGTACTGGGCGACGATAGCCGGCCGGCAGATCCGTTTCGACGAGCGCGCGTCGTTCGTGCAGAAGCTCACGGAAGGCCGCGCGTCCAAGGGCGCACTCGAGCAGTTCCTCGCGACGTGCGCCGCCGAGAACCCGAATCGGCGCCTGCGCACGATGGCCCTCCAGGACCGCGTCTCGATGCGCGTCGATCGCGCCGACTTCGACGACCTCGTCACGCTCGTGACGCAGGCTCCGACGTGGGAGAAGGAGCGGCTGCCGGGCATTCGCGTGTTGCTGCGCGCAATCGCCGAGGGCAAGCCCGACGCGCCTGACCAGATTCTCGCCCGTTGGACGTGGCGACTCGCGCGCGCAACCCGCAAGGTGCAGGACCGGCGGGCGTCGACCGAGTATCCCGAGGCAAAGCGCCTGCTCGGCGCGCTTGCCAACTCGCGCGGGCACCGCCACGAGGAGAACGCGGCGAAGCTCGTGAAGATGGCCCTCGAGCAGCCGATTCACATCGGAGCGGCGCTGCTCGCCTCAGCCGAGGGGTATACCCCGCGCTCCACGAAGCTCCTCGAGGACGCGCGCGAGCAGCTCGGCGCGGTTCAGGAGGTCGCGCTCGCGCTCGCAGAGAACCTGCCGGCGCCCAAGCAGCAGCCGAACAAGCGGCGCCGGCGCCGGCGCAAGAAGAAGGGCCCGGTGGCCGAGGGCGCGCAGGCCCAGAGCATAGAGCCGCCGGCGGAGGGCGAAGCGGCAGCGGCAGCGAAGCCGAAGCGCCGCCGGCGCAGGCCGCGGAAGCCGACCGAGGCGACCGCGCCAGGCGAGCCGTCAGGTGGAGCCGCGGGCGAGGTCGCCGGCGACGTCGCCGCGTCCGACTGAGAGGGCAGCAGCAGCTTCGCGGCCGGCGAAACCGCGCGTCTTTCGTCACGAGCCGACGAGCATTTCGTAGCCGGTGACAGTCACGGGTTACGGAACCGTCACGGGTTTGCGACGGCTTGTGCAACTCAGCTCAGCCGGCACCAACCACCCAGGCGCCGGCGACGGGACGTCCCAGTGCCGCCAGAACTGCGGTGTCCGCTGCGGCGTACAGGGCTAGGACGCGGGGCCTTCGGCGCCTGCGTCGGCGTCGTCCTGCTCGTCGCGCTCGCGAAGGAAGCGGGTCAGCTCGGCCGCGAGGGTGTCGCCAGACGGAAGCTCCTCCTCGGCGCTCAGCATATCGACACGCCGTTCGAGCTCTTCGACGTAGGCGGCGGTGTCGGCGTCCGATGCCACCGCCTCGCTCACCTGCTCGCTGTACTCGTCCGCAGCCTGCTCGAGCTCGGCGACGTCCACGTCGATCTGCATCAGCTCTCCGAAGCGGCGCACGAGCGCGAGCGCAGCGCGCGGGCTCGGTGCGAGCGAGACGTAGTGCGGCACCGCAGCCCAGAGGCTGAGCGACGAGATCCCTCTTCCTCGGCAGGCGTCGAGGAGCACGCCGACGATCCCGGTCGGGCCCTCGTAGCGCGACGGCTCGAGTCCGAGCTCCTCCATCAGCGCCTCGTCGGTCGCGGCGGCAGTGACCGGCGCCTGGCGGGTGTGCGGAACGTCGGCCAGCAGCGAGCCGAAGGTGACGACGCGCTCGACGCCGAGCTCCTGCACGAGGCCGAGTACGAGGTTCGAGAACGTCTTCCAGCGCAGGTTCGGCTCCGTGCCGAGCAGGATCACCGCGTCACGGCTCGTTCCCGGGATCGCGGCGTGGAAGAAACCGTTGTCCGGCCACTCGAGCCGGCGTGTGAGACCGTCCTCGAGCGAGACCTGCGGCCTCGTCGCCTGGAAGTCGTAGAAGCTCTCGGCGTCGATCTCTGCGAAGCGCGCGGCGCCCCACTGCTTCGCAAGATAGCCCCCGGCGAGGCTCGCACCCTGCCCGCCGTCGTTCCAGCCCCGAAACGCTGCGACGAGCACCGGGCGCCGGAGCTGCGGCCGGAACGAGACGTTCAGCTCGGACATTTCCGAAATTCTACGTTGAGGCCGCAGCCACCGGACGCCAGAGCCGGGCGACGAGCCCGACCGTCCAGGCGAACACGCAGGCGGCGAGCGTGACGTGGATCAGGACGAGCCACCACGGAAGCTGGGTCCGGTACTGGACCTCGCCGATCGCCATCTGTACGCCGAGGAGAACGAGCAATACGGCACACGCGCGCGGGAGCCACGGGTAGCGCGCACGGTGTAGCCACGACCAGATCGCAAGCGCACCGAACACGACTCCGAAGACGGCTGTGGCGCGCACGTGCCAGTCCAGTGCAGGCTGGAACGAGCCGAGCCGCTCCACGTCGTCGCCGCCCGGATGAGGGCCTGACGCCGTCACGATCGTCCCGGCGACGATCAGGACGCTCGCGGCCCCGAGCAGGACGGCTCCGGCCATCCGCGCCCGTCGCGGCAGCGCCGGCTCACTGCCGTGCACGAGCCGCGCCGCTTCGACCACGACCAGCACTCCGAGGCCCAGCACGACGAACGACAGCAGCAGGTGCGAGAGCACGAGCCATGGATTGAGATGGAAGTAGACGGTGATCGCCCCGAGCGGCGCCTGCCCGAGCGTCCCGACGAACACGACCCACGCGAGGGCCTTCACGCCGCGGGCGACCGTCCGCGTGAAGGTCGCGCCGACCGCGAGCGCGAGCGTCCCGAAGACCGTGAACGCCGCGACGATCCGGTTCGAGAACTCGACGTACGAGTGGTAGCCCTTCTTCGGGAACGGGTCGCCCGGCTGGCAGCCGGGCCAGTGCTCGCAGCCGAGTCCGGAAGCCGTCAGCCGCACGGTCGCGCCGGTCGCGACGATGACGATGAGCATTCCGGTCACGACCATCGCGAGACGGCGGAAGCGCTCCGGCGTGACGTCGAGCACGCGCCGCCTCGGGAGCGCCTGCGAAGCCGAATTCACGCCCCGAGTGTAGTGACGACGACCCCGGCGCCTTCGTGCACCGACCCGACCCGGCGGAGGAAGAGATCCCGCGCGCGGAACTCCGCCTCGAGCGAAAGCGACTTGTCCGCCGGCAGCGAGATCAGAAGGCCGCCGGCGGTCTGTGCGTCGTAGCCGAGAGCGAGCACCGCCTCAGAGACGCCGTCCGCCTCGATCGGCGCAAACTCGCGGTTGCGCGGATCGCCGCCGGTTCGAACCCCCGCCTCCGCCGCCTCGCGTGCACCGTCGAGGGCGGGGATCGTATCCGCGTCGAGCCGGATCCGCACGCCGCTCCGGTCTGCCATCTCGTGCGCGTGACCGAACAGCCCGAAACCGGTGACGTCGGTGACGGCGTTCGGCATGAACGGGCGCAGCACGTCCGCCGCCCGCCCGTTGAGTGTCGTCATCAACTCGATCGCAGCATCGATGTTCTGCTTGTGCGCGAGCACGAGGCCCGTTCCGATCGGCTTCGTGAGGAACAGCGCGTCGCCCGGCTCGGCGCCGCTCTTCGGCCAGATCCCCTGGGGGTGCACCGTGCCGACGACGGCGAGCCCGTACTTCGGCTCCGGGTCGCGGATCGTGTGCCCGCCGGCAAGCACCGCTCCGGCAGCGCGCACCTGCTCGGCCGCCGCGCCGAACACAGCCGCGAGCACCTCGGTCGGCAGCTCTTCGGGGAAGGCCGCGATCGAAAGCGCGAGCAGCGGGGAGCCGCCCATCGCGAAGACGTCGTTCAGCGCGTTCGTCGCGGCGATCCGGCCGAATGTCGCCGGGTCGTCGACGAGCGGTGGAAAGAAGTCGAGCGTGAAGACGATCGCGCGGTCGTCGTCGAGCTTGTAGACAGCCGCGTCGTCGGCGGGCGCCAGACCGACGAGGAGGTTCTCGGACTCCAAAGGCACGAAGCCCTTCAGCAGCTCCTCGAGCCGCGCCGCGGAGTATTTCGAGGCGCACCCGCCGCCGACAGTCAAACCGGTGAGGGACGTCACACCGTAACTCTACGAAGACGGCGGCCGAAGCCGCCGCCTTCTTGGGGAGAGGAGGCTGCCCGATAGGCAACCTCCCGCGCAGTATTCGCCTTTCACGACGTGTTGCCTACCTGATAAACAACGCATATGGGACGGGCGGCGACCGGGTGCGGCCTCGACGCGTTCGCGCGCGTCCCGCTCCTCTTCGGCCCTTCGCCCGTGCATCGCCTCGAGCGGCTGAGCGAGCACCTCGGCGGCCGCGTCGAGATCTGGGCGAAGCGGGACGACTGCAACTCGGGCCTCGCCTACGGCGGCAACAAGACCCGCAAGCTCGAGTATCTGGCAGCCGACGCGCTCGCCCAGGGCTGCGACACGCTCGTCTCGATCGGCGGCGTGCAGTCGAATCACACGCGGCAAGTGGCGGCCGTCGCCGCGCACCTAGGCCTTGCGTGCGTACTCGTGCAGGAGCACTGGGTCGATTGGGACGACCCGGTGTACGAGCAGGTCGGCAACATCCTCCTCTCGCGGATCATGGGTGCCGACGTCCGGCTCTCCGACTCCGGCTTCGACATCGCGTTCCGTCCGAGCTGGGAGGAGGCACTCGCGTCGGTCGAGGAGTCGGGCGGCAAGCCGTACGCGATTCCGGCCGGCGCGTCCGACCATCCCCTCGGCGGCCTCGGCTTCGCTGGCTGGGCTGACGAAGTCGCGGTGCAGGAGCGGGAGCTCGGCGTCTTCTTCGACCAGGTTGTCGTCTGCTCGGTCACCGGCTCGACGCAGGCGGGGATGATCGCCGGCTTCGCGGCGCAGGAGCGGCCGCGCACCGTGCTCGGCATTGACGGCTCCGCGACAGTCGAGCAGACGTGGGACCAGATCGCACGGATTGCCCGCCGGACGGCGGAGGCGATCGAGCTCGGCCGAGAGGTCGCCGACGAGGAGATCGTCCTCCTCGACGAGTGGCACGCCGGCACGTATGGAATCCCGGACGCGAAGACGCTCGACGCGATCCGCCTGTGCGCGAGACTCGAAGGCGTCCTGACCGACCCGGTCTACGAAGGCAAGTCGATGGCCGCCCTGATCGACCTTGTGAAAGACGAAAGAATCGCCCCCGGCTCGAAGGTCCTGTATGCCCACCTGGGCGGCCAACCGGCACTGAACGCCTACTCAACAGCATTCTGACGCCGGCCGGGCCCGCGACCGGGGCAGCCAACCCGTCCAGAGCATCGAAAACAGAAACAGCCGGAAGGACGGCCGAGACCCCGCTCTCGGCCGTCCGGAGTTCCACTTCACCCGCACGAACGCGTACGCGTTCGTGCGGAACTGCCCACGGCCCCGAAGGGCAGTAGCAGTCTGGGAACACCGCAGTGAAAACTGGTCGAGCGCATCGCGTCCCGCCACCGAAGACTCACTACCGCGCACGTCGGCGCGGTAGTCGCGGCGGGACCGGCACTCAGACCGTCCCGCCGTTTACCAGAAGCCGCCGTCGCTCATGCCGCCCGAGCGCTAGATCTTCGCGACGAGCATTGCGAGCAGCGCTGCGGTGAGGAGGAGGGTGAAAAGCCGCGCCTTAGTCATTGTTGTCACCTCCGTTCGACCCTTAGAACCTGACGTCCTGGAGTGCCTCTGCCGCGGAGCGGTAGAGATGTGCTGCAAGCCTGTCGTCGCCGCGCCGCGCCGCGAGGTCGCCCCGTGCGACCCAGGCGGCTGCGCGATGGCTCGCCGACCCGAGCTGCTCGAAGCAGGTCTCGGCCGCCGCGAAGGCCTCTTCGGCCTCGTCGATGCGGCTCTGCTCGAGCAGTGCGCGGCCGAGCACGAGCTGTGCGCTTCCCACCTCGTCGACGTAGTCCTCCGCGCCGGCTGCCTCGAGGAGGCGTAGCGCGTGCCGTGCCTGCTCTTCGGCCTGGTCGACGCTGCCGGTGCGCAGGTGGATCTGCGCCATCGAGGAAACCGCCTGCGCCGCATCCGCGTCGCGGCCGGTGTCGAGGGCGATGCTGAACGCCTCCTTGAGGAGCACGATCGCCTCTTCCGGCTTGCCGAGCAAGAAGTTGAGGGCACCGAGGTTGTTCGTGAGCTGGCCGACGTGAATCTTGTCCGAGAGCTCCTCGTACGCCACGCGGGCCCGCTCTGCGTAGCTGCGCGCGAGCACCCAGTGGCCCTCGCGGTCGGCCACGAGCGAAGCCTGGAAGTACGCGGCGCCGATCGTTCGCGCATCGTCCGCATCCTCGGCGAGCTGAAGCGCGCGCTCGACGTCCTCGCGCGCGGCCTCGTAGTCACGCTGGCGGCGCCAGCACCGCGAGCGCCAGGAGAGGACGTTGGAGCGGAGCTGATCCGACGGAAGCCCCGAGCGCTCCGCGAGAGCGAGCGACTCGTTGAGCAGGCCGAGCGCCGTCTGGACGCTGTTCAGCTGGTAACGGCAGACGCCGAGCGCGTAGAGCACTTCCGCGCGCTCGAGATCCGAGAAGCTGCCCGCCTCGGCGATCCCGCGGGCCTCGTTCAGTAGGTCGAGCGCGGAGCGCAGCGACCCCATGCGCATCTGCGTGCGGCCGGCGCCGACCAGGGCCCGGACCGCGAGCTCGGGTACACCTGTCGCCCGCGCAGCGGGAACGAGCGAGGCGTACTCGGTCGCCGCCTCGTCGTTTCTCAGCGCCTCGATCAGGGTTTCGGCCCGAGCCAGCGCACCTTCGAGCCGTCCCCGCTCGTCGGTCGCAACGCCGTTCGCGAGAAAGCCAGGGTCGACGCCGAGCCGGACGGCGAGCCACTCGACGGTCTCTCGCGTCGGGCGCGTCTTGCCGCGCTCGATCTGAGAGACGTACTCCTTGGAGAAGCGCTCACCCGCGAGATCGCTCTGTGTCAGGTTGGAGGCCACCCGCAGCTGGCGCAGGCGCTCGCCAAGCCGGAGGCCGCTGTTCGCGGCGGAGCGGCTCGTGTTGATGGCGGCGTCTCTGGTCAAATGCGGCATTGGGCAAACCTCGAGTCAAGTGCGGCTATGAAGTGGACCTCATGCTTCACCAAAGTGCAAGCTGTCCGGGCGAGCATCCCCCAAAAAGGGCATGTTTACGCCGAATCAGCAGTGAAGTAACACCCTATAGGATTACTTGACCGAGCTACTTGACTAGTTCGGACATGGCGCCTATAGTCAGCCCAACTTGCAACCAGGCCGGACGCCAGGCTCGGGTTTGCAAGGGGCGCACCGTCGCATCCGGTGAAGGGCAGGAGGCGCGGCTGGGCCGCAGAGCCGAGCTTCCGAAGCCCTCACCGGATGGGAGCGCCTCTCGAGAAGGGCCCCCGAGCCGCAGCGGGGGCCCTTTTCATTAGCCGGGCAAAACGCTGCGCGTTTTCCCCGGGGGTTAGGCCACGCGTGACGGGGCCGTGCGGGCGCTACGGCCAGAGCGCGGTCTGGCCTTCGCGCTCGGGATGGCTTACCTCAAAGAGGCCGTTGAACGCTCTTAGGCGGTCAGCCAGTCGAGGCGCGCTTTGCGGACGCGCGCTACTTCTTGCTCGTCCAGCAGGCCGATTCTTCTTCCGACCATCCCTAGGACGCCGCCGGAGAGGAACGTCCACGCTTCGGCGTCGGCGTCGCGGTCGGCGTGGAGAACGCCTTCTGTTTGGCCGCGACGGATCAGGTCGGCGATGAAGTCGTGCACCTCGCGCATGTGTCGGCGGAGGTGCTTGCGCAGCTCCGGATCCTCGGTCGCCTCGCTCAGGGCCTGCACCCACAGCTCCGCCATCTGGAACTTGCAGTCGCGAACCGTCAGCTGTCCGCGGCCGATCGCCTCGAAAGCCTCGCGGACGTTGGCCGTCGTCGCGAGCACCTCCTCCCACGAGGCTCGCGCCTCGCCCCACACGTGATCGAGAGCCGCGAGATAGAGCGCCCGCTTCGAGTCGAAGTGCCGGTAGAGGATCGGCTCGGAGATCCCCGCTGCGCGGGCGATCTCCGAGGTCGTCGTGCCGCGATAGCTGCCCTCGGTGAAGAGGCGGATCGCCGTCTCGATCAGCCCCTGGCGGCGCTCGGCCGCCGGCATCCGTGTAGGCGCGACAGTCACGCCGCCTCGTACTTCGACACGACGGTCTCCGGCCGGTGGCGCGCGTCCCGCAGCGTCGCGGCCGCGATCACTGCCCCGGCGAGCGCGATCACGGCACCGACGTCCAGCGCATGGTGGAACCCCTGTACGAACGCGACAGGCCTTGGATCACCCGCCGTGAGCGAGCTCGAGATGCCCGACGCAACGATCGCGCCCATGATCGCGATCCCGAGTGAACCTCCCACCTGGCGCATGCTGTTCAGCACCGCCGACCCGACGCCGGCCTTGTCGGGCCGGACCGAGCTCATCGCCGCGGCGGTCGTCGGCGCCATCGCCGTAGACATGCCGATGCCACCGAGCAGCATCGCCGGCAGAAGCGACCAGAAGTTCGCGTCGACGCCCATGCGCGAGAACGCGAAGAGAGAGCCGGCGAGCACGACCATCCCGCCCGCGACGAGCGGCCGTGGCCCGATCCGGTCGGACAGACGGCCGGCCAGAGGCGCAATCAGGATGATCAGGACCGTCCAGGGCAGGAACGACGCACCGGCCTGCACCGGTGAATAGTCGAGTACCTGCTGCAAGTAGAGGGAGACGTAGAAGAAGACGCCGAACATCGCCAAGCCGACGAGCAACATGACCGCGTTGGCGCCCGCGAACCCTCGGTTGCGGAACAGCCCGAGCTCGAGCATCGGCAGGCGCTGGTGCAACTCGAGCAAGACGAAGGCGGCGAGCGAGAGCACGGCGACGGCAAACGCGGCGAGGATCCGGCCGGACGTCCAGCCGTAGTTGTTCGCTTCGATCAGCGCGTAGCTGAGCGCGAACAGCCCGAGTGCAGAGGTCACAAGCCCGGGCAGGTCCGGCCGCTGCTCGTGCGAGGTGTCGCGTGATTCGTCGATGAACGCGTAGGCCGCGAGGATCGCGACCACGCCGACCGGGATGTTGATGAAGAAGATCCAGTTCCAGTTGATGTGCTCGGTGATCAGACCGCCGACGAGCGGGCCGATCGCGAGCGCGAGCGCCGAAACGCCCGCCCAGATCCCGATCGCGGTGCCGCGCTCGCGCGGCGGGAACGTGACGGTGATGATCGAGAGCGTCGAGGGATTCATGAGCGCCGCGCCGACTCCCTGCACGACGCGCGCGCCGATCAGCACACTTGGGGTCCCGGCGAGTCCGCAGCCGAGGGAGGACAACGTGAAGATGGCCAGTCCGACGACGAACATCAACCGCCTGCCGAGCAGGTCGGCGAGCTTCCCGCCGGTGAGCATGAGCGCACCGAACGTAAGCGCATACCCCGTGACGACCCACTCGAGCTCCGAAATCTTGAGATGGAGCGAACGCTGGATCGACGGCAGCGCCACGTTCACGATCGTGTTGTCGAGCATGATCATGAAGAGGCCGAACGAGACGGCCGCCAGCGTCCACCACTTTCTGTTTTCCTCAGCAAAGATTCGCGCTCTCACATGACCTCCTCGAAAAGTTAGTAGACGCTAGCTTAGCCAGAGCATGTCGGACTACGTCTGGAACCCCCCACCTGAGCTCGTCGAGGGCGCGAACGTCACCCGCTTGATGCGGCGGCTCGGCGCGGGGAGCTACCACGAGCTCCACCGGATCTCGGTCGAGGACCCCGAGCGCTTCTGGCCGGCCGTCGTCGACGATCTCGGGATCGAGTTCTCACGGCCGTGGGAGAGCGTCCTCGACACCTCTCGCGGCCCCGCATGGACCACCTGGTTCAACGGGGGGCGCGTGAACATCGCGCGCGTCTGCCTGCACCGCTGGGCGGGAGGGGACGAGGCATACGTCGGCCTCTACGAGGACGGCGGCCGCGAGTCGCTGACCTTCGCAGAGGCCTCGCGCCAGGTGACGCAGCTCGCCGAGGCGCTCCTCGAGCTCGGCGTGGGCGAAGGCGACCGCGTCGCCATCTACATGCCCATGTGCCCTGCCGTCGCCGTCGCCGCGCATGCGTGTGCCCACATCGGCGCCGTTTACGTCCCGATCTTCTCCGGCTTCGCGGCGCCGGCGATCGCATCGCGGCTCGAGGACTCGCAGGCGAAGGTGGCGATCTGCGCCGACTGGTCGCTGCGCCGCGGCAAGCGAATCGACATGCGCACAACGCTCGACGGCGCCGACCCTCACGCGCTCCGGCACGTGATCGAGTGGCACCGCGAGACGCGCGCGTGGCCCGAGCTCGTGACGCGGCAGCCCGGCGCGCTTTCGCCGGTCGAGGTCGACGCCGAGGCGCCCTACCTGCTCGCCTACACGTCCGGCACGACCGGAAAGCCGAAGGGCGCGCTGCACGTGCAGGGGGGCTTCCTCGTCTCGATCGCGCGCGAGGTGGCGTATCAGACCGACGTGAAGCGCGGAGATCGCATTCACTTCGCGACGGACATGGGCTGGATCATGGGCCCGTGGACCGTCGTCGGCGGCGGCGCGGCCGGAGCGACGATCGTCTTCGCCGAGGGCGCGCCCGACTGGCCCGAGGACCGGCTCTGGCGCCTCGTCGAGTCGGAGCAGGTGACGATGCTGGGCCTCTCGCCAACGCTCGTGCGCGCGCTGATCCCACACGGCGAGCCGAAGACGAATCTCACCTCGCTGAAGACGCTCTGCACCACCGGCGAGCCGTGGAACCCCGACCCGTACCGGTGGCTCTTCGAAAAGGTCGGCCGCTCGATCGCGCCGATCGTGAACATCAGCGGCGGCACAGAGATCGGCGCGTGCTTCCTGACAACGGTGATCACCGAGCCGATCAAGCCGGTCGCACTGGGATTCCCCGCGCTCGGGCTGGACATGGACGTCGTCGACAATCTCGGCCTCGCCGTCCGCAGGCAGCAGGTGGGCGAGCTCGTGTGCCGGCGGCCGTGGCCCGGCATGACGCGCGGCGTCTGGGGCGACGACGAGCGCTACCTCGAGACGTACTGGCGCCGCTTCCCCGAAGTGTGGACGCACGGCGACTGGGCGTCGATCGACGAGGACGGCTACTGGTTCCTGCACGGCCGCTCGGACGACACGCTCAACATCGCCGGCAAGCGCATCGGGCCGGCGGAGCTCGAGTCGGCCGCGATGGGCAGCGGCATCGTCTCCGAGGCGGCAGCAATCGGCGTTCCGCACGCCGTGAAGGGCGAGGTCGCGTGGATCTTCTGCATACCGAAGCCGGGCGCGAAGCAGAAGGACTCGCTGGTGTCCGACGCCGTCACCGCAGCGCTCGGCAAGGCCTTCAAGCCGGATCGCGTCCTCTGGGTTGCGTCCTTGCCGAGAACACGCTCGGCGAAGATCGTTCGCCGCGCAGTGCGTGCGCGGGTGCTCGGCAAGGATCCGGGCGACCTGTCGTCGCTCGAGAACCCGGAGTCGCTCCACGAGATCGGCCGGGCGATCGGCTAGCACATCGGGCCGTAGACTTCGACCGATGACAGACCTGAACGGAGTCGCTCTCGTCACCGGCGGCGGGCGCGGGATCGGCGAGAGCATCGCCCGCGAGCTGGCGGCGGCCGGCATGCAGGTGACCGTCACAGGGCGCACCGCGGAGCAGGTGGAGCATGTCGCGGCCGAGATCCACGGCCGGGCGCTCTCCGGCGACGTCTCGAAGCGCGAGGACGTCGAGCGCTGGGCAGCCGAGGTCGGGGACGTCGACCTGCTCGTCTGCAATGCGGGGATCAGCGGGCCGGAGGAGCCGTTCCCCGATCCCGACGAGTGGTGGTACACGTTCGAGGTGAACGTCCTCGGCGTCTACCTCTGCTGTCGCGCGTTTGCGCCGCGGATGCTCGAGCGCGGGGCCGGCCGGATCGTGAACGTCGCAAGCGGCGCCGCGTACCTGCCGATGGGCGGGGGTCGCTCGACCGCCTACGCGGCGAGCAAGGCCGCCGTCCATCGCTTCTCGGAGGTCATGGCAGCGACGCTCGCGCCGCAGGGCGTCTTCGTCTTCTCGATCGCACCAGGGCTCGTTCGTACGGCGATGACTGCGTGGATGGACGACAACGCGCCGTGGACGCCGCCCGAATGCGCACCGGCGCTCGTACGCGCGCTCGCGTCGGGCGAGCTCGACGCGCTCGCCGGCCGCTACCTGCACGCCGAGCACGACCCGCCGGACGAGCTGCGCAAGCGTGTCGAGCAGATCGAGGCGGACGACCTCAACGCGATCCGGCTGCGGCGGTGATCGTCACGTGAGACTGGCGCTCGCGCAGATCAACACGGTCGTCGGCGACCTCGCCGGGAACCAGGCGGCGATCCTCGACCGGATCGAGGCGGCGAAGGGCGCGGGCGCCGATCTGATCGTCTTCCCCGAGCTTGCGGTCACCGGGTACCCGCCCGAGGATCTCCTGCTGCGCCCCGGCTTCGTCCGCGCAGCCGAGCGCTCGCTCGAGGAGATCGCCCGCTCGGCCCGGGGGACGGTCGTCGTCGTAGGCACGCCGCACTTCGACCGCGACCTCTTCAACGCGGCGGCCGTGTGCGCCGGCGGCGAGGTGAAGGCATTCGTCAAGAAGCGATTCCTGCCGAACTACGGCGTCTTCGACGAGGTCAGGTACTTCGCCCCCGGCGACGGCCTCTATCTCTTCGAGCACGGCGAGACGCTCGTCGGCGTGACGGTGTGCGAGGACATGTGGCAGCCCGGCCCGCCAGCGACCGACCTCGCGCTCGCCGGCGCCGAGTTGATCGTCAACATCTCGGCCTCCCCGTTCCATCTCCTGCGCGACCGCGAGCGCGAGGAGATGTTCCGCACACGGGCGCGCGACAACTCGGTGTACGTCGCGTTCTGCAACACGGTCGGCGGCCAGGACGAGCTGATCTTCGACGGACACTCGCTCGTCATCGACGACGAGGGCACCGTGCTCGCCCGCGCGGCCGGCTTCGAGGAGGCGCTGCTCCTGATCGACGTCGAGCCGTCCGGTGTGGTGGCGCGACGGCTGACCGACACGCGGCGGCGCTCACTGGCGAAGGACCGCGGCGACCTCGGCAGGGTCGAGGTGATTCACGTCGGCATGCCGCACGACCACGATGACAAGGTCGAGCCGGCGCTCGCGCCGTTCTGCGACGACCTCGAGCAGATGCGCCTGGCGCTCGAGCTCGGGCTGAACGACTACGTGCGCAAGAACGGCTTCGGCGAGATCGTGGTCGGCGTCTCGGGCGGCATCGACTCGGCGCTCGTCGTCGCGGTCGCGGTCGAAGCGCTCGGGCCCGAGCGGGTGCACTGCGTGTCGATGCCGTCGCGTTATTCCTCGGAGGGTACGCGCGGCGACGCGCAGCGGCTCGCCGAGAACCTCGGCTGCGACTTCCGAGAGATCGCCATCGAGCCGATCGTCGGATCGTTCCTCGCGGCGCTCGCGCCGCATTTCGCCGGGCGGGACCCTGACGTGACCGAGGAGAACCTCCAGGCGCGGGCGCGCGGCACGATCCTGATGGCGCTCTCGAACAAGTTCGGTTGGCTGCTCATCGCGACCGGCAACAAGTCGGAGCTGTCGGTCGGCTATGCGACGCTCTACGGCGACATGGCCGGCGGCTTCGCGCTGGTGAAGGACGTCTACAAGACGGACGTCTTCCGGCTCGCACGGCATCTCAACGAGCGAGCGGGACGCGAGTTGATTCCGCAGTCGACCATCGACCGAGCGCCGAGCGCGGAGCTACGCGCCGACCAGCTCGACGAGGACTCGCTGCCCCCGTACCCGCAGCTCGATCAGGTGCTCACGGCGTACGTCGAGGAGGACCGGTCGCTCGAAGAGCTGTCGGCCGACGGCTTCGACAAGGACGTCGTCGAGCGCGCCGTCGCGCTCATCGACCGCGCCGAGTACAAGCGGCGCCAGGCGCCGCCGGGCGTCCGGCTGCGACCGAAAGCCTTCGGCCGCGACCGCCGCACCCCCATCACGAACCGCTGGCGAAGTTGAGCCGCGGAAAGTGCTGCGCACTCTCCGCGGGATTGGGCACGCGTGGTTGAACCGCCCTTGCGCTCCGGCGAGAGCGCGGTCTCGCCAACGCGCGCCAAGGGCAATCCTCCAAGAGCCGGTTAGACGCCGGCGTCGATGGGTTGAGCGGGCGGACCGCTCTCGAGTAGGTCGCGAACGAGCGAGGCGAGCTTCCGCGGCCCGGTGATCACCGCCTCGAGCTCGTCGACGGTGAACCACCGCACGTCATGCACGCCTTCGGCGGCGAGGTCGGCCGTGTTGAAGCCGGGCACCGGATCGAACAGCTCGGTACTGATGAGGTAATGCCGCTCGCGCTGCCCTCCCCACTTCGCGATGTCGACGAGCCGATGCTCGCGTGTCCAGATCAGCGGACCGAGCTCGTACTCGCGCAACCCCACCTCTTCGGCGAGCTCTCGCGCGAGCGCGTGCTCGTCGCTCTCCCCGGGCTCGACGCCGCCGCCCGGCGTCGACCACCAGGTGCCGAAGTTGTCCTCGAAGCGGACCATCAGGACGCGGCCTGCCGGATCGAGCACGAGCGCCCGCACCCCCACCCGGAGCGGCAGCCCCGAGGCGCGGCCGGCCAGCTCCTGAAACCATTGCAGCCGCTCCCACCACGGAACGGTCGCATTCGCCGGCGACGTCGACGGCAGCACGAAGAGGCGTGTCTCCCCGAGCGTTCGCTCCTGAACGCCGAGCTCAGGCCGCTCGCCGAAGACGCCGCGGTAGGCCTCCTTGCCGACGAACGCGATCCACTGCGGCTTCAGCTCACGGGCAATCCGCTCGAGCCGTTCGGCCGACCCCGCGAAGTCGTCCCGGCGGAGATCGCCCGACCCGGGTGTCGTCCGGTAGGAGGCGTTCGTCACGCCGAGCCCTTCCTTCAGAAGCTCGAACTGCTCTCCCGGCTCGTACAGCCGCGACGTGAGCTGGACGGCGTGCAGGAGCCGCCAGAAGTCGTTCCGGGGGTTCGCAAAGTGCGCCTGGGCAGCAGCGGAGACGCGACCCGGGTTGATGCCGCAGAAGACGATTCGAAGCCCCGGCGCGAGGACGTCGGGGACGT
Source organism: Gaiellaceae bacterium (assembly GCA_041499745.1). Taxonomy (GTDB): domain Bacteria; phylum Actinomycetota; class Thermoleophilia; order Gaiellales; family Gaiellaceae; genus Palsa-739. The sequence continues at coordinate 14,854 of JBGQKY010000031.1, forward strand.
CGCTCGGCGCGGCCGTGGCTATGCCGCTTCGGCGTCGTCGGCCAGCCGCCCGTCGATCCGCTCCTCGAGGCCCTTGCGCAGGTCCTCGCCGGAGACGGTCGTCGGGAAGCGCGGCCGGCGGGGCTCGCGGCGGACGACGGTCACGGTCGGCTCCCAGCCGCCGTAGCAGCGGGCCCAGCACTCGGCTTCCGTCAGCGTTCTGAGCCGAATCACGCTCGAAGCGTACGAACAGGTCCGGACGGCAAGAATGCCGGGATGACCGTCAAGGCGAAGGAGCTCCGGTACGCGATCGACCTCGGTGAGGGCGGCGACCTGCGCGTGGAGGACGGAACACTTCTCGCTGCCGACCCGGCGTGGGCCCCCGAGCATCTGCTGCTGGCCGCCCTCGTGCGGTGCTCGCTGAAGAGCCTCGCCTACCACGCCCGGCGCGTCGGACTCGAGGTCGCCCATGCGACCGGCTCGGCTCGCGCGCTGATCACGAAGCGCGAGAGCGACGGGCGCTACGCGATCGTCGAGTGCGACGTGGAGCTCGAGGTCCGGCTCTCGCCCGAGCCGGGACCCGAGCAGCTCGCCGAGCTGCGCGCGAAAGCCGAGCGCGACTGCTTCGTCGGCGCCTCGCTCGCCGTGAAGCCGACGTACCGCTGGAGCTAACTCTTCTCGAGCGGCGCCAGCGTTAGCCCGTGGTCGCGGAGCTGCTCCCAGTAGAGCTCGGCCTGCTCCTGCTCGCCCGACCACACGATCGCGAGGCCGCTGTCGTGGATCCGGTTCGCGAGCGACATCCCCTTGTCGTAGGAGACGCCCGGGATGACGGCGGAGAGCGCGAACGCGACGCCCTCGAACGTGTTGTGGTTGTCGTTCAGCACGATCACGTGCCACGGCCGGCCGAGGCCGGTGCCCGAGCCCCGGTCGAGGCGCTCCCTTGGAGGCGTCAAGGTGCTCACGCGCAAAGGTTAGTGTCCTGAGGAATGTCAACCGTCGCCCTCGACGTCGACGCGGTCCGCGCCCGGTTCTCCGCGCTTCGGTCGCCGACGGCGCTCTTCGACGCGCCGGGCGGGACGCAGGTGCCGGACTCGGTCATCGAGGCGATCTCTGCCTACCTGCGCGAGTCGAACGCGAACCTCGGCGGTGCCTTCGGGAACAGCCGCCGCAGCGACGCGCTGCTCGAGCAGGCGCGCCTCACCGCCGCATCGTTCCTGAGTTGCGAGCCGGCGGAGGCGTTCTTCGGCGCGAACATGACGACGTTGAACTTCATGCTGTCGCGGACGGTCGGCCGGACGCTGTGCGAGGGCGACGAGATTCTCGTCACCCGGCTCGACCACGACGGCAACGTGTCGCCGTGGCTCGAGCTCGCACGCGACGTCGGCGCCACCGTCGGCTTCGTCGAGATCGCGGACGACACGACGCTCGACTACGACGATCTCGAGCGGAAGCTGACCGACCGCACGCGCGTCGTCGCATTCCCGCTCGCGTCGAATGCAGTCGGGACGCTGACCGACGTGAAAAGAGTCGTCGACCTGGCGCACGGTGCCGGCGCACTCGCCTGGGCGGACGCCGTGCACTGGGCGCCGCACGGGCCGATCGACGTCGCGGAGCTCGGTGTCGACATCCTGCTCTGCTCGCCGTACAAATTCTTCGGCCCGCACCTGGGCCTTGCTTTCGGCCGAGCGGAGCTCCTCGACTCCTGGCAGACGTACAAGGTGCGCCCGGCCGACCACCGTTTCGAGACCGGAACGCTGCCGCACGAGCTCCTCGCCGGGTTCGTCGCCGCGGTCGAATACATCGAGTCGATCGGCTGGCCTTCCATCCAGGCCCACGAGCGCGCGCTCGGGCAACAGTTTCTCGACGGACTCCCCGGCCGGTGCATGCTCTACGGGTTGCAGGGAATGGGCGGCCGCGTGCCGACATTCGCGTTCAACGTCGACGGGCTCTCGCCTCGGTCGGCCGCCGAGCGGCTCGCGGAACGCGGCATCGCAGTGTGGGACGGCGACTACTACGCGGTCGAGGTGATGGACCGGCTCGGCCTCGGCGAAGCCGGAGCGGTGCGCGCAGGCTTCGTCCACTACACCACCGCAGCCGAGGTCGACCGGCTGCTCGGCGCCCTGGACGAGCTGTGATCGACCCCGTCCAGCTGCTCCAGGAGCTCATCCGCTTCGATACGACGAACCCGCCCGGCAACGAGGAGGCCTGCATCGCGCACGTCGAGTGGCTGCTGCGAGAGCACGGCATCGAGTCGGAGCGCTACGAGCAGGCGCCCGGACGGCCGAACCTCATCGCGCGGCATGCGGGCAGAAACGACGGCCCGCCGCTCGTGCTGCAGGGGCACGTCGATGTCGTCACCACCGCCGGCCAGCCGTGGAGCCGGCCGCCGTTCGCAGCCGAGATCGCAGACGGCTATGTCTGGGGGCGCGGTGCGCTCGACATGAAGGGCGGCGTGGCGATGATGATCGCCGCGTTCGTCGCGGCGCACGAGTCCGACTCGCCGACGCCGCTCGTGCTCGTCGTCCTCGCCGACGAAGAGGACGGAGGCGACGAAGGCGCAAAGTTTCTCGCCGAAGAGCATCCCGGCGCCTTCGGCGGGGCGCGACACGCGCTCGGTGAGTTTGGCGGCGCGACGCAATGGATCGCCGGCCGCCGCTTCTACCCGATCCAGGTGGCGGAGAAGCAGATCTGCTGGCTGCGTGCGCACGTGCGGGGCAAGGGCGGTCACGGCGCGCTCGGCGTGAAGGACGGAGCGATGCGTCGCCTCGGCGACGTGCTGCGCACGCTCGACCGCAAGCAGCCGCCGGTGCACATCACGCCGATCGTCCGCGACTGGGTCACCGGCATCGCCGACGTGCTGCCGCGGCCGCAGGCGCTCGTTCTTCGCCGGCTGCTTGACCCGCGCACGGCCGACTATGCCGTCCGGGCGCTCGGGCCGAAGGGACGGATCTTCGGCCGCGTCATCCGCAACACCGCCAGCCCGACGATCGTCCACGGCGGCGGCAAGATCAACGTGATCCCGAGCGAGATCGAGCTCGAGCTCGACGGCCGGCTCCTGCCCGGGCTCGCCCCGGACGACCTTGTCCGCGAGCTGCACGCGCTCATCGGCAACGACGTCGAGCTCGAGGTCGTCCGCCACGACCCGGGGCCGCCGGATCCGGATCTGAGCTTCTACGAGCCGCTCGCACAGATCATCCGGGAGCTCGATCCGGAGGGCGTCCCCGTGCCCATGCTCCAGGCGGGAGTCACGGATGCTCGCTTCCTCACGCGCGCCGGCATCCAGACCTACGGGTTCCTGCCGCTTCGGCTGCCGGAGGACTTCGAGCCGCTCACGACCATCCACAGCGCGGACGAGCGCGTCCCGGTCGACGCGCTCCCGTTCGGGGTCGAGGCGATCTCGCGCGCGATCGCGCGCTACGGCGCATGAAGCTGCTCGTTCTCGGCGGGACGAAGTTCCTCGGCCGTCACGCCGTCGCCGCCGCGCTCGGCGAGGGCCACGACGTCACGATCTTCACGCGCGGCCAGACGAATCCCGACCTCTTCCCCGAGGTCGAGCACCTGCACGGCGATCGCGACGGCGATCTCGACGTGCTCCACGGCGGTGCCTGGGACGGCGTGATCGACACGAGCGGCTACGTGCCGCGCGTCGTCCGCCAGTCGGCCGAGCTGCTACGCGACAAGGTGGCGCGCTACGTGTTCGTCTCGAGCATCTCCGTGTACGGGGACTTCAGCAGCCCGATCACCGGCGCAACGCCGGTCGCGGAGCTCGAGGACCCCGCGACGGAAGAGGTGGTGGAGCACTACGGCGCTCTCAAGGCGGCGTGCGAGCGCGTCGTCGAGGAAACCTACGGCGAACGCAGCGCCCGGGCGCGCGCCGGGCTGATCGTCGGACCGTACGACCCGACCGACCGCTTCACGTACTGGCTGCGGCGCATCGCCGCGGGCGGCGACGTGCTCGCGCCGGGCGACCCGGCCGCTCCCGTCCAGTTCGTCGACGCACGGGACCTCGGCGCGTGGCTCGTGAAGCTCGCCCTCGCAGGTCCGGGCGGCGTCTTCAACGCCACGGGGCCTGCGGAGCCCCTCACGCTCTCGGAGCTCCTGGAGAGCGCGCGCGCGGCGATCGGCTCGGACGTGAGCTTCGTGTGGACGGACTCGCAGCGGATCCGCGCCGCGGACGTGCAGCCGTGGATGGAGCTGCCGCTCTGGCTGCCCGACGCCGGCTTCGCCGGGATGATGCGGGCCGACGTGCAGCCGGCCGGCAACGCGGGTCTCACGTTCCGGCCGCTCGAGGAGACGATCGCCGACACGCTCGCGTGGGACCGCACCGTGCCCGGCGAACGCCCGACCCTCTCCGAGGAGAAGGAGCGAGAGATCCTTGCGGCCGGGTGATCGGACCCGCATCAAGCGCGAGCCGCAACGCGGGCGCTACGACCGCGAGACGATCGAGGCGATTCTCGACGAGGCCCTCCTCTGTCACGTCGGCTTCGAGGCCGAGGGCCAGCCGTACGTGATCCCGACGCTGCACGCGCGCGTCGGCGACAAGCTGTACCTCCACGGCTCCGCGGCCAGCCGCATGCTCCGTCACGCCGAGTCCGGCGCGCCGGTTTGCGTCACCGTGACGCTCTTCGACGGGCTCGTGCTCGCGAAGTCGGTGTTCAACCACTCCGTGAACTACCGTTCCGTCGTCGTCCTCGGCGTCGCGACGCTCGTCGACGGCGACGAGAAGCGCGAGGCGCTGCGCGCGCTTACCGAGCAACTCGCGCCCGGTCGCTGGGACGAGGCGCGGCAGCCCACCGACCAGGAGCTGAAGGCGACGTGGATCCTCTCGCTCCCGCTCGGCGAGGCCTCGGCGAAGGTGCGAACGGGTGGCTCGGAAGACGAGCCCGAGGACGTCGACTTGCCCGTGTGGGCCGGCGTCGTTCCGGTGCACCTCGCCGCCGAGTCGAGTACCTACGAGTGGCGGCGCGTGCAAGACGGTCGGCTGGGCCCCCCGCGCGCTTAGCGGAGGCCGCTACCCTGCGCCGGTGAGCACCTACGAG
>JBGQKY010000032.1:0-19373 GCA_041499745.1 Gaiellaceae bacterium
CACGCTTCCGGACTCGGTGCCGACGTTCGAGGTCTACTACGACACGAAGAAGTTGTGGCCGGCTGCCAGTCTCGAGCGCCTCGAGGCGCTCATGGCGTCGGCGCCCGCCGACGCCTGAGGCGAAGCGCGCGATACAAGAAGCGCCGCAAGAGCGGGGTGCACGAGAGCCCTGTGAGCGCGACCGGGGTCACCGTCGGCAGACGCGCTGATGGGCTAGGTGGAAGGTGCCGGGCACTTGACGCCGGAACCGCTCTTGAGAATGCGGCAGCTCTTGGTGCTGAGCTTGCTTGCGCTGCGCGCGCGGACAAGGCTGAGGACGTCGCCTGCGACCTGAGCGAAGAAGCTCTGCCCGTCGGTGCTGACGTCTAGCTGCACGCTGAGGCCGATCGCCAGATCGCTAGCCAGCCGTGGGTTGGTCGGGAGCAGGTCTGCGAGATGCGGTGTGAAGCGGCCGTGTGCGCTCTTGTAGGTCTGCTCGCCCTTGTCGATCAGGTTCATCGCCTCGATCGTCTGCGTCGCGCGCGACTCGGCGCTCGGCCCAGAGGGGTGCTTCTTCACCAGCTGCGGCACGATGAAGAGCACGACTGCCGCAATCAGGACGAATGGCAGGAAGCGCCGAAAGTTGGGCGGCATGGGGCGACCATAGTCGCCTTGGCGGCGCTTGTCACACGCCCTCGGGGCATCTCAGGGAAGTTCAGGGGCAGTCAGCGTTGCCAGGGCTGCCCGTTTGCGCGTAAATGAAGCGGGGCGGCGGCCCGAGCCTCGTTACTCTTCCAACGCATGGATACAGCGAACGACGGTCATGCGTAAGTCGCTTGCCGTTGAGTCAATTCCCTCCGAAGGGAGACCGCCATGGAGGTCGAGCAGATCAAGGTCGATCCGGATCCGTACGAGCCCTTCCGCTTGTCGCAGGGACTCCGGGTCGGCGACCTCCTGTTCGTTTCTGGGCAGGCGGGGATCGACGAGACGGGTCAGCTCGTTGGGATTGGCGACTTTGACGCGCAGGCAGACCAGACATTCCGCAACCTCGCGCGTGTGCTCGAGGCGGGCGGCTCGAGCCTGGAGCACGTCGTCAAGGTGACCATCTTCCTCACCAACATGGCGGCCAACTTTCCAAAGATCGTTGAGCTGCGCGGCAAGTGGTTCACCCCGCCCTATCCGGCCGACACGATCGCCGAGGTCCGGTCGCTTTACTTGCCTGAGGTCGAGATCGAGATCGAGGCGATCGCCGTCAGGATCTGACAAGAACGCTTGGAGCCCGCTCTGCGATGGAGTTTCTCGTCAGGATCGAAATCGTTCTGTCCGCCGACGTAACCGAGTCGCGGCGTCGGGAGCTGCTCGAGGCGGAGGCGGAGCGGGGTCGCGAGCTGCTCGCGAGCGGTGCTCTTCGCCGGATTTGGCGCGTGCCCGGCAGATGGGCGAACGTCTCTCTCTACGACGCGTCCGACGCGACCGAGCTCCACGCGCTCCTCACGTCGCTGCCCCTGTGGCCCTGGATGGACGTGCATGTAGAGGCGCTCGCCACGCATCCGCTCGAGGTGCCCTGACGCTCTTAGCGGGTGACGTGCGCCGCGAACCGCGTCACGAAACGTTCTCCCGGCGCGAGCTCGATCGCCTCGCCGGCGGCGAGTGCGTCCTCGAGATTCAGCCGGCTCGTCCACGGCTCGACTCCGAGCGCGTACGACCCCGTCAACGGCGGCGCATCGGCGCCGCCGTAGGCCTGCCAGAGGATGACCCACGCGAGCTCGGCGGGTGCCCACTCGAGTCGAAAGGTCAAGCCGAGGCGCGGATTCGAAACCGAGAGCGTCGTCGTCTCGAGGTCGCCGACGTAGATGTCGTCGTGGCTCCTCCGCTCCGGGCCTGGGATCTCGCGCAGATCCGTCCAGCCGCCGTCGCGCAGCCGGGCGTTCGGCCACGCTTCCCGCTGTCCGGGAGCGAGGGCCGCCGTCTCCGGCTCCCAGAGCTCGGGCCGAGTCACGATCGTCCGGGCCGCAAGCTCGAGCGTGCAGCCGTCTTCGAGCAGCGGCGCGCCGAGCACGCAGTGCTGGCCCCACACGAAGTGCGCGGGCTCGTCGCCCACGTTCGTGGCGACGCTCTCGATCTCGAGCTCCGGCTGTCCGTCTTCGACGCGTAGCGTCCGCTCGACTTCGAAGGGCGTCGCGCGGCAGCGCGTCGTGAACCGCACTGCAGCTCGGCCGTCGCCGCCGTCCGAGAGGACCTCGTGCTTCCATGGGAGCGTCGCCACCTCGCCGTGAAATGGGATTCGTCGGCTGCGATACACGCACGACTCGTTCACGCTCGGAAAGAGCTCCTGCCAGCCGCCGGCGTAGTTCCACATGAACTCGTCGTCGCCGCTGCCCTCGAGCGGCGCCGCGCCCGGCGGCCGGAGCCCCCACGGCCCTTTGAAGAGGACGTCGACTCCAGATTCGCGGTGAACGAGCCGGTGGATCTCCGCGCCCTTGTCCGGCAGTACGACGACGCGCAGCGCGTCGCTCTCAAGCACGGCGCTCCGCCAGCCGGTCTCCTCGCCGAAGGAGACGCTAGCCATCCGTCGGTATCGACTCGAGGATGTACCAGTTCGCCGTCAAGCCGCAGTCCACGGTGAGATCGATCCCGGTGATGGCCGAGGCGTCGTCGGAGGCGAGGAAGGCGCACGCGGCCGCGATCTCCTCGGGGCGGACGAGCCGGCGCAGCGGGACGCGGTCGAATCGTGTCGTCAGGTAGTCCATCGTCCCGGGCGGGACGCCGACCTCGGTCATCTCCGTGTGGGTGAAGCCGGGGCTGACGCAGTTGACGCGCACGCCGTGCGGGCCGAGCTCGAGCGCCATCGTCCTGCTCAGGCCGAGCAGGCCCGCCTTCGAGGCGTTGTAGCTCGCGTAAGGGCCGTCGCCGCCCGACGCGTCGATCGAGGCGATGTGGACGATCGAGCCGCCGCCGCTCGACACCTGGGCGCGGGCGACCCTCTGCGCCATCAGGAACGCGCCGCGCAGGTTCGTAGCGAGGATGCGGTCCCAATCGTCGTCCTCGATCTCGAGAAACGCCCGCTCCTCCGCGATGCCGGCGTTGTTGACGAGCACGTCGATCCGCTCCCAGCGCTTCAGTGCGGCGGCCACGGCGCCGTCGACCGCGGCGGCGTCGCTCACGTCGGCCGAGTGCGTCCACGCGCTCCCGCCGGCCGCGGCGATCTCCTGTGCGGCCAGCTCGAGCGGCTCGCGGCGGCGGCCGATCAGCATTACGTCCGCGCCCTCGGCGGCGAACCGGTCGGCGATCGCCCGGCCGATCCCCTGTCCGGCGCCGGTGACGACGACGTTCCGTCCCTCGAAGCGGCGGATGGTCGACACGACTCTCCTTTCGTAACTTGGCTCGTCTACTTGACAGCGCCCGCGACGATGCCGCGAACGAGATGACGCTGGAAGATCAGATACGCGCCGATCACGGGCAGCGATGTGATCAGGAGCCCGGCCATCAGCGCCGGGTAATCGGCGGTGAAGCGACCCTGGAGCTGGAGCACGCCGACGGTGAGCGTCTTCACGTTGTCGGTCTGGAGCAGGAGGAGCGCGAACAGGAACTCGTTCCAGGCCCAGAGCACGTTGAAGATGACGAGCGTCGCGATCGCCGGCTTTGCGAGCGGCAGGAGGATCCGCTGGAAGGTGCGATGGATGCCGGCCCCGTCGATCGTCGCCGCCTCGATCAGCTCGTCGGGTACAGACTTGAAGAACGCCGTCATCAGATACACGTTGAACGGGAGGTTCAGCGCCGTGTAGAGCAGGATCACTCCCCAATAGGTGTCCAGCAGGCCAAGCTGAACGAGCTCGACGTAGATCGGGACCATCAGGAGCAGGGGAGGGATCGCGAGCCAGGACAGCACGAAGAGGTAGACCGCACCGGAGAGGCGCCAGCGGAGCTTCGAGAAGGCGTAGCCCGCGAGCGTCGCCGCGACGACCGAGAGCGCGACGGTCGAGAGGGTGACGATCGCAGAGTTGCGGAAGTACATGCCGATGTTTGCGCTCGTCCACGCACGCTCGAACGCACCGAACGAGAAGGTCGTCGGCAGCCCGATTCTCGAGTTCGCCCAGTCGGCCTCGGTGCGGAACGCGGTCGCCGCCATGAAGAGGAGCGGCAGGACCGCCGAGACGCAGAAGAGACCGATCGCGACGACGAGCGGCCACGAGTGCCGGCGCGATCGCCGTCGATGCGCGCGCGCCGGGACTCTGGCTACCGCTGTTTCGTTCACGGTCAGCGCGCCTCGCGGGTGAGGATGCGGATCTGCAGCAGGCCGATCGCGAGGACGATCACTACGAGCATCACGCCGATCGCAGCGGCATAGCCCATGTTCTGATTCGTGAACGCCTGCTGATAGATGTAGAACTCGGACACGTAGGTGTCGGTGCCGGGTCCACCGTTTGTGATCGTGTAGATGTAGGTGAACATGAACGCGAACGCAGTGATCGTGTTCACGACGAGCACGATCTCGAGCACGCGCCGCAGGTTCGGCACCATCACCGAGAAGAGGATTCGCAGCCAGCCTGCGCCGTCGATCCGGGCGGCTTCCTCGAGCGTCGGGTCGACGGCGCTCATCCCGGCGAGATAAAGCAGCACGTTGTAGCCGAAGTTCGTCCAGACGACGACGACGAGGATGAGCGGGATCGAGGTGCTCGCACTGCCGAGCCACTCGTGCTCGATGCTGCCGAGACCGACCTTGCCGAGCGCCTGGTTGAGCGGGCCGTCGAGCTGCAGCACCGTTGATGTGAGGATGCCGATCACGACGGCCGCGTAGACGGCGGGCAGGAAGATCGTCGCGCGGAAGAGCCGCCAGCCCGGGACGCGACGGTGGATTACGTACGCGACCACGAGCGGGAGGACGAGCTGGATCGGGACGGACAGTGCGAAAACGGCGTTGTTCTTCAGCGCGTTCAGGAAGATCGGGTCCTGCCAGAGCACGCGGAAGTTGTGTAGCCCGACCCACTGCGCAGGTGTGATGCCGTCCCAGCGCGTGAACGCGTGGTAGAGGATGTTTCCGAAGGGATACGCCACGAACATGCTCACGAGCACGACGGCGGGCGCGGCGTAGAGGAAGCCCCAGAGCCACTGTGGGCCGTGGGGCCTCCTCGGGCCGCGTGATGCCTGGAGGAAGTTCAGGGGCTCAGCGTTTTGAGGCCGCTGTCGACGTTCTGCATCGCCTTGAGCGGCGTGATCTTGCCGGAGAACGCGGCCTGGAGCTGCTGGTAATACAGCAAGGCCACCTTCAGTGGGACGATGCTGTCGAGTAGCGGCACCTGCGGATGCGCCGCGACCTTCAGGAAGAACTTCGTCAGCGGGTCCTTGATCCGCGCGCTCGCGACCTTGTTGGTGGGAAGCGCCCCCACGAGCGTTGCGAGACTCGCCGCGCCCGTGTTGTCGACCGCCATCTTGATGAAGTCCCAGGCGCCGGTCTTGTTCTTTGCGTTCTTCGGGATCACCCAGTTATGGAACGAGTTGGCAGCGGTCCGGCCGGGATGCGGTCCCGACTGCGGCAGCGCGGTGAGGCCGAGGTTCTTGCCCAGTGCCTGCTCGAACGACTTGATCACGAATGGGAACATCTGCACCATCGCGGCCTTGCCGGAGGTGAAGTACGTGTTCGCGTCGTTGTTCTCGTGCGTCGACGCGTCGGCGTTCACGCAACCCTGCTGCTTGAACTTGGCGAGCTCCTGAAGCGGCTTCACGAGCTTCGGATTGGCGTATTTCATCTTGCTTGCATCGATCTTCGCGATGTCGCCGGGCGCCATGTACGACGAGTAGTCGTACGTGACCCAGTTGTCGGTCGAGTACCCGTCCCGGTCGCCGTACGCGAGCGGGATGATTCCCTGCGCCTTGAACTTCTCGCAAACGGCCAGAAGCTGCGCGTAGGTCTTCGGCGGGGCCGCGACGCCGGCCTTGCGGAACAGCGCCTTGTTATAGAAGAGCCCATATGTGCCCTGGTCGTTCGGGATCGCGTAGATGTCCCCCTTGCTGTTCTTGCAGTTGAGGCCGAGGCAGGAGAGATCCCATGCTGTCTGGCTCGCGTAAAAGCCCGGTGTCTGGTCGACTTGGCTGTTGAGCTTGTCGAGCGAGCTGAGCATGTACGGCGTCGTGTAGCCCCCGGAGTAGACGAGCATCGCGTCCGGAACTCGTTTCGACGCGAACGCCGCCGCGATCTGCGCCGTGAACTGGGCGTTGTTGATCGGCGTGAGGACGAAGGTCACCTTCGATCCGGGAAAGGTCTTCTCGTAGCGCGCCTTGATGCCGTCCAGCCACTTGCGGTACGTCGATCCCGGCGTGGCGCCGGCGTACGTCCCACTGAGCCACACCGTGATCGAGCCTCCGTCCGCGGCCTTCCCGGTCGCCCCGTTCCCCGCCTGCGCAGCGAAGGCGGCGCCTGCGACGACAAGTGCCGCACAGACGAGCGTGACGAAGCCCCGCCTCGTGTTCTTCATCGTGTCTCCTCTCGGTTCCAAGCGGTTCGACCCTCCGCTATCCCGCAGGAATGGCGGTCAGGGCTCCGTCGATCGTGTGCACCGCACCCGTAATGTAGGCCGCGTCGTCCGAGCTCAGGAACACGACGAGCTTGCCCACCTCGCTCGGCAGCCCCAGCCGGTGCGCCGGCACAGTCTCGAGGATGCGCGGCTCGTCGACCGCGCCGCGCGCTGCGTCGCGGTCCCACATCGGAGTGCGCAGCACGCCGGGCGCGATCGCGTTCACACGCACTCCGTGCGGCGCCCATTCGCCCGCCGCGACCTTCGTCATCATCAGTACCGCGGCTTTGGGTGCGCAGTAGGTCATCCGCCCAGGGTTTGGGGAGAAGCCGCGGATCGAGGAGATGTTCACGACCGATCCGGACTTCTGGGGGAGCATGATCCTCGCGGCCGCGCGCATGCCGTAGAAGACGCCCGTCTGCATGACGGCGATCGAGTCGTGCCAGTCCTCGTCGGTGACGTCCTGGGTGTGCGGGCCGACCCGGCTGATCCCGGCGTTGTTGACGACGATGTCGAGGCGCCCGAAGTCGCGCACGACGGCCTCGAACGTGTCGTCTACCTGTTGCCGGTCCGCCACATCGGCCGGGTATGCGCGCGCCTCGACGCCCGCGCGCGCGAGCTCTTCCGCCGCGACGTGAGCCGAGTCCGCGTCCACCTCGAGCACGGCGATGCCGGCGCCGGCGTCGGCGAGCTCCTGTGCGATCCCGCGGCCGAGCCCGGTGCCGGAGCCGGTCACGATCGCGACTCTCCCGTCGAGCACACCCATCAGGCGATCCTCGCTTTCCTCGGCGGTGCAGTCAAGATGACGATTGTCGATTCAAGATGTTGATACGACGGCCTTCAGGTCGGCGCCGCCGTCGCGCTCCGCTGCTGCCTGCCGCGTCGCCTCGACGACGAGGTCGATGAGCTCCTGGCGGCGCCGGCGAAACCGCTCCACCGGCGCGGAGATCGAGTATGCGGCAACCGGGAAGCCGTTCTCGAGGAGCGGGGCGGCGATGCACGCGACGCCCTCTCTGAACTCCTCCTCGTCGACCGCGAAGCCGATGAGGCGCGTCCGGTCGAGCTCGAGCTGGAACTCGCTCGACTCGAGGATCGTCCGCGGGGTCACGGCGACGAGCGGATTCTCGAGCAGATATGCGTCCCGCATCGCGTCCGGGGCGAACGCGAGCAGCACCTTCCCCGAGGCACGTGCGTGGCCCGACCCGACGAAGCCGATGTGGACGCCCGAGACGCGCACCGCGTTCCGGCCCTCGACTGTGGCGAGAACAGCGAGTCGGTTCTGACGCCAACACCCGACATACGCCGTCTCGCCCGAGGCCTCGGCCAGCTGGCGGAGCGGCCCGACGAGGTAGTCCGGAGGAGTGAACTGGCGTGTGTAGGCGTCGGTGATGGCGGCGAGCGCCGGGCCGAGCTGGTATTGCCGCCCGGAGTCCTTCGTCAGCAGGCCCTCGCCGACGAGCGTCCCGAGTAGGTGGTACGCGGTCGGCAGGGCGAGGTCGAGGGCGGCGGCGATCTCCTTCGCCGAGCGGCTCTCCTGCTGCTCTCCGAGATGGACGAGGATGCGCGACGCGCGGGAGACCGATCGGATGACGGTCATTCCGAGGCGGCGTCCCGAAGCTCGCCGGCAATCCGGTCGACCGACGGCAGCCACGCATCCTCGAGCGAACCTGCGTAGGGGATCGGCGTCTCGTCGCCGCTCACGAGACGCGGCCGCAGGTCGAGAGACTCCCACGCCTGCTCGATGACGGCGGCGACGACGGTCGCGCCCCAGCTCCCGCCCGGAGGGCACTCCTGCACGCAGACGAGACGCCCCGTCTTCGCGACGCTGTCGACGATCGTCTCGAGGTCGAGCGGGACGAGCGTGCGCGGATCGACGATCTCGACGTCGATGCCCTCCGCAGCGAGTACCTCGGCGGCGGCGAGCGCTCGCTGACGCATTAGCTGCGTCGCGACGACCGTGAGATCGGAACCCGTGCGCACGACTGCGGCCTTGCCGAGCTCGACGAGCCCGTCATCGTCGGGCACCGGGCCGCGCTCCGGGTAGAGCCGCTTGTGCTCGAACACGAGGACGGGGTTGTCGTCGCGGATCGCTGCCTTGAGCAGCCCGTACGCGTCGGCCGGCGTGCCGGGGACGCAGATCTTCAGGCCTGGCACGTTCAGGAACCAGTTCTCCACGGACTGCGAGTGCTGCGCTGCGAAGCCGACGCCGCCGCCGTTGGCCATCCTGATCGTCACCGGGACCGAGGCCTGGCCGCCGGTCATGTACCTGTACTTCGCGAGCTGGTTCGCGATCTGATCGAAGCACACGCCCGCGAAGTCCGCGAACATGATCTCGGCGACAGGGCGCAGACCGGTGACCGAGGCGCCGAGCGCGCAGCCGACGATCGCCTGCTCGGAGATCGGCGTGTCGCGGACGCGGCGCGGCCCGAACCGGTCGAAGAGACCGGCGGTCGCCTGGAACACGCCGCCTGCGGCGCCGACGTCTTCGCCGAGCAGGATGACCCGATCGTCGCGCTCGAGCTCCTCCGCCAGCGCGCGCGTGACGCCCTCCCGGAACGTGAGCTCGCTCATGCGAACACATCCTCGAGGCGCTGCTTCGCGTCTGGCTCGCTCCACGCGATCGCGCGCTCAGTCGCCTCTCGTACGTCGGCCTCGGCGCGCTCGAGCAGCTCGGCGAGCTCCGCGGCCGATGCGACGCCCGCCTCGGTCAGCAACCGCTCGAAGCGTGCGATCGGATCGCGCGCGAGCCACTCCTCGAGCTCGCCCGGGGGCCGGTAGGCCCCCGCATCCGTCCGCGAGTGCCCCTTCTGCCGGTAGGTCAATGCCTCGAGCATCGTCGGGCCCTCGCCGTCGCGGGCGCGGGCGACTGCTGCGCCGACCGCGTCGCGCACGGCGAGCACGTCGTTCCCGTCGACGCGCTGCGCGGTCATCGCGTAGGAGGCAGCGCGGTCGGCCAGGCGCTCGACCGGCGTCGTGCTCGCGAGCGGCGAGTACTCGCCGTAGAGGTTGTTCTCGCAGATGAAGACCACCGGCAGCTTCCAGACCGCCGCGAGGTTCAGCGCCTCGTGGAAGGCTCCGATGTTCGTCGTGGCGTCGCCGAAGAACGCGATGCTCACCGCACCGGTCTCGAGCTGCTGCGCGCTGAGTGCCGCGCCGGTTGCGAAGGGGAGGTGCGCACCGACGATGGCGAACGAGCCGAGCGCGCCGACGGAGAGGTCGGTGAGATGCATAGAGCCGCCCTTTCCTCGGCAGAGGCCCTCGGCCTTGCCGAGGATCTCCGCCATCGTCCGGTCGAGGGGAGCGCCCATTGCGAGCACCGCCCCGTGACCGCGGTAGGTGCACGTCATGGTGTCCCCTTCGCGCAGCGCGGAGCATGCTCCGACGGACACCGCTTCCTGCCCTGTGCAGAGGTGGGTGCTGCCGCGGACGAGGTTCAGCATGAAGAGGCGCATCACCTCGTCTTCGAAGAAGCGGATCTCGAGCATCCGGCGCTGAAGGTCGAGGAGCAGCCCGAGCTCCGGCAGCGCCACGGTGCTCACCGGCTGCAGCTCCTCAGTGTTCTCATCATCTGAAATCACGGTGTGCTTATTGAGAAAAGCGGCGTTTGAGTATGACATACTCCGGCCCGTCGTATGGCTCAACGTTCGGCCGAAGGAGTCGGGATGACGATCGCGCCGGCGCTCCCACCGCATCGGCGCGAGCGTCTCTCCGAGTGGATGCAGGCCGAAGAGGTGACGTGCGCCGTTCTCTTCGGCGCGGATCACGTCACGCACCTGACCGGTTATGCCCGCTACTTCGGCGGGCCTTCGGCAGTCGTCCTCGGAGCCGATGGCGAATGCGTGCTCGTCGTGATGCAGGACGAGGCGCCGGTAGCCCGCGGCCTCGCGTCGGCCGACGAGGTGATCGGCTTCGGCGAGCGTGGCTTCGGCATCGACCTCGACCCCGTCGCGGGCCTCGTCGCGACGGTGGCGGCGCTTCCCACCGTTGCGAGCGCGCAGCGGCTCGGGATCGCGTCGGAGCTCGCGGGTGCCGACGTGCGGCTCGGCGCGCTGCTGAACGCGACTCTCGTCGCCGCCGGCGAGGCGCTCCGGCGTATTCGCCTCGTCAAGGACCGGGACGAGCTCGAGAAGATCGGCGTCTCGTACGAGCTCTGCTGGCTCGGCCAGCAGGCCGTCGCCGAGGGCGCCGTACCCGGGACGAGCGAGATCGAGCTCTTCACGGCCGCGCTGGCGGCGGCCCAGATCGCGTCCGGCGGCCCCGTCGAGTTCACCTGCGACCTGCTCTCGGGGCCGAACACCGCGGAGGTGTGCTGCCCGATCCACGTTGCCGGGAGGCGCGTCGTGGAGGCGGGCGACGTCGTGATCGCGGACGTCGTCGTCCGCTCGAACGGGTACTGGGGCGACTCCGCCGAGACGCACGGCGTCGGCCCGAGCGACGAGGGCGCCGAGGCCCGCTCGCTACTGCTCGACGTGCTGGAAGAGGCTCGCACCATGCTCGTGCCCGGCGCGAAGGGCTCGAGCCTGTTCGAGCACGTCCACACGCGGATCGTCGAGGCGTTCCCGGGGGGCGAGCTCCCGCACCACGGCGGTCACGGGCTCGGACTCGGAGCGTTCGAGGATCCGCACCTGATCCCCTCCGACGACATGCCGTTCGAGCCCGGGATGGTGATCGCCGTCGAGCCGGGCGTCTACTTCCCCGGGCGCTACGGCGCGCGGGTGGAGAACGTGTTCGTCGTCACGCCCGCCGGCGGCGTCGAGCTCCGGCGGCTCCTCGCGGAAGCGTAATGACGGTCAGCGGGCTCCATCACACCTGCTACACCGTCTCGAGCCTCGACCGCTCGCTCGCCTTCTACCGCGACGCTCTCGGCTGCGAGGTGCTCGCGACGCAGGAGAAGGAGGGTGGATATCTCGCGGCGATCGTCGGCTACCCGGACGCGCACGTGCGCATGGCGCACCTTCGCGTACCGGGCAGCAGCCACGTGATCGAGTTGTTCCAGTACCTCGCACCGCAGGGTGGCCGTGCCGACGTCGAGCCCCGGAACGTCGGAGCGTCGCACCTCTGCTTCCTCGTCGACGACCTGCCCGGGTTCTACGAGCGGTTGCGGCAGGACGGCGTCGCGTCGTTCGTGAGCCCGCCGGTGGAGGTGGATACCGGCATCAACCGCGGCGGCTACGCGCTCTACGTCCGCGATCCCGACGGCATCATGGTCGAGCTGTTCCAGCCGCCCGCGGGGAGGACATGACGCGAGCCCAGCTCTCGCACGCGGCGCTCACGATCGCGTCGGTCTCGCCGAGGTACGCGTCGGGAGCGAGCACCTGTTCGAGCGGCGGGAGCGCGGCGAGCACGTCGTGAGGGAGCATCTTTCGCAGAGCCTCCGCGAGCGGGACTCCGTCCGAGCGCGCGACGGCCGACGCTTCGTAGACGGCGGCGTGTGCCTCGGCGCGGCCGAGCACCTCGCCGACGGCCATCATCGCTGCCTCGGCCATGATCGTCCCGCCTTCGAGCTCGAGGTTCGCGCGCATCCGCTCGGGGAAGATGCGCAGGCCCTCGACGATCCTGGCGGCTCCCGCCACGGCGCCGGCAGCCGTCGCGAAGACGGCCGGGACCGCGTCCCATTCGACCTGCCACTCGCCCGCCGAGCGCTCGTGCGTCCCGTGAAGGGCGACGAGCAGCGCGCCCGCGTGCTGCGCGGCGAGCAGGCTCATCCCGATCACGGCCTCGCTGTCGATCGGGTTCGCCTTCTGCGGCATCGTGGACGACGCGCCGCGATGGTGGCCGCCTTCCTCGCGAAGCTCGCCGATCTCCGGTCGCGAGAGCTCGACGACCTCGCGCGCGAGCCGGCCGCACAGCCCCGCGAGCGCGGCGAGCGCGAAGCCCGCTTCGGCGACACCGTCGCGCGCTGTGTGCCACGGCACGTCCACCGCGCGGAGGCCCAGCCGGCACGCGAGGCCGTGCCGCACGTCGCGACTCCGAGCTCCGAGCGCGGCGGCCGTGCCGGCGGCGCCGAACAACTCGACGACCGCGAGACGCGCGCGGGCGAACCGCAGTCGCTCGACGTGGCCTGCGAGCTCCGAGAGCCAGACCGCCGCCTTGCCTCCAAACGCGATCGGCACGGCAGGCTGGGCGTGCGTGCGGCCCGGCATCACGGTTCGACGGTGCTCCTGCGCCAGAGTCGCGAGCCGGTCGCCGAGCGTTCGCGCAACGGTCTCGACGTGGTCGAGTGCGCGGCCGCCGACGAGCGCGAGGCCGGTGTCCATGATGTCCTGCGTCGTCGCGCCGCGGTGCAGGTGACGGCCTGCCGCCGGGGATCGCCGCACGATCTGGTCGAGGAGTGGCAGGATCGGATAGCCGACGACGAGCGTCTGCTCGCGCAGGGCGGGGAGGTCGACATGCTCGGGCACCGCGGCCGCGGCGATCTCGCGTGCGGCTTCGGACGGGATCACCCCGAGCTCGGCCTGCGTGTCGGCGAGCGCGCGCTCGACCTCGAGCCATGCTGCGACGAGCGACTCCTCCGAGAAGAGCCGGATCACCTCCTGATCGCCGAAGACGTCCACCAGCGGCGAGAACATCGCCCGACGATACTCGGACTCCGGAGCTAGCGGCGAATGGCCTCGATCGACTTCGACGGCGTCACCAAGCGCTTTCCCAACGGCACGCTCGCCGTGGACGAGATGAACCTCACCGTCAGCGACGGCGAGTTCATGATCTTCGTCGGCCCGTCGGGTTGCGGCAAGACGACGGCGCTTCGGATGGTGGCCGGGCTCGAAGAGGTGACGTCGGGGGAGATCCGGATCGGCGATCGCGTCGTCAACGACATCGAGCCGCCCGATCGCGACATCGCGATGGTCTTCCAGAACTACGCCCTCTACCCGCACATGTCGGTCGAGGACAACATGAGCTTTCCGCTCCGCATGCAGCGCGTGTCGAGGGTCGATGTGCGAGCGCGCGTCCGCGAGGTGGCCGAGCTGCTCGGGATCGGCGAGCTCCTGGCGCGTAAGCCGCGCGAGCTCTCGGGCGGACAGCGTCAGCGCGTGGCGATGGGGCGGGCGATCATTCGGCACCCGCAGGTGTTCCTCATGGACGAGCCGCTCTCGAACCTCGACGCGAAGCTTAGGGTGCAGATGCGAGGGGAGCTCGCGAAGCTCCATCGCCGGCTCGGCGTGTCGACGATCTACGTCACGCACGACCAGACGGAGGCGATGACCCTCGGGCAGCGCGTCGTCGTGCTGAACAAGGGCGTCGTGCAGCAGGTCGACACGCCGCAGGGTCTCTACCAGCATCCGCAGAACACGTTCGTCGCGAGCTTCATCGGCAGCCCGCCGATGAACTTCATCCGGGGCCGGCTCGACGCGGACGGCGTGGCGCTCGGGCCCCACCGGTTTGTGCTTCCCGAGGAGGTGCGGGCGGCCCTGGGCGCCGCTCCCCAGGAGGTCCTGGTCGGGCTCAGGCCGGAGGAGTTCGCCGACCCGCGGCTCTCTGCCGAGGACGGCCTCGCAGTCCTGCCCGCCGAGATCGAGGTGACCGAGCAGCTCGGGCCCGAGACGTACGCGTACTTCCGCGTCGCCGGGCTCGACGTCGTCGAGATCGGGGAGCGGTCGGTCGAGCTCGCCGGCGCACTCTCGGCGCGGCTCGATCCACGCACGAGCGCCGAGCCGGGGCAGCGCGTGAGTCTGACCGTCGATCTCGCGCGGATCCATCTCTTCGACCCCGAGAGCGGGAACTCTGTCCTTGTCCGCTGAGCGCCTACCGCTGCACGCGGTGTGCCTCGAGGTACTCCTCGTCGAGCTCCCAGCCGAGGCCTGGCGCGTCGCTCAGCTGGATCGAGCCGTTCTCGAGCCCCGGCCGGTTGGCGACGAGGTTCCACCAGATCGGGTCGCGGTCGGGGTGGAAGCACTCCACGAAGGTTCCGTGCGGGATCGAGGCGAGCAGATGCGCTGCGATCTGCGGCTCCTCGTGGTGCGCCATCTGCACGTCGAAGGCGTGCGCGATGCCGGCCACGCGACGCCACTCCGTCGCACCGGCCGACCACGACGAGTCGAAGTTGCAGACGTCGACCGCTCCCTGCACGATCAACTCGCCGCAGCCGGCCGCCGAGTACTCGCTCTGCCCCGCGCAGAGGGGAACGCCGGCGGCGAAGCGGACGTCTCGCATCGCGCGGAGGTCGTTGTGCCAGCGGCACGGTTCCTCGAGCCAGACGAGGTCGAGGTCCTCGACGAGGCGGGCGAATCGAATTGCTTCCCGGGGCGTCCACGCCTGGTTCGCGTCGGCGGCGAGGATGAAGTCGTCGCCCGCTACCTCCCGTACGGTCCGTGCCCGCACCCCGTCTGCATCGGGGTCGAGACCACCCACCTTCAGCTTCATGCCGCCGACGCCGAGCTCGAGCAGGCCGTTCACCTCGGTCGGCAGATCGGTGCTCGCGTCGTAGTAGCCGCCGATCGCGATCATCGGCAGGCGCGAGCGATAGCCGCCCCAGAGACGCCACAGCGGCTGGCCGAGCGCCTTGCCGACGGCGTCCCACAGCGCGGCGTCGACGCCGGCGCAGGCGACGAGGCCGAGGCGCCGGTCGCGGAGGATGTCGAAGGTCGCGGGCCGCAGCAGCTCCCAGCAGCGTTCGATCGCGTACGCGTCCTCGCCGATCAGCTTCGGAGCGAGCTCGTCGTTGACGATGCGATCGATCTCGAGCAGACTCGAGTCCTCGTCGCCGGCGTATGCCTCACCAACGATTCCGTCGTCGGTCGTGATCCGGACGACGATCGTCGAGCGGTGCGTCATCTGATAGTGGCTACCGCGAAACGGTCGCACGAGCGGCACTCGAATTGGGATGGTCTCCACGGACGAGATCGACAGGCGGGCAGGCGTGCGCATCGGACCATTCCAACACAAAGCAGGCGCACGTGATGAGACTGCTCGACGCACGGCGTGCGCTCGTGACGGGCGGGGCGAACGGCATCGGCCGCGCAATCGTCGAACGCTTCGTCGCCGAGGGCGCGGCGGTCGCGACCGTCGACGTCGAGCCGGTCGACGACCTCGGCGCGGACGTCCTGGCGATCCAACGTGATCTCGCGAAGACGGACGACCTCGACGCGCTCGTGGGCGAGGTCGAGGAGCGACTCGGATCGCTCGACATCCTCGTCAACAACGCGGGCATCTTCGAGCCCGCACAGGCGGTCGAGCTGAGTCTCGCGTCGTATCGGCGCGTGCTCGCCGTCAACCTCGACGCTCCGGTCTTCCTCGCGACGCGTGCCGCGCGCGGGATGATCGAGCGTGGTTACGGGCGCATCGTGAACATCACGTCGATCCACGGCCGCTTCGGAGAGGAGCTGGCGCTCTCGTATGACGTCGCCAAGGGCGGGCTCGAGCAGGCGACGCGCACGCTTGCGATCGAATTCTCGCGCCACGGCGTGCTCGTCAACGCGGTCGCACCGGGATTCGTTGCGACGCGCATGGCGGTCGTCGACGGCGTCAACGAGCTCGACAGTGATTGGTTCAACGACATTTACGTGCGCTACGGCAAGCTGCCGATTCGACGGTACGCGCAGCCGTCGGAGATCGCGGCTCAGGTCGCCTGGCTCGCGAGCTCCGGGAACTCGTACGTAACCGGGCAGGTCCTGACGGTCGACGGCGGCTTGACGGTGACTTTCTGATGGAGAGGCGGCGGCGTGCGCTCGACGTGGCGCGGCGCGCCGGCGTGGAGGCGCTGCTGGCGAGCACGCCGGCGACCGTCGCGTGGTTGACGGGCTTCGCGGCGGAGATCGACAGCGGCCCGAGTCCGTTCAGCCTCCCGGCTCTTGCCCTGGTCGCGGGAGATGAAGCGCCGGTGTTGATCGTGAGCGACGACGACGCCGATGGCGCCGCGGCCACAGGTTGCGAGGTGCGCTCGTACCGGGGCTTCTCGGTCGAGCCTCTCGACGCGGTCGGAGAAGCGTCCCGCCCGCTCGCAGAGGTCGTCGGCGGGCGTCCAGTCGGCGTCGAGGCGGGCGCGCTACCCGCCGCGCTCGCCGCGGGCCTCGACTGGATCGACGTCGGCTCGGAGCTCGCCCGTGTCCGCGCGGTCAAGGACTCCGACGAGCTGCCGCTGATTCGCGCCGCGATCGAGCTCTGCGACGTCGGGCAGCGAGAGGCGAGGCTGCGGGCGGAGCCCGGACTGACAGAGCTCGAGCTCTGGGCGCTCGTGCGCGGCGCGATCGAGTCCGCCGCGGGCGCGCGAACGCCGATCCTCGCCGACCTCGTCGCCGGCCCGCGGACTGCCGCGACCGGTGGAGCGCCCGAGAACCGCACGATGGCGGAAGGCGAGCTCGTGCTCTGCGATCTGGTGCCGAGGCGGGCAGGGTACTGGGGCGACTCGTGTGCGACCTTCGCGCTTGGAGAGCCTTCGGCGGGCGCGCTCGCCAACCATCGGCACGCGTCCGACCGGCTGGCGCGGGTGCTCGATGCGGTGCGACCCGGTGTGGTCGCCGGCGACCTCGACGCGCTCGCGCGCGACGGGCTCGACTACCCGCATCACTCCGGCCACGGTGTCGGCTGCGACTGGCACGAGGAACCGCGAATCGTGCCGGGGTCGGGAACGGTTCTGGAGGCGGGGATGGTCGTCGCGTTCGAGCCGGGCTGCTACGAGCACGACGAAGGCGTGCGTGTCGAGCGGGTGGTGCTGGTGACGGCGGACGGTTGCGAGATCCTCTCCGGCCACGGGCTGGAGCTGTGACCTCGGACGAACGACTGGTTGGAAGGCGAACGAAAGGAGCATCGATGACTGGACGGCGACGGGCAAGCGCGGCGCTGCTTGTGGCGGGCGCCGTGGCGGCTCTGGCAGTTGGAGCGGCCACGGCTCGCGGATCGGCGCCCGCCGGCGGAGCGGCCGCGAAGGCGTTCCCGACCGGCCCCGTGAACCTGACGATGTGGTGGTGGGGCGAGCAGGAGGCTGCGGGCGCGAAGGCGTGGCTCGCGGAGACGGTCGCGCTGTACCACAAGAAGCACCCGAACGTGACGATCAAGACGGTCCTCGAGACGACGAACGGGCTCGTGCCTGCGTTCAAGGCGGCGGCTGCGGCGAAGAAGGGCCCGGACCTTCAGTACTTCTGGGGCGGCATCTGGTCGCTCGAGGACGCGTGGGCAGGCTCGACGAAGCCGGTGTCCGACTACATCCCCGCGGCCGAGCTGAAGCATTACATCAACACCGCCGAGGACACGTACAACGGCAAGGTGTGGACCGCGGGCTGGTACGTGCAGCCGTCCTTCCCCGTCCTCTATCGGAAGGACGTGCTTGCGAAAGCAGGTGTCGCTCCGCCCAGGACGTGGACGCAGCTGCTCGCGGCGTGCGACAAGCTGAACGCGGCGGGCGTCACGCCGCTCGCCGGCGGGATCAGCGACGGCTGGTTCGGCGGCTGGCTCTACTCGATCATCGGCGCCCAGGGCGTGGGGTCGGTGGGCGACGTGCTGGGGGCGGTTGCTGGGAAGCAGAAGTTCACCGACGCCAAGCACGCGGCGTGGTGGACGAGGCTCCAGCAACTCCGCGACCACAACTGCTGGAACAAGGACATCAATTCGGTACAGCTCTATCAGGGCCAACAGAAGTGGTCGGACGGCAAGGCGGCGATGACGGTCACGGCCGGCTCGGACGTCAAGAAGTTCGTCACGGAGGTGGGCGTGTCGAAGGTCGGCGTGATGGCGATGCCGAAGTGGGGGAGTGGCCCCTATGCCGGGCGGCTCGGGTCGACGTCCCAGACGGTCGGCATCACCGCATGGACGAAGTATCCCGAGGTCGACGCGGACTTCATCATGTTCATGCACACCCCGGAGCGGATGGCTGCGTGGTTCAAGAAGACGGGCGCGTTTCCGGCGGACGATCGGTTCAACACGAAGCTGATCACGCTGCCGCAGCAGAAGGTGCTGTTCAACCTCGTGAAGAACGGCGCGCCGTACCTCGAGAACTTCATCCCGACGGAGTTCGACTCGAAGGCGAACTTCGCGCAGGCGCAGCTCCTGCTCGCGGGCAAGATCGACGCGCAGAAGGCCGCGCAGGCGTCGGAGCAGATTGCTGCGAGGATCCGTCGCACGAACCGCGATCTCATCGCCAACTTCGCGACGTGGTCGAAGTCGTACAAGTAGGAAACTCGCTCGCGGGGGCGCTCGCTTGAGCGCCCCCGAAGCGCTTGTCGCGAGTTCGATCGGCCCGCGCCGCCGCAGGCGACGCTTGCGGCTCGGCCGCGCCGAGCCGCTTGTCTGGATCGCACCCGCTTTCGCAGTCGTCGCGTTCATCTTCGGGTACTCGATGGTCGAGCTCGTGCGCCAGTCGCTCGAGCATCGCGGCCACTGGGTCGGCCTCGACAACTTCAGGCTGACCGTGACCGACCCGACGTTCCAGACGGCACTCGAGCACAACGCGCGGCTGTTGCTCGCGGTGCCGGTGCTCGTGGTCCTCGCGCTGCTCCTGTCGGTCCTCCTGTTCGAGGCGCTGCGCGGATGGCGCTTCCACCGGGTGACCGTGTTCCTCCCGTACGTCCTGCCGATTCCGGTCGTCGCGGTGATCTTCGGGCAGATGCTGCAGCTGGACGGGCTCGTCAACAAGGCGCTGCGCGGGATCGGCCTCGGGTCGATCGCCTATGACTGGCTCGGCCAACCCGGCTGGGCGCTCTGGACGATGACCGGCGTGATCGTCTGGAAGGAGCTCGGCTTCGGCGTCATCCTCTTCCTCGCACGGCTGCTCTCGCTGCCGGTCGAGACCTTCGAGGCGGCGCGCGTCGACGGCGCCCGCTTCTTCCGGCTGCACCGCTACGTAACAGTGCCGCAGCTCGCGGGCGTGATCGCGTTCTACGTCGTGGTCGAGGCGATCACGATGGTCTCGTGGGTCTTCAACTACGTCTACGTGATCTCGAACGGCACCGG